>NZ_JBWKKH010000039.1:0-86295 GCF_056431645.1 Saccharopolyspora sp. NPDC045839
GCCTGAAACGCTACCTCGCCCGCAAGATCTACCGCACCATCACCACAGACCTCGCCCTCACCACCACTTGACAAACAATAGGAGCATCGAAAACGCCAAGACCACACCCCTGGGTGACGTGCTCGGAGGGGTCCGGGTGCCGACGGCGTCCGGCGTGGGAAGCGCCCCGGCCCGCACCTACCGGAAGGCGCTCCGCCCCGAGCCGACCTGCGCATGCCGGCGCCCATATCGAGGGCGCGCCGACTCACTTCTCGAGTGCTGCGCGTTGCGCCGGGCTCAGGCGGTCCGGTCTCGTGGTGAGGACGTACGTCTCGGGCCCGCTGGCCCGCAGGGCGAGGGGATCGGCGATCGCCGGTTGACGCTGGATCGCGTCCAGCGCGGCGGTGGCACGCTCCCGGGGCCAGTCGAGCGCGGTGGCCAGCACGTCCAGGGCGACCGGTCGGCCGGCGTGCACGAGGGCGGCGAGCACGGTCAGCGCGTCGTGCACGACGGCCTCGGCGAGGGTGCTGCCGCTCATCTGCTCGCTGAGCCTGGCGAAGAACCGGCCCATCTTGCCGAGCCGGTCACCGGCGGTCGTGTCGGCGCCGAAGATCTCGATGCCCCGCTGTGCGGCGGTGGCGATCTCGCCGTGTGCGCCGGTGTCGGCCTGCCACGCCCGAAGCCAGACGTCGTCGTCGATGGCGTACCGCTCGCGGCGCCCACCGGGATCCTGTTGGCGCACCACCAATTCCATGGCTTCGAGGTAGCCGATGGACTTGGACACCGATGCCGGGCTGACCTGCAGCCGGTCCACCAGGTCGGCTGCCGTCAGCCCGTCGGCGTCGGCGGTGAGCAGGCAGACGAACACCCGGGCGGTCATCCGGGGCAGGCCGGTCGCGGTCAGCCGGGCCGCGAACTGGTCCACGAAGCCGCGCTTCACCTCGGTCGGCTGCCCGTCGGTCGCCGGCTCGGCCGGCCGGGTCGGCTTGCGTCGGCGGGCACGGTGGCCGGCGGCCTGCTGCGCGTGGTCGGCCAGGTAGTCGCCTGATGCGGCGTTTCGCGCCACCTCGCGGCTGATCGTGGAGGTCGGCCGGCCGAGCCGACGGCCGATCTCCGCGTAACCGAGCCCGTCGGCCAGCCATGCCGCGATCCGCCGGCGGTCCTCGTGGGTCAGCCTGCCTCCTGGCACCGGCACACCTCCTCTTGCATTCATCGACAGTACATTGCAACGATCCCATTTGGACAGTTGCATTCATTCACAATCCTGTTGCAACGATTGGTTTTCAACTACTGTTTTGCACTCTCATGTCGTTGACCAAATCTGAAACGCAACGTAGCTTTTCATCATTCCGAAAGAGAGGGCACAACGATGCACGTGATGGCCATATCGACCGTCTCGGACGACGGCAAGTTCTGGAGTGGCCTGAAGACGGCGCACGCCAAGCTCCCCAAGGGCGCCAAGTGGAAGCTGGCGGTCGCGAGCAAGGACGGGGCCAAGGCGGTCAACGTCATCGACCACGACTCCATCGATGCCGTTCGGGACTTCTTCGAGGCGCACACCGGCGCCTGTGCCACGACGGAGTACTTCGAAGCGGACGCCGCGAACGCGGTCGGTCTCCCGCGATGACGATCGACGTGCCGCGGATTCGAGCCCGGGTCACGGAACTCCTGGCGGAGTACGGCATCCCGAGCGCCGCGATCGGTGTGCTCCACGGCGGAGAACTCGCCGAGCTCGCGGTCGGTGTCAAGAACGTGGAAACGCGGGAACCCGTTACGACGGACACCGTTTACCAGTGCGGCTCCATGACCAAGACGTGGACCGCGCTGGCCTTCATGCAGCTCGTCGACGAGGGGAAAGTCGATCTGGACGAACCGGTGCGGACCTATCTGCCCGGTTTCACGGTTGCCGATCCGGAGGCGAGCGCCACGGTCACCCCACGGCACCTGCTGTGCCACATCAGCGGTATCGAGGAAACCTACGGCGATCCCGGCGAAGAAGACGACGTCTACGAGCGCATGGTCGAGAACATCGCCGACGCGCCCCAGGTCTTCCCGGTCGGCCACACCCACGGTTACAGCGCGGCGCTCGGTTACGCGATCCTCGCGCGGATCCTGGAGGTGCACGACGGCAAGCGCTGGGACGACGTCATGCGGGATCGCCTCTTCGAACCCATGGGTCTGACCAGCACGAGCAGCCGACGCGTGCAGGTGGACGAAACCCGCGCCGCGACCGGCCACCTGATCCGTTCCCCGGAAGAAGGCCCCATCGTCACCCCGGTGGACTACCTGCCGCGCGCCTTCGACCCCGGCGGGGGCATCACCTCGACGGCCCGGGAGGTGCTCGCAATGGCGCACGTCCTGCTCGACGAAGGCACGGCGGCGAACGGAAAGCGGATCGTCTCGGCCGAGAGCATCCGGGAGATGATGCGTTCGCGGGTGCCCGTACCGGACCCGTACATGTTCGGGCCGGAATGGGCGCTCGGTCTCATCGCGTGCGACTGGCACGGCGAAACCGTCTACGCGACCGACGGCAGCACGATCGGCCAGAACGCCCGGCTACGGCTCCTGCCGGACTCGAACACCGCCATCGCGATGCTGACCAACGGCGGGCCGCGGGAAAGCTTCTACCGCGAGGTGTTCAACGAGATCCTGACCGACCTCGGCACGGTCACCGTCCCGGACCTGCCCGCACCGGACGCGACGCGGAACCTCGACCTGTCCAGCTATGTCGGCGTCTACGAGCGCCCCGGCGCCCGCTACGAGGTCTCAGCCGAAGGCGGAAGGCTGCACCTGACCCTGGTCCTCGACCCGATGCAGGCGGAGTTCCTCCAGAAACCGGACCGCATCAGGTACGAGCTGCTCCCGGTGAGCGAGACGCATTTCCTGATGCCGCCGGCGGATTCCTTGGAAGACACCCAGACGGTCGCGATCTACGACTTCGCGGACGGCGCTGCCCGATACCTCCACACCAACAGCCGGGTGCACCCGCGATCGGGTTGACCGTGCGGACCTCGCTCGCGTCGGCTGGCGCTGGAAGCGCCGCTTCAGCACGGGGTCAGCCGCAGAGCAGTCGGGCCGGGTTGTCCTCCGTGATCCGCTCGAACTCCCCGTCGTCGATCCCCGCCGCCCGCAAGGCGTCTCGGAAAGTCGAGTGCAGGAACGTGTAGCCGGTGCCGCCGTATGCGCTGAGCTGCGATTTCACGCAGACGTCGTGGGAGAGCAGGATCTGGTCGAGATGTCCCGCTCGCGCGAGCTCGACCACCAGCGCCACGCGCCGCCGCACCTCGTGCGGGTTCGCCGTGAAGATGGTGTCGATCCCGACGTAGGCCCCGCGCCGCGCGATTTCCAGCGCGTAGCCCGGCTTCTCGACCAGGTCGCAGTGCCCGATCGCGATCCGCTCCGGCGCGACGTCCTCCGCCGCGAGCAGGTCGAGCTGCGGCAGCCCGACCGGCCAGCGCGCCGCGTGGGTGTAGATCGCCGCCCCGGTTGCGCGGTGGGCGCGGGCGGCGGCCCGGAAGGAGCGCTCCTCCGCCGCCGAGATGTACCACTTGTCGGCGCCGATCTCGCCGATGATGCCGGCCCGGGTGCCGGTCCCCGGGAAGCCTTCGGTCAGGTCCCGGACCAGCCGCTCGGCGATCTGGTCCGGGTCGTGCCGGTCGAACCAGTCCCGGTCCAGGAACGGGTCTCGGTAGTGCCCGGTGCCCAGCACCACGTTGAGCCCGGCGGCCTTCGCGACGCGCGCGACGGCCAGGACGTTCTCCGGGTCCCGGGTGTCGCCTGCGGCGTCGCTGCGGGGGTCCGGGGCGGCTCCGACGGTCAGTTCCGCGGAGGTGAGGTCCACGATCGTGCCGCCGCCGAGTTCGGCGAACGCGCCGACTTCGGCGGTGACCAGCCGCTCGTCGGTGATCAGGCCGTCGCCGCGGCGCTCGCGGAGCAGGTTGATGAACAGGTGCTCGTGCGGCAGGGTCGGGCCGAGCCGGTCGCGGTCGACCGGACCTGATGTGGTCATCGCATTGGGCATGCTCATTCCTCTCAGGCCACCGATTCGGGTTGGCGCGCTTGGCTTTTCGTCCCCAGGCGGCGCTGCGCGGCCAGGCTGCCGAGCAGGCTCCACACCGCGATCACGAGCAGCAGCGTCGCCGCGGGCCAGGAAGCGTTGCCGGACAGCACGAGCAGCTGGGTGGCGAAGTACGGCAGCAGCCCGCCGACCACCCCGGCGAGGTTGACGCCCATCGCGACGCCCGTGTAACGCAGCGACGGCGGGAAGATCGACGCGATCAGGGTGCCCAGCGCCGCATAGGTGATGGTGAGCATGCCGATCCCGACGGCGGCGCCCAGCACCACCAGCACCGGGGATCGCGTGTCGACCAGCAGGAACACCGGGAATGCGGTGATCGCCGAGAGCAGCGAGCCGACAACGCACATCCGGCCCGGGCCGAACCGGTCGGCCAGCCGGGCGCTCAGCGCCATCACCGGGAACTCCAGCGCCGCCGGGATCAGCGTCGCCGCGAGCATCACGTGCCTGGGCAGGCCGAGCGCGGTCGTGCCGTAGCCGACCAGGAACGTCGTCAGCAGGTACAGGCCGCCGGTGTTGGCGATGGTCGCCGACAACGCGATCACCACCTCCCGCCAATGGCCCCGCAGCACCGCCAGGACGGGCACCTTCTCCCGGGATTCCCTTTCGAACAAAGGGGATTCCTCGATCCGGCGCCGGACCTGGAAGCCGACCAGCAGCAGCGCGAACGAAGCCAGGAACGGGATCCGCCAGCCCCACGCCACGAACTGCTCCTCGGGGAGCAGCGTCGCCAACGCCATCGCGCCGCTGGACAGCAGCGTCCCCGCCGGCGCCCCGTACTGCGGCATCGCGCCGTACCAGCCGCGCCGCCCCTCTGGCGCGTGCTCGACCGCCATGAGCGTCGCCCCGGACCACTCGCCGGCCGCGGAAAGCCCTTGCAGGCAGCGCAGAACGGCGAGCAGCACCGGGGCCATGAAGCCGATCTGCTGGTATCCCGGCAGCAGGCCGATCGCGCCGGTGGACAGGCCCATGATCAGCAGGGTGGCGGTCAGCGCCCGGCGGCGGCCGAGGCGGTCGCCGATGTGCCCGAACAGGATCCCGCCCAGCGGCCGGACGACGAAGCCGACCGCGAACGTGAGGAAGGAGGCGATCAGGCCGACGCCCGGATCGAGGTCCGGGAAGAACACGCGGTCGAAGACCAGCGCGGCCGCCGCGCCGAAGAGGAAGTAGTCGTACCACTCCAACGCCGTGCCGATGAACGCCGCGGAAGCGACTCGCCGCAGTTCTCTGGTGCCGTGCATCCCATCACTCCCGCCGCGAGCCGATCCGATCGGACCGGGTCCGTCGATCGATCGATCGAGTAGCAGGGATCGTAAGGCGGCCGGCCGAGGGCCGCAAGACCCGCCTCCACACGTCCACAGTGGATTCCGGCATCGGCGAAATGCGGGCTGGAGCGCTTCGGAGGAGTGCTGGCCGCGAAGGGGGCGCACCGCGACCGCTGCGACGTCGAGAGCATCGCGTTCCCGCAGGCAGGCCTGCTACTCGTCGACGGCGAAATCGTAGCCTCCGCCGTGATGGACCGCGGCCGCGACCGGTCGGTGATCCACAACGGCCGCATGGTCGCTGACGGCGGGGAGTTGACCACGTAAGGCGACGCCGCCCCGATTGGCGGTTTCCCAGGGAGATCCACTTTCGTTAGAAACAGATCATCGGCGCTGGGGAGGGCTTGATGTCAGGCACGATCGTCCGGACCGGTACGGCTGCGGAACGCCGCCTTGAAGAGCTTGGGCTCGATATCGCTCAGGTTGATGAGGCCATCCGAGCCGGAGTGAACGCTAGGCGTTCCAACAACGACTTCGAGCCCCGATCTGCGCCCGGCCTCAAGGACTGGATCGCACGGGTAGGTGAGCTCCGTCGCCGCGTAGTGGCTGAGGCCAGCTGGAGATACGCGGATCCACGCAACGTGCCGTTGGTGTACGAAGCCCACAAGAGCAGGGCATTGGGTGTCTTGTTGGGTGACCAGAACACGGGCGACGCCCGCTCGAAGACGGGCCCCCGGAGCAAGTACCCGAAGGGCGCGGTGGTTGCTGAGGCTACAGCGCAAGGTACCGGGCAGCCGACACTCGATCTCGACCTGACGCAGTCGAGCAACCGCGGGCATCTTGACATCGAAGACCTCGCTGCGATGGACGTGTGGTTCCTTGTGACCTATCCCCTCGATGTCGGCGACGAGTTCATGGTGCGCAGAGAGGTCTCGTTGGCTGCCCCGATCTCTCCCGACAGCCACATCACGTCCTGGAGAGAACGACTGGTCTTTCCACCGCTCCGGTTCGCCCCCATCGTGATGCCCGGAGGACCCGAGGACCCGGACGAGATCGATGTCTACGTTCGAGCTCTTCAGCCCGGTGCTGGGTTGGGCTGACCGCGACGGGTGGACAATGGCGGAGTCATGTTCTCGCCAGGCCGCCTCGCACTTGCCCGCCGACGTCGTGGGCTGACTCAGGCTGAACTGGCAAGACGGACAGGAGTTACCGCAAGGCGCATCGGCGACTACGAACGCGGCCGACTGGAACCCGACCGCGCGGCACTGGCTTCCCTCGTGGAGCAACTCAGGTTCCCGCTGAACTTCTTCGCGGCACCTGAACCCGATGAGATCGCATCGGGTGCGCCTTCTTTCCGGGCTCGCAAGAAGACCGCAGCGATCAAACGCGATGCCGCGACGAGCTCGGCCGTTTTCGCAGTGGAGTTCAACCGTTGGCTTGAAAGCCGTTTCGACCTGCCGGAAGCCGCAGTACCGATCATCGATCGGGTGGACCCGGAGATCGCAGCGGAGATGGTGCAGGCGTCATGGGGCATCGAGCTCAAACCGACGACGAACATGGTGCACCTCCTGGAGTCACGCGGCGTTCGACTGTTCGCCCTGTCACCAGAAGATGCCGAGGTCGACGCTTTTTCACTTTGGCACGGAGGGCGGCCGTTCATCTTCCTCAACACCCTCACTTCGGGGGAACGCGGCCGGTTCGATGTCGCACACGAACTCGGACACCTGGTGCTCCACTCAGGGGCTGCGGAGCTACCGTCGCAGGAAGCAGAAGATGAAGCCAACGCCTTTGCGAGCGCTTTCCTCATGCCGCGCACGAGCGTGCTCAGTCATATGCCAAGAGAACCGCTGACAAGTCAGATCATCGAGGGCAGGGCCATTTGGCGAGTGTCGGCCATGGCGCTAACGCACCGGCTTCGTGACCTCGGGCTTCTCACGGGCGATCACTATCGATCCGCATGCGTGGAACTCAGCCAGCAGGGGTTCCGAGGGGCCGAACCCGGTGGGGTTCCCCGGGAAAATTCTCAACTGTTGACGAAGGTCTTGCGTGCGCTTCGCGGACAGCGGATCAGCCTTGTCGACGTCGCCGATGAACTCTGCCTCCCATTAGAGGATCTGACCAATCTCATGCTCGGGCTCAGCATCACCGCAGTGCCGGGTACCGGCACGGGTCGAGGTTTTGATGGCAAGAGAACTGCCCGGCAGCCGCGACTAACCCCGATTGCACCTAGCTGATCACACGCAGGTGACGGTCGCGGCTCACGTGCGCTGGGGATCGGTTACGCGCCGAATCGGGTGTTGAACCTGACGTAGCGGGAGGTTCTAGTGTCGTTCCCGTGACCGGAACCGGGGGCGAGAAGCAGCCGCTTTGGAGCGTTGGGGCGCTGGCCAGGGCTACCGGCCTGACCGTGCGCACGCTGCACCACTACGACGAGCTCGGGCTGCTGCGGGCCGGCGAGCGAACCCGGTCCGGGCACCGCCGGTACACCGAGCAGGACCTGCAGCGGCTCTACCAGATCCGGCTGCTGCGGCAGCTGGGGATGTCGCTGGAGGAGATCGGCGACGTGCTGGCCGATCCCGCCGCGCTGCGCGAAGTGCTGGTCGGCCACCTCGACCAGCTCGACGAGCAGGCGAGCCGGCTGGACGCGCTGCGGAACCGGACCAGGAACCTGCTGGAGCAGCTGGACGGCTCGTGGCGCCCGGAAGGCGGCGAGTTCCTCACCGCGCTGGGCCGGATGACCACGATCGACCAGTACATCACCGACGAGCAGCAGGCAGTCCTGGACGAACGCGCCGACGCGCTCGGCGCGGCGGGCAGGAAGCTGCTGGACGCGGAATGGCCGCTGGTGGCGGCGAAGCTGGTGCGGCACTGCGAGGCCGACGACCCGGTGGACGATCCCGAGGTGCAGCGCGCCACGCGGCGCCTGTTCGAGCTCGGCGACCTGTTCACCGGCGGCGATCCCGCGATCCTGCAGGCGATGCTCCGCTTCCTCCGGGAACGCGCCATCCCCGACGACCGCGGCTTCATGTTCGGCGAGGACTTCTTGGACTACCTGGACCGCGCCTGCGCGGTCATGCGGAAGAACTGAACCCGGCCGGTTCGACGAAAGGCCCGAACGGAAGTTGCGGGCTCGACCTGTCATGCCCTGGGAACGGAAGGGAAAACATGTTGCGCACAACGACGATCCCCGCCGCAAGCGGCACCGCGCACGCGGAGCCGACGACCTTGCGGCTACCGGCGCCGACCGGACCGCACCGGCTCGGCACCACGATGCTGCACCTGGTCGACCGCGACCGGACCGACCCGTGGAACGGCGCCGCCAGGGAACTGATGGTCACGGTGTTCTACCCCGCGAGCACCGTCCGCGGATACCAAGTCGCACCGCAGCTGACGCCCGCGGCGGCGGAGGTGTTCAAGGGTTTCGACCCTGTCTACCTGCATCCGGAGCTGCCGGACGAGGGCGTGGACTGGGCGGCCACCGCGACCCACTCGCACACCGGCGCGCCCGCCCAGCCCGTCGCGCGCCCGGTGCTGCTCTACAGCCCGGGCGGCGCCGACCCGCGCACCATCGGCACCGGGCTCGCCGAAGAACTCGCCAGCCACGGCAACGTCGTGGTGACCATCGACCACCCCGGCGAAACCAGCGAGGTCGAATTCCCCGGCGGCCGGGTGCGCACGATCGACATCCCCGGCGATCCCCGGACCGACCCGGAGCTGTTCCGCACCATGCTCGACACCCGGGTCGCCGACACCCGGTTCGTCCTGGACCGGCTGGACGACCTGGCCGCCGGGCGCAATCCGGACGCGGAAGCTCGCGCGCTGCCCGAGAACCTCGGCCGGGCGCTGGACCTGCGGCGGGTCGGCGCGTACGGCCACTCCGCGGGCGGCGCGACGGTGACCGAGGCGCTGTACGAGGACCAGCGCCTCGACGCCGCCGTCAACATGGAGGGCTACCTCGACTACCAGCCGGAACAACCTGGCCAGGGCGGCGAACTGCTCCCGGTCGCCCGGGACGGCGTGGACCGGCCGTTGCTGCTGCTGGGCACCGACGGCTTCCGCGACGAGCGCTTCGAGCGCACCTGGACGGCGATGCTCGCCCACCGGGGATGCACCCGCTGGGAACAGCTCGACAACGCCACACATTGGGTGTTCACCGACTACGGGGCCCAAGCACCCCAGCTCCAGGACGCCGGGCTGATGAGCGCCGAGGACCGGGCGAAGCTGGTCGGCGCGGTCGACCCGGCCGAATCGGTGCCCGCGATCCGCGACCACGTGCGCACGTTCTTCGCACGGCACCTACCCCGCTGACGGGCTCCGGCGACGGGTCCACTGTGGTCAGCCACGTCCGTCCATCTCCCGCTCTTCGTCCGCCCAGGCCGAGAGCCCGGCGAGGAAGCCTGCCCGGTCGCGCGCCGAGAGCTTCGACATCGCCCGAACCAGCGGCGCGCAGCGGATGGCGACGAACTCCTCGTACACCGCCCGGACTCCCGGCGGAAAGGACACCAGGGTCCGCCTGCGGTTGGCGGGGTCTTCCTCGCGCACGACGAGCCCGGACCGGCCGAGCGCGCCGACCAGTTCGCTCACGGTCGACAGCGACAGCCGCAGTCGCTTCGCGAGCTCGCTGACGCTCGCCGGCTCCCCGGCCATGAGCTGGGTGAGCACCGCGCCGTGCCGTGCGCTCAGGCTGTGCTCCTCGAAGGTCGTGCGCAGCTGTTCGGGCATCTCGCTGCGCACGCGCCGGAACGACGCCGCGATCAGCGGGACCTGGCCGAGCACCAGCAATTCCGCCGAAGTGGGGCGCGGCGCGTCGGGACTCGTCTCGGGCGTTGCGGTCACGACACCATGATATCTATGTTTGGAGATCCAAACTAATCTGATTTCCGAAGCAACCTGGAGGAGCTCCCATGCACAGCACGGTGCTGGCCGTCCACGTCACCCTCGCCCTGCTGCTCACCGTCATGCTCGGCGTGCAGACCGCCGAGCTCAGCCGGCTCCGCCGCGACGCGGCCGGGCAGCGCGCGCCCGGACTTGAGGTGCTGGTGAACGTGATACCGCTGGTCAACGTCCTGGTCGCGGTCAGCGGCGGAATCCTGCTGCGGCAGGGTTCCGAGGTCGGCGCCTGGGTCGCGGCCGGGATCGCCTCCAGCATCTCGATCCTGGCGACCTCGATCTACACGAACAGGCTGCTGCGCCGGCCGGGCCGGCTGTCCCGCCAGGCGAACGCGGGAACCGCGGCGGTCCAGTGGGGCGCACCGGCGTTCACCCTGGCCGGCGCGTTCCTCATGGCGGCCCGCCCGGTGGACTTCGCGGTCGCGTTCGCGCCGGTAGCACTGGCCGTCATGGTCACCGTCGCGGCGTACTTCCACGCCACCAGCGCTCGCCCCGCGAACGCATGAGACCTGCCCCCGACTTCGGTCGCGGACGCCTCCGCACGCCGGCCGTCGGCCGGTGTGCCGCGTCCGGCCCGACCGCAGTTTCCTCTGCGGCTCCACCCCGCGCCGAGGGTGCGGAGTCCGGTGCCCGAACGGGGAAGGGGACCTCGATGCGACCGGCGCCGACCGGGCCGCTGACACCCCGGGCTTCTCACGAAGTCGCCTCTCCGGGGGCTGGCGATTTCGCGCGAAATCACCGCTTCCCGTGGCGGGCGGTGGGTGATTTCGCGCGAAATCACCGCCGCGCTAGCACCGCTCGGCGTACCAGGTCGGGGGTTCGCCGAACATGTCCTTGAAGTCCCGGGCGAAGTGCGCCTGGTCGGCGTAGCCGAGTTCGGCCGCGAGCGCCGCCCAGTTCCCCTCCCCCATCCGCTCGGTCGCCTCGCGCAGCCGGTAGCGGCGGATCACCCACTTCGGCCCGATCCCGACGTACTCCGCGAACAGGCGCTGCAGCCGCCGGACGCTCGTGCCGAGCTCATCGGCGAGCGCGTCGACCCTGGTGATCTCCGGTTCCGCGGCGATCAGCGCGACGATGTCCGCAGCGTCGTCCGCCTTCGGGTCGGGCTGCGGCAAGCGAGCCCGGAGGAACCGCTCGACCTCGGCCACATCCGGCGCGTCCGGCAGCCCCGGGCCGAAGATCTCGCGCGCGTCGATCGACCGGTCCGTGATCGCCGAGACCGATGCGCCGAGGAACGGCCGGAAGCAGCCGGGCCGGAACGCCACCCCGAACACCCCGCTGCGGCCTTCCAGCACCCTGGTCTGGTGGCCGCTGAAGACGCCGTTCACGGTCGCGCCGCCGTCCTGGAACGTCAGGTGCACGTTCGGGAAGGGCACGATCAGCTGCCGGTAGGGCTCGCGGTAGTCCCAGGAAACGACCCAGTAGCGCTCGACGTGGCGGGCGAGGTCCGGTGACGGGGCGTGGGTGGCGTGGCGCTGGTACTTCGTCCACGCACCCCTGAGTCCGCGGGCGTCCCTGGTCACGGGTGGATCCTATGTCGCGTTCGTTCAAGACGTCGGCCGCCCGCCGTGCTTGTCTGGGGCCATGTCCGAAGCTCAGTTCCTGACCCGCGCGGCCGCATCGCTGCGGGAGGTCGTTCGCAACATCAAGCCCGACCAGCTCGACGCCCCGACACCGTGCGCCGAGTACGACGTGCGCAAGCTGGTGAACCACCTGCTGTTCTGGGGGCCGTCGCTGGAGGCCGCCGCGCGAAAGGAGACGGTGCCACCGCCCGCCGAAGCCGAGCAGGACCTCGACCTGACCGGCGGCGACTGGGCGGCGGACCTGGTGGCGCTGCTGGACCGCACCGCGGGCTCGTGGAGCGAGCCGGGCGCGTGGGAGGGCACCACGCACATGGGCGGCCCGACGGAGCTGCCCGCCTCGCTGGTCGGCGGCATGATCGTGGTGGAACTTGTGGTGCACGGCTGGGATCTGGCGAAGGCCACCGGACAGCGCGTGGCGCCGGACGACGACGTCCTCGACTACGTGCACGACGAGGTCGCGAAAACCGCCGACCAGGGCCGGGCGATGGGCGTCTACGACGCCGAGATCACCGTCCCGGCATCGGCGTCCACACTGGACCGGATCCTCGGCCGGACCGGCCGCAACCCCGCCTGGACGCCCTGACCACGCCCGGGCTAACGGGAGCTTGAAAGGTCCCGCTGGTCACTCCTCAGCCGGCGGCGCGGGCGCGGCGCCGGTCGAGCTTGCCCTTCCAGTCCGCGATGGCGCCGAGCAGGAACAGCCCGCCGAGCACCATCAGACCGGCGGGCGAACCGCCGGGTGGACGCCCGCGCCGATGCCATGAGCTCAGCCCAAGCAGTCGTTTCCGGACGACCGTGGAGCGCCGTTTTCGCGCGAAACCGGCGCTCCTCGTGAGGGCGGGGCGACGGTTTCGCGCGAAAACGCCCCCAGACACGCCCGGCGCGCGACTAGAAGTCGAACGCCGCCTGCGCGCCCGCGTGGTTGCGCCGCTCGAAGTCGAGCAGGTGCTGCTTCCGGTCCAGCCCACCGCCGTAGCCGGTGAGGTTGCCGTTGGAGCCGACGACGCGGTGGCAGGGCACGATGATGCCGATCGGGTTCTTGCCGTTGGCCAGGCCGACGGCCCGCGAGGCGCTGGGCTTGCCGATCCACTCGGCCAGCTCGCCGTAGGAAATCGTTTCGCCGTAAGGAATTTCGCACAGGGCGGCCCAAACCGTGCGCTGGAACGGGGTGCCGGCCGGCGCCATGGCCAGGTCGAACTCGCTGCGCTGCCCCGCGAAGTACTCGCCCAGCTGCTCGATCACCGGCCCGAATGGCGCGGCGTCCGGCTCGCCGAAGGTCTCCTCGGGCGGGCGGTGTCGCTGGCTCTCCATGTAGATCCCGGTCAGGGCCTCGTCGACGGCGACGAGGGTGAGCGGCCCGACGGGGCTGTCGATGACGGTCTTCACCGAATGCACGGAAATCCTCTCCTCAGGCGGGAAGCCGGTTGATCGCGTGGTCGCCGGTCGCCCACAGGTATTGCACGGCGTACGCGCGCCAGGGGCGCCAAGCGGCCGCATGTCTGGTCAGCGCCGCGGGCGTCGAGGGCAGACCCAGGTTACGGGCGGCGTACCGGATGCCCAGATCGGTCGGCACGAACGCATCGGGGTCGCCCAGGGCGCGCATGGCGACCGTCTCGACGGTCCACGGGCCGAACCCGGGCAGCTCGGCGAGCTGAGCGCGGGTCCGATGCCAGTCGCTGCCGACGCTGAGGTCGATGTCGTCGCCGGCCAGGGCACCGATCAGCGTGGTGATCGTCTTGCGCCGCGACTGCGGGAAGGCGAGCGTCTCCGGGTCGAGCTCGGCCAGCGCCGCCGCGTCCGGGAACAGGTGGGTCAGCCCGCCCGCCGGGTCGTCGACGGGCTCGCCATGGGCGGTGACCAGGCGGGCTGCATGCGTCCGGGCCGCAGCGGTGGAAACCTGCTGCCCGAGAACGGCTCGCACCGCGAACTCGGCGGCGTCGACGGTCCGCGGTACCCGCCGCCCCGGCTCCTTCTCGACCAGCGGCGCGAGCACCGGATCCGCGCGCAGGAGATCGTCGACGGCGACCGGATCGGCGTCCAGGTCGAGCAGCCAGCGGCAGCGGGTGATGGCGGCCGACAGATCCCGCAGATCGGTCAGGGTCAGCCGGCAGTCGATGTACTCGGGCTGCGGCCGGAGCGTGACGACGCCGTGCCCGTGCGGCAGGCGCAAGGTGCGGCGATAGGCCCCATCGCGCCACTCCTCGACCCCGGGCACGGCGGTCGCGGCGAGGTGCCCGAAGAGGTTGTCCGGGCACAACGGCGCCCGGAACGGCAACCGCAACGCCAACGATCCGGCGGCGGCCGGCTGCCGCTTCGAAGCGCGCGCCCGCAACTCGCTCGGAACGAGCCCGAAGACCTCGCGCACGGTGTCGTTGAACGTCCGCACGCTGGCGAAACCGGCGGCGAACGCGACATCGCTCATGGGCACGGAGGTGGTCTCGATCAGCAGCCGCGCGGTCTGCGCGCGCTGCGCCCTGGCCAGCGCGAGCGGCCCGGCCCCGAGCTCGGCCAGCAGCTGTCGCTGAATCTGCCGCACGCTGTACCCCAGCCGCGCGGCGAGCCCCGGAACGCCCTCCCGGTCAACAACCCCATCGGCGATCAACCGCATCGCCCGCCCGACGAGGTCAGCCCGCTCGTTCCACTGCGGAGACCCGGGACTGGCATCCGGTCGACACCGCTTGCAGGCCCGAAACCCGGCCTGCTGAGCAGCGGCGGCGCTCGGGTAGAACCGCATGTTCTCCACCTTGGGAGGCACCACCGGACAGCTGGGCCGGCAGTAGATCCCGGTACTGATCACGCAGGTGAAGAACCACCCGTCGAACCGAGAGTCCTTAGACTGAACGGCCCGAACACACCGCGCCACATCCTCATGCATGCCAACCAGCATCGCCGCACCACGGACCCGGTGCTAGCGGAAAAACGACATCAACGTGCCCACCGCTCAGCCGCCGTAGAGGCCACCGGCGCCGACAACGAACGCGGCCCGTCGGGCCTAATCACCGCGAACCAGCTGCCGGGGCAATCAGCACACCGCGCAGGCGCTAGCTCCTAAGCGCTGAGACAAACGCAGACCACTGCGCAAGCCCGAAAACCAACCTCGCCCCGCCTCGGTCCTTCGAGTCCCGGACGCCGACGAGCTCCACGGTCCTGGCTACCTCGACACAGTTCGAGGTAGATCCCGACCTGCTTGACTTCCGCCACTCTGCCCGGGACCAATCCAGCACGGTTGCTACCTCAGCTCACGCTCGATCTCCGCTATCAGATGCTGAGATTCTCTCGCATTGAGTGCCACCAAGTCGATGCGTTCCAGCGCTTCGCAGTAGGCCCCAGTCATCGGCGCTTCATCAAGGAACACCGCAGACCTGGCCAATTCGGTGTGCACGACGGGCCGCGCTGACGGGAACTCCATCAGCAGGAACCCGCCAACCATGCCCGGATGTGCACTAGCCCGGGTCGGCACAACCCGCACCGAGACCGACTTCAGCTTCGCGACTTCCTCAAGGTGGCAAAGCTGCTCACTCATCACCTCGGAACCACCGACAAGCGCTCGAAGCGCGGCCTCACCGATCAAGCCGACGTACTCAATCCCCGGACGACGGAGCACCTGCTGACGCCGAAGACGCGCCGTCAAGCGGAGCTCTACCTGGTCAGGGGCAATCCCATCGGCAAGCATGAAGGACCGCGAGTACTCCAGCGTCTGCAACAGGCCAGGAACGAGCATCGGTTCCCAACTGACCATGCGTGAGGCTTCAGCTTCGTAGCTAGCGAGGGTCGCAGATTCCGAAGGCAGGCCAGGGAGACCGACAGCCCACCAGCCGGGCTCGTCGAGACTCCTACTCATCCCGATAAGCCGATCACGCTCGGCCCCGGTCACCCCGTACAGCGCCAGCAACGCTGCCACTTCTTCCGGAACGATGTTGCGCAGTCCATTCTCCAGACGAGACAGGGTCGACTTGGACCACCCGAGCTGCGCAGCGACACCCGTCATCGTGAGTCCTGCGGCTTCCCGCATCGCCGCAAGCTCGGCTCCAAGACCCCTAGCCCGAACTCCAGGCTTCTTGCGAGGCACGACGTTCCCTCCGTTGGTGTGACAGTACGTAGCTTGATCAGGTTGCAGCTTCTCGAGCTTGTTGCAGCAACATCGATCACACGCTGAAATCAGAATGGCACACAGCGTTGCTACGACATCAACGGAGGACGCCTTGTCCGCACTCGACTACTTGACCTATGTCTGGCGCCCGGTCACGGCGGAGCGGAAGCGGACGCAGCGGAGCTGCACGATCGCTCCGAAGTGGACTGGATCCGCGAGGACACCTGCATGGACTGCTGGCGACGGATCACCGCCGGGTGGTCGTGAGTGGTGATGGCCGCTCTAGCAGCCATCACCACTCACGACGACTGACCAGCGGAAACGTCAACAATAGGGAGAAACCCATGTTCTGGATTCAGCTCAGCACATTCGTCCTGTTCAACCTGCTGATCCTCGCCATGCTCACCACTCAGATCCCCACCCGAACACTCGCGCTCGTGACGACAGGTCAGCATGCCGGAGGTGGCGAAGGTGCCTACACGGTCTGGCACCTCATCGCCGACATCGAAGCCGAAACCCGAGAAGCGGCAGACGAGCACGGGTCGGAACACGAACATCCCCGCATAACACCGGAATTCCCCACCACCGACCCCGACGAACCCATCGGACGCCACCACCTGCGCGCCTGAACACTCGTGAGTGATCCTTCCGGTTCTTAGCGGAACACCCACGCACGACTCAGGGCTCCCCAGCCGGGCCGGTGCGGCGCTTCCCCCGACCTCCGCCGCACTGGCCCACGCCGGTGACCGGGCGCGAATACCCCTCCCCACGCGCCCGGTCACCGATCACCCTGCGCTTCAGGCCCACATTGCCGTTACGTCGTCAAAGTGCTTTCTTATTGCCTCCGGACTCGGTCCCCTGATGAACTCGACACCGGCTAGCTCCGTGTATACACGGAAGTCATCCAGCGACGGCGCAAGCACCACCCGCCACGACTCCGGGTCCACCGTGAGCAAACCATTGTCGAACAGCAGATGCACGTCCGCGCGCAGTAGGACGCCTTCATCGAGTTCGTGCGTCTCGTGCTCGGCGAACCCCTTGAGGTGCGCAGCCTGCAGCACCTCAACCGGGCAAGCACCGGTCACTGCGCACACCGCCCCGTACTTCTTCAGCAACTCCTTGCGGAATGTCCCCTGGCCGTTGCGGACCTTGGTTGTGGCCTGGCGTCGCCCTCCACGAAGCGGCGTCCGCTTGGTGTCACCGCCCCTGGACTGCGTTGGCGGCAGTTGGACCGATAATTCGGACAACATCGCCTGCAGCTTTTGCGGATCGACCGAACGGATCGCATTCTGATCGGCCCTGTCCAACAACGCGGATTTGAGGTCCGCTGGTTCGATTGCCCCATCGAGCGGACGCCAGAATCCACCATAGAAAGCCACGAACTGAGTGACCTCGACGAATCTCTCTCTCGGTTCGTCGAACTCCATAAGACACGCCGCAGTTCGACAGCGGTACCTGGGTCGTTGCACCTTCCGCTCATCGAACCGCCCGGAGTCGCACTTCGGGCAGACGAGCTGCGACTTCGTCACTCCGGCCTGTTGCTCAATCCGGTGAATGCGGCCGACACCGTGCACCTCCGCCACATCCCGGATCACCACCAGGTCGCCGACTTCAACCCGGCGGTAGTTGGACACCTTGTTGTCGTAGACGTACTGCACGCCCAGGACATCGTCGTAGCCGGTGTTACCGCCGTACTTGCGTTCTTCCGACGAGAACAACGCCCATGCCTTGGGCACGGCACGCGCGGTCTTGATCGCAGCTGCTTCGGCGTGCATCGCCTCCTCGTCATCGAGGAACGACTGCAGCACGACCCGGTCCAGCTGTCCGGCCCTCGTCTCGGCATTCGCATAGCTCGGCAATCGAGTCATCAGGTCGTACAGCTTCCGCTGCACGCTGTTTGCCGATCGGAACTGCCGACCGCGGTCCTCCGGCTCATGGAGCGGCAACTTCTGAAGCAGCGCAGAAAGCTCCTTCACCTGCTGGTCCGTGGCGCGCAAAGCCTCCTTGCCGTTCTTGAACAACAACGAGCAGGCAAGGACGAGCTCCGCCCGGGTCCATGTCGGTGGCCGAAGCTCGCTGACTGCGAAACCCTCACGCTCGAACACCGCGTTGACGAACTCATCCTCGCCCACCTCGTGCGGTAGCAACGGAGCCCGACCGGGTAGCAGACCGTGAGCGGCAGCAAAGATGACCTTTGTCCCATACCTCCGCCCGTCCTCCGTGATGACGTACTCCCGGCCTCGGTCGAAGCCGTACCGGCGGCAGAACGACGCCAGCCCGAGCTCGTCGTGCTCCGAGATCGCAGCCCTTACCAGATCAGCGGTGATGCCCTCTGCTGTCACTCGATCGAGGATATAGATCACCCTGACGAGCCGCCCACAAATGAGCGTTCGTCGTCTGCAACGATCACAGCGAATGTTCATGGAACGCTTCGAACCAGACATCTGGTTTTGCGACCAACCGTTTGGAGAAGGTGGCAAGATCGGCCACGCAAGCTTGTTGCCACGCGGCACAGTGTTCACCAAGCCGACAGCAGCGAGGACGTCAGCGATTGCCGCTAGCAGCTAACGGATTAAGCGATCAAACCTTCTCGACTGCGTCTATCCTGCCGGGCAGCGCGAAGGACACCACGCCACGACCAGGACGAGGTTGAACACCAGGAATATCCCAGAACCCGCCGCCGCTTGACACCTAGCGATGAACAGAGGTCTATCAGCAAGTGGAGGACTAAGTCATGCTGGGCATGGCGACCGTGGCTCTTGCTCAGAGCCACAAAACGGCAACACGGGGGTCAACCTTCCACGCCTCCGCCGAGATGATCGCGTAGACGGCGCACCATCCGATCGATCTGCGAGTAGTCGTTATCATCTACGGTTGACTCGCCGTCCGTGCTGGCGAGTACTTCGATGTGGTCTATCCCAGCCTCTGAAAGCTGTTCGGCGTAAGGTTGAAAGATCGACAACGCCTGTTCGGAGGGATCCGGCTCACGGCTGCTGAGAGACGCCACCTGCGAGGGAGCCCTATCGGTCTCGATGTTCCTCAATAAGCCATCGAGATCGACGATGCACCCGGTCCACAGATCTCGGGGACTGGGAGGGCTTTCGAGGAGAGCCGCTGTCATCGCCTCTCCAGTCGTGCGGACAGAGTCGGTCAAGAGGTCGTTGAATGGCCTGATCGGGTCATAGATCCAAATTCCAGCGACCGGCACACCCCTCTCGTCGACCGTAATGTCCCAGCTCTGCTCAGCCAGGGTCCCTCTAGATCGGAGGACGAAGCTCTTCGGAAGCGTCCCAGCGAGGACCGCCGTCACGTACAAACGGATGCGCTCGCGTTTGGAGGCGCCCTCGACAGTGCGCGCGATCTCGCCCTCAGATCCCGGTCGAACGTCGACGTCGAGCAGGCGACCGGCAATGCGAAGGAGGTCCTGGGGCTGGAGCATGAAGAGGTGGCCGCCCGTCCGCTCGCGCAGTTCCGCGAGGAGCTCCGGCCGCGGACCCCGCGCCTGTCCGCGAACCATGCGCCACCAGTCCTCCTTGGTGTCACTTGTCACCAGCAACACATCGGCTCTGCGGCGTTCGGCCTCCCGAAGTGTTTGTTCCCAGACTAAGTAGTCACCCCTGCCTCGGGAGTCCTCCTTGTCCTTGTCCTTGTAACCTGGCGGAACTCTCTCTTGCGCTCGGCGGTCAGCCTCTCGAACGGCGTTCTCGTAGTCCTCAGGAAAAAGCTCGGGCCCCACCCGCCCGTCCAAGAGGGGGCGGAGGCGCTCCAGGATAGGGTCCGCGTTGGTGTCCCTGGCCCGAGAGAGGGTCTCGTCGGCGATGGCTTCCTTGAGGGTCCACTTGAGGGCGTCGAAATACTCAGCCAGTGACTGCAGGAGCTCGTCGCGTCGCTCCGGCGGGAGGCCGACGCTCTTGGCCCAGCCCCGCAAAGCTTCCTCAACCGCGAGTTCCGGCTTCGTGAGCCTGGACAACGTCTCGTCGGTACTCTTGTTGCGGTTGGCGATCGTCTGTTCTCGATTTCGCCAGAACTCAAGCGCCGCTTGGTGTGGGAGCCAGACACAGGCCCCCAACCGTTCCAAGACCGCGAGTAGATCGGAGCGCGTTCGCTCCTCGTGCCGATAGAGGTTCAACAGCACATTGGTATCAAGGACGACGAGGCCCGCAGTGAGCACCGCACGGTATTGCTCGTCTGAGGGCGAAAGATAGCCTTCGAAGCCATCGACCAGGCCATTGCTAACCGGGTCGACTGGCGTTTCTCCCTCTGGCACAGCGCCACCCCTCGCCGCTGTCGGTCTCGTCCGTCGACGCGATCATCGCGGATGACTGGGGCTCATCGCCCTATGAATTGAGAAATCCAGGCGCATAGAGTAGCCCGTCACGGACCTGCTCAACCCCAGAAGCGAAGCCTCCCAGCGCGCCGGACCTTTCCCGCAGTCACTAGCATCATCCACAGAAGCCATTGAACCGCATGTCCTTCCAGTCGAGCTCGGGGCCCTCACACTGCCAGCCGTGAACGCTCGGTTTCCTGGAGAGGTCAGCGCAAGCATAGTGGCGCCCTTTATCACGCCGCCACCACTCGCGCAAGGGAGACGATCGACGAGGCCGACCCGACAATGCGTCATCACTGTGAAACCCTCCGAGTGAGCCCGTCCTCAACCGAACAGCCCAGAGGAGCCGGCGCTATCGGCAATATATGCGGTATGCGGTATGCGGTATGCGGTATGCTGATTAAGTCGATCACTCCTACGCAACCTAGGGTTGCGGGGAGCGCGAGAAATCAGATGGCCGCCAAGGGCGGCGACCCTATGCAGTGACCTGGTCAAATCTCCTCTCGAAGCCGCAGCGGACGTGCCAATATCGCCCGAAAGGACGCGAATCAACATCCGAAGCGTGGCCCGGCCGCTAGTCTCGTAAGGGTGATCGACGCCCGGGGCGTGGCATGCGCTCGCGGGGGGAGCGATTGGCCGCCAGAGTGGGAGCGGGAGATCCTTGAGCGACAGCCAGACCATCAACGTCACGCCGCATCCGAGAATCCTCGGCGTCCTCGGTGACATTGAGTTCGCGCCCTGGCAATGCCTGGCCGAACTCGTGGACAACAGTTTCGACGAATTCCAGGCCGCAGGGCCAGAAGATGAGCGCCCCGCCGTCTCGATCACCCTCCCCGCCGCGAACGCAGCAAGGCCGACGTCCGGCATCATCGTCAAGGACAATGGCCGGGGGATGAGCCTGGATGGCCTAACCAACGCGATCAGAGCGGGTTGGACGGGCAACGGAAGGCACGGCTCGCTCGGGCTGTTCGGCATGGGTTTCAACATCAGCACCGCGAGGCTCGGCCGGCAGACCACGGTGCGGACGACTCGCAGCGGTGACCCGAACTGGATCGAGGTCGTTCTCAATCTCGGTGCGATCGCTCAATCAACGGAGTTTGAGGCGCCCTATCGCCTCGTGCCCAAGAACAATCCTTTCGAGCACGGCACCATCGTGACCATCGGTGACCTCAAAGCCGATCAGTTCGAAGCCCTGCGCCGGCCCGGAACTCAGAAGGCTATCCGGGAGAAGCTCGGCGACGTCTATAGCTATCTCCTGCACGACTGCGGTTTCCTGCTGACCGTCAACAACAAGAAGGTCCAGCCACGCATCCCTTGCGTCTGGGACGAGAAACGCTACGTCACGCGCCAGGGAGTAGACATCCACGCCGTTCAGCGGATCGATCATCCGTTGAGCGACAAGATGGCCTGCATGGATTGCGGCGCCTGGAGCCGCGCAGAGGCCGAACGGTGCGAGGAGTGCGGCGAGGCTCGACTTGAGTTGAGGAGCCGCAGGATCTGGGGGTGGCTGGGGATTCAGCGGTTCGTCCACAGGAGCGACTATGGAGTGGACTTCCTGCGTAACGGCCGCAAGATCCTCCTCAAGGACAAAAGGGTGTTCTACTGGCAAGACGAGGACGATATCGCGGAGCCGGAGCTCGAATACCCGATTGACGCCAAGGTCGCGACTGGGCGCATCGTCGGCGAGGTCCATTGCGACCATGTCGCCCCCAACTATCAGAAGTCGGCATTCGAGTTTGAGACCCACGAATGGCGACAAGTAATCATGACAGTTCGTGGCAGCAGTCCGATTCGACCCAACATCGCGAAACGCTTGAAGCTGCCCATGAACGAAAGTCCACTCTCTCGACTCTTCACCGGTTACCGACGTCAAGATCCTGGACTCCGGTATCTTATTCCAGGGGACGGCCAAGTCGCTCTGCACGCTAAGGCGGCCGAGTGGGCCAAACGGTTCTGGGCAGGCGATCCCGAATACCAAAGTGATGAAATCTGGTACCAGGCCGCCTACCAGCACGACAACCCAGTTGTCCCGGAGCCCGAGGACCAAGACAAGGACATCCTTCCTGGGATCGGAAGTGATTTTCCCGGGGACGGCGGGCACGAATCTTCTGCTTCTGCCACGCCACGTGACACTGATTCGGAGGCCTCAGCCCAGCAGCCTGAAGGGGGAGAGGAAACACTCGACGAACGTCTACAGCGATACCGGGACAACGCCGATCGTGTCGTGGAGCTCGCCGGTGGCTATTCGCATCCGAAGCTCGGGGGGGTCGAGCTTACAGTATGGGCGGTGCGCGGCCATCGCATTCACGACAAGGACGGACTGGAGGTGCCCACGCTCGCGATGATGAAGAGCGCCCCACGTTTGGAGGTTTTCGTTGACACTGGAGCCGCAGTCTTCGTCGAGCACGGTTCAGACCTCCGCGATCTCGCGCTCGTAGAGGTCGCAGATTTCATGCGAAATCGAGCCAAGAGCTACAACACCCCGTTGGGCGAGATCGTCTCGGCACTGAAAGATCAAAGCGCAATGAGTCGCCTCAGCCCTACAGCGATTGCGGACGAAGCCGAACGCATCCTGGAACATATTCGATCGGCCCTAGTGCGAGCGATCGCAGCGAGCCCTCAAAAGTATTGGGCGGTTGTCGCAGAACCGGGACGCGCTAGCGCCGAACGTCGTTTCGCTGTCGAATCGACAAGCGGAGCCAAATGGAGCGAAACCGTAGCAAATGGCGAATTCGTCCGTTACCTTCCCGCCAACTCGCTGGTAAGGATCATCCAGTCGTCCCCGGAGACGTTCCTCGACGGTCGCGTCTTCAGGCGCCCGTTCTCCTCGATCGCTGATAGCACAGCTCGAGAACTCGTTCTGGAGAGGCTGACCAACCCACTTTCAGACATCGCACTCCTGGAAGAGCACAGGCCGCGGCTGGATCTGGAGGAACTAGGCCGTATGCGGTTCAGCTGCCGCCTTGTGGCACGCGATCTCGTCGACGAAGACGAGTGAGGGAGCGGCGTGCGGAGCTTCCTGTCGCGGGATTCTCTATTGGATGTCGGGCCACTTCAATTCCCCAGGCAGATCGAAAGACTCCTGTGGCACCTTGGTTTTAGCGCTGTGGCCAACATTGACGGGCCAGGAGATGGAGGAGGTGATCTCCTAGCCCAAGCCAAGGCCGAGGAATGGGTGTTTCAGTGCAAATGGAAAAAGCGAGGTGCGGTCGGGGCCGAAGCTGTCGAAGAAGTGGTCCGTGCCTTGGATACCTACCGAGCTCGTCACGCGGTCGTAGTCACAAACGCGCGGTTCAGCCCGACTGCTCGCCAGCGCGCGGCCGATCTGTCGCGCCAGGGGCAGCGTGTGCTGCTCTGGAGCGGAAGTGACCTGGGAGCCAGCTTCGAACGAGTACCGAGGCGTTTCGGACAGTACGCCCTCCGCCCGTACCAGGATGAGGCCGTCGCTGCCTTGAGATCGGATCTGGACGCCTCTGGGCGCGCGCTTCTCGTGCTCGCGACGGGGATGGGGAAGACCGTAGTGGCCGGTGAGCTTATCGCCAATCACCTACAGCGACGCCCGTCGGAGAACGTGCTGGTGGTGGCCCATGCCAAGGAGTTGGTCTACCAACTCGAGCGCGCTCTCTGGAGGCATCTCCCGAAGGAGGTGCCGACCAGGCTGCTCACGGGAGACACCAAGCCGGAAGATCTCGCCGGTGTGACGTTCGCCAGTCTCGGTTCCGCGTTGTCGGCTGCACGATTTGGTTACCGTCCAGGCCTCGTCATGGTTGACGAGGCCCATCACCTGGGTTCGGAAGGGCAGTACGGAGAACTGCTGGCAACGCTCTCGTCCTCACGTCAGTTTGGTGTCACCGCGACGCCTTGGCGAGGAGACGCGCACGACATCACGGATCAACTCGGTCCGCCGAGTTTCGCCCTCGGCATCGAGGAGGGAATGAGGCGGGGTTACTTGGCCCAGGTCGATTACCGTCTATTTGTCGACGACATCGACTGGGACATGGTGCGAGAGGCGAGTATTCACTCCTATGGACTCGCGGAACTGAATGCCCGGTTGTTCTTGCCACAGCGGGACGAAGCAATCCGGGATGAGCTTGTCTCCGCATGGTCAGCTACGCAGAGGCCGCGTGCGCTCGTGTTTTGCCGCACGATCGAACACTCAGAGCGGCTCGCCGAGCTGCTCAGGCGGGCCGCTCCCTGGCCCAGTGCCCTCGCAATGCACGCGGGTCTGAGCAAGCGTGAACGGTACAGCAGGTTGCTAGCCTTTCGCTCCGGTACGGTACCGGTGCTGACCTCGGTCGACATCCTCAATGAAGGAGTCGACGTGCCCGACGTCAACATCATCTGCTTCGCTCGCGTAACACATTCAAGACGAATCTTCGTCCAGCAGCTAGGTAGAGGACTGCGGCTTCGCGCGGGGAAGGAACGCGTGACGGTGCTAGATTTCGTTAGCGATCTTCGTCGTATCGCAGCGGCTCTCAGCCTCAAGCGGTCGCTGCCGGCTCGGGATGGAGAGATCGAGACACTCGCAAAACTGACGCCCTCGCGGATCGACTTCAGCGACCAACGCGTCGCTAGCCTCATGGAGGAATGGATCAAGGACGCTGCGAGCCTCGAGACAGCCTACGACGACTACCGCCTTCAGTTCCCTGAAACACCTCCGCGTTAGGAGAGACCAATGCCGCGAAACGAGCTTCCCTCGGCGATCCGAGAGCGTGTGATCTTAGAGATCTACCGGCAAGCCGATCAGATCGACTGGGAGCTTCTCAGTAACGCGGAGAAGACCGACCAATACAGGAAATGGATCGAAGACCCCGCAGTCGGAGGCGCGCTACGGTCCTTCTACCAGGAAAAAGACATGCGCGTCTGGATCAAGGACGTTCCAATGAAGGAATATGCCCGTGCGAAGGAAGGCATCGGCGGCTTCGTGCGATACACCGAACAGCGCTTCCGAGGGCCGCTAGAGATCGTCCACGCCGCCTTCGGGCCCGAATGGGAGGTGGCGCCAGACTCGGTCGGCGAAAAGCCCAATCATTGCTATGCCCGAAACGGGATGAGCCAGCACTACGTCTGCTGGGGCAAGCCGGCCAGCCTGCGCGACCTTGTCTGGGCAGCACTCAACGCTGCAGTCCGAGGTGAGGACTCCCCGGCAATCGTCGTCACGACCCGCGATGGCGAGGACGTTTCTCTGGAGACCAAGAGTCTTCACGAGCGTATCGCGGATCACTCGAACATCCGCCTCGCGCATCTCCACCGCTCAACGATCCCCAATCCGGATTACATCGGTGGCAAATAACACACAGCATCGGATGATCGCGATGCCGTGCAATCAGCGGACCGCCGTGGTGATGGTAGGGCCAACTAAAAAAGGAGCCATGGTCCTGGATTACGTCGATCCCTGGCCCTTCTAGAACGGGCCAGGGTCTTGTCGGCGTTGGCGGACCGTCGCCTCTACGCGGTCGGCGGCCTCGGCCGGGTCCTCGTGCTCCCACACCCTGATGACGTCCCAGCCCGCATCGATCAGTCTGGTGTTCGTTTCCTCGTCCCGTGTTCGGTTCCCCTCGATCTTGTCCTGCCAGAAACGGACGTTCTTGGCCGCAGGTCGGTAGTGATCTGGGCAACCGTGCCAGAAACATCCATCGACAAACACGGCCACGCGCTCTTTCGGGAACACCACGTCAGCCCTGCGTCGCACATCAGCCAGCGGACGAGCGTCCACTCGGTAGCGAAGCCCTGCGCGGTGAAGCAGCGAGCGTAGACGTTTCTCAGGGCCAGTATCCCTGCCGCGGTTGGCACGCATGACCGACCGAACCTGCGTGGACGACGCCTTCGACCCGGCCGGAAGAACCTCTTCCGCGAGGAGACCAGCGTCACGGGCACGTTGCCACGCCTCCGCCAGGTTCGCGGCCCTCGTAGCGCGGTTCACCTCGCCGAGATACCTCTCCGGCGACTTGGGCGCATCCCACCAACGAAGGTACGCGCGGATTCGTCGTGTGCGCTGATAGAGGCGCAGAGTCACGGAGGCGCACGCGTACCGGCCATCACCGAGATCGACCCAACGGCGACCACGTCCACCGGCTGCACGGTCCTGCTCGGCAGTCGGTGATGTGCCGGCACGGCGCTTGTACGCACGTTCGGAAGCGGCGTTCTTCTTCCACCGCTGATCATCGTTCGCACGCGACATGACTCAATGCCCTGCTTGCTTAAGCGCCTTAGCAACCTCCGTGGCGAAGAACCTTCCCAAGGCAACAGGGACCGCGTTGCCCAACTGTCGCATCTTCTCGCCGCGAGGGCCAGCGCCGCGCCATTCGTCAGGGAAGGTCATAACACGAGCCGTCTCACGAACGGTCATGTACCGGTGCTTGTACGGGTAACCGGTGGGCGAATCCGCGTCGCCCACCTGATCGTCGAGCAGCATCACGGACTCACCCCCGGGTACGCCATGCACGCCGGCCTTGACGGTCTTGGCGGGCCGGTCGAGTTCGTTCGGGGTGTGGCCTTGGTAGATGCGTGCGCCGGGCCATCCGACGTGGTCGACGATCCCGTGCTCGGCAGCTTGTTCCGTGATTCGGTCTAGCTTGTCGAGATCTACCTCAGGAAGAGACGGAAGCCTCTTCTTCTTTTCCATCTTATCGTCATCGGTGTCGTAGCAATAGCCTCGGATGGCATCGCGGAGGGTAAGCCACGGTGGGAGGTCGTCCTCCGGGATCTCCTTGGGAAGCCTGGAACGGACCCAATCCTGGACGTGGCCTGGCACTTCGGGGTGATTTTGCCAATAGGTGTCGTCTTTGATCGAGCGGAGCAGGGCAGCCTCTGAGAACCGAGGCGTGAGTACGTTCTTCTTGAACGCGTCAACGTTCACGTTAAGATCGGCGCGGAAAGCGACAAGTATCACCCGATGCCGAATCTGAGGAACTCCATAGTCAGCGGCGTTCACCGGCGCCACCACGACCCGGTACCGCTGGTCATCGTCATCGGTATCGGGTCGCGAGTCGAGTTCCTCGGCCAAATCCTTGTCATGCTCCCACCATTTGGCCCCCGCCTTTCGCTGGTAGGAGGGTAGTTGCAGCTCGCGAACGATATAATCGAAATATGGTTTGAACGAGGGCCTGAGTAAGCCCCGCACGTTCTCGCAGATGATCGCCTTGGGCTGCATCTGCTCTATGGCCTTGAACATGTACGGGAACATGTTCCGCTTGTCCTCGTCGCCCTTCGCTACCCCGCCAAGACTGAACGGCTGGCAGGGCGGGCCACCGGCGAGCACATCGACCTTGCCGTTGAAGTTCTCCATATTCAGTAGCTGAACATCCCCAGCGAAGAGCGGAGCCGGACTGCCGATCTCCGGGGGAGCCGGCTTATCGTCGTGTGCCCTCACTACACCATCGTCCGCTAGCGTCTTGGTGGCGGACGCTAGCAACGTCTCGCAGGAGCGCTTGTCGTTCTCGTTGAACAGCAGTGGCCGGAAGCCCGCCTGGTGGACGGCCATCGCCAGTCCGCCGCCGCCCGCAAACAGCTCCACGCTGGTGCGGGGTTCGCTATCGTCCTTCTGCTGATCAACCATGTGCAAAGTGTACCGCGGAATTTTTGATCTCGGCGATTGCCTCACCAATGGCGTGTCTGAATTCGCTTGGGACGTACTAGGGTTCTGTCGGCAGACGCGATTGAGGGGACGGCGACGATGGCGCATACGCCCGAAGCGAGCGGCAGCTTCAGGTATCACGACGACTTCAGGCTCAGCATCACGAAAGCTCTCGGCGACCAGCTCACCGAGGCTCTTAAGCTGTTGGACCAGGCCACGCTTGCGGAGGAGAACATCGCCCACTTGGAAGAGCGGCCCGGTGTCTATCAGCTCTTCCTGAACGGCGACTTCGTCTACGTCGGCAAGGCGGACAAGTCACTGCCCGGCCGCCTGCGTCAGCATCTTCGCAAGCTCTCCGGGCGGCACAACATCACCCTCGCGGAGGTCGCGTTCTCGTGCCTGTACGTCGCCGAGGACTTCTCCGCCCTAGCTCCTGAGCAGCTCCTCATCAGCCAACACAAGGGGCGAGGCGGAATCCCGTGGAACAACAACGGCTTCGGCAACAAGGACCCGGGGAGACGACGGGACACCACCGCCGTGAAGCGGAACCACTTCGACATGCTGTACCCCATTGACCTGGGCCGCCCGGTCGAGGACCTGACCCTCGGCGAGTACGGGCTGGGCGACCTGCTGCGGGCAGTCAAGGCAGGTCTTCCCTACAACTTCCGCTATGGAGACGTATCGGCGTTCGAGAGTAAGGTCGTCACGATCCCCGCAGCCGAACCAGCTGCGGGTGAGGTCTTGACGTTGATCTCCCTCGCGCTCCCCGGGTGGCAGATCACCGCGCTCATGGGATACGTGATCATGTATCACGAGTTGGGGCGGAACTATGAAAGCGCGCGGCGCTACTATCGCGAAGGAGAGGTTATCGACGCCGTACCCGTGATTGACTTTAGCGAGGTCTCCGAGCCGGAGACGGACGATTGACGCGTCTGGACTTGATACCCGATCGAGCTGACACTCGCTGGCACCCTCACGTCCACACTAGAGATTGAACCTTACGTGTCCGCTGCCTTCTAGCCGGAGAACTTTGACCCCTTGTCCACGGAGCGGCTGTCTTAAACCCGAAAACCCTCGAACCCCACTGAATGCTTGCGCCCGGGTCACTGGACCAACGGCTCGGCTCCGCTTCCGGAATCCGGGCGTCACTTCCGGAGAACGCCAGTGACAAGGGCAGCGTATGGCTCCAAGCGGCGGGAGTGGGGCCGGCTACCTCTCGATCAGACCTTCTCCACCGCGCTCTGCTTACCTGGAAGGAAGAAGGACGCTAGCAGGGCCGCCGCAGAGATCACCGTCGCTACCAGCAGGGCCGTTGTGAAGCCTGCTGGGTCCATCGCACCTTCCGGGGTTCCCTGGGACACGAGGCCCGACAGGACTCCGATGCCGACGGAGGCTCCGAGGTTAAACATTGTTGCGTTTAGGCCTGGGAGGATTCCTGGGGACTCCGACGGTGCGTAGATCACTCCCATTCCGTTCAGGGCCGTTGCTGCGCACGCCGCGTAGGACACTCCCATCAGCGCTACCAGGGCGAACAGGAGCCACGGGGACTTCACCGCGACGACCGTTGCCGCGATCAGCGCCAGGTTTCCCACCAGGCCGATTCTCAGCATCTTCCGGTAGCCGATCTTCGGGGCCAGGGTTCCCGCTAGGGGCGCCAGGATCCAGCCTGCCAGGGCGTAGGGCATCAGGAACATCAGGGCCGTCGTCGTGCCGTCGTAGCCGAAGCCCGCCGTCGCGTTCTGGGCCAGCGTCGGGTACACGAACGTCAGGACCGCGAAGATCGACGCCATCGTGCAGAACGTCGTCACCAGCAGGCCCCAGACGCCTCGGTTGCGCAGGGCCGGCAGCGGCAGGAGCGGGTCGGACTGGCCGCGTTCCACCAGCCAGAACACCACCAGGAGCACCACGCCCGCCGCCAGGCACGCCAGCGGCCACGGGGCGAACCAGCCCACCGTCGGGCCGAGCGAGAGCCAGGCGTTCAGGCCCAGCAGGGCCAGGCAGATCACCGCCGCGCCCTTCCAGTCCATGCGGGTGCCCGTGCGCTCCGAGTCCGGGACCCAGGCGCCGATCATCACCACCGCGATCACCTCAAGGACGAAGGTGAAGCCGAAGATGCCCCGGAAGCCGATCGTGTCCGTGATGACGCCGCCCAGCAGCGTGTCCACGCCGGCGACGCCGCTGTTCACCGCCGTCAGGATGCCCAGGTAGCGGCCGAACTGCTTGGTCGGCAAGATGTCGCGCAGCGTCAGGATGCCGAGGGAAATCGTTGCGCCGCAGGCACCTTGCAGGGCTCGGCCGACCATCAGCACCTCGACGTTCGGCGCGATCGTCGCGATCAGGCTGCCCGCCGCCATCACCGCGATCGAACCGAACAGCGCGCGGCGGCGGCCGATGATGTCGCTGTAGCGGGGCAGCACCACGCCCGCCAGGCCCGCCACGAACAGGAACACCGTCGCGGTCAGGCCGATCGTGCCGACGTCCGTGTTCAACGACGTCGCCATGTTGTCGATGGCCGGCGACAGCATGGTCGCGTTCATCTGGAAACTGGCCACCGCCACCAGCAGGGCCGTGAGCACCAGTGGCGGGCGGGCCGCGACGCGCGGCGGGGCAGTTGCAGTCATCTCAGCGCTCTCGCTCGTGAAGCCCGGGCGGTCAGGCGATTTCGCGGGCCGGGGTGGTCTTCGTGGCCAGCAGGCCCTTGATGTATTCGAAGAACGCTTCGGCGTCGATCTCCTCGACGACCGTCGCATTCGCTTCCAGGCCGTGGACTCCCCAGGACATCGCCGCGTAGCCGCGGGTCAGCTCGCCCGCCGTCTCCACGTCGACGTGGTAGCGGGCGCTGCTGCGGATCAGCTCGGGGTGCAGGAGGACCGCCGCCGTCAGCGAGTCGGGGTGGGTGGTGCCGTCGATGCCGACGCTGCGGTCGAAATCCAGCGTCGCCGCGCAGACCCGGGTGAAGAAGTCCGACAGCGGGGTGCCCAACGCCTCGATCTCGTCCAGCTCCGGCTGCGCGAACACCGCCTGATCCAGGGTGAGCGGCGCCCACGGGACCACGACGATCTCGAAGCCCGCCGCGAACACCGTCTTGGCGGCCTCCGGGTCGACGTAGAAGTTGAACTCCGCAGCTGCGGTGATGTTGCCGCGGGCGTTGTTGGAACCGCCCATCACGTAGAGGGTTTTGACGTTCCGGACGAAGTCCGGGTCCTTCACGACGGCCGTCGCGATGTTGGTCAGCGGGCCGATCGCGACGATCGACAGCTCGCCGGGGTTCTCCGCGGCCAGCCGGATCAGCACGTCCACCGCGTGCTCGGGCTCCGGGTCGCAGCCCGTCATGTCCATCGCCAGGCCGCCAACGCCGTCGCCGTGCACGTTCTCCGCGCTCTCCCACGCCCGGACCATCGGGCGGCGGCAGCCGAGGTGGATCGGGACCTCGCCGAGCCGTCCGGCGACGTTGCAGGTCAGGTAGGCGTTGCGGACCTGGTGGCCGAAGTCGACGTTGCCGGCGACCATCGTCACGGCGCGCAGGTCGGCTCGGGGGTCGAGCAAGCCCGCGAGCAGGGCGATGCAGTCGTCCTGCGCCGTGTCGGTGTCGATCACCAGTGGGATGCGCTCAGGCATGACGTCTCCAGTGCGGCCATTGTTCACGTCTTTGTTCACTTGGCAAAGCCGGATGTACTGTAAGTCTGCCCTGTTGACGCGTCAATCGGGGCCTACCGGACTCACATATGTACACTTTTGTACATACCAGGGAGGTGTCATGCGGATCGCGGTTGTCGGCAGCTACGGCACGGGAATGACCATGCGCACCAGCCGGATGCCGGGGCGCGGGGAGACGCTCGGCGGGGCCGCTTTCTCGCTCGGCCCCGGCGGCAAGGGGTCGAACCAGGCCATCGGCGCCGCGCGGCTGGGCGCGGAAGTCTCGCTGCTGACCGCGGTCGGCGACGACGTGCTCGGCGCGCAGGGCCGCGAGCTGTGGCGGCGCGAGGGCGTGGACGCGAGCGCCGTCGTCACCGTCGACGCGTCGACCATGACCGGCGTGATCCTCGTCGAGGACGACGGCGAGAACCGGATCATCGTCGCGCCCGGCGCCCTCGACCTGCTCCGCCCGGCGCACGTCGACGGCTTCGCCGACGTCATCGCCGCCGCCGACCTGCTGATGGTCTGCAACGAGATCCCCGCCGACGTGGTCGTTTCCGCGGTGCGGACCGCCGCCGACCGCGGCACCCGGGTCCTGTTCAACCCGGCCCCGGCCCGCGACCTGCCGCAGGACGCCGCGGACCTGGTCGACCTGCTCACCCCGAACCTCACCGAGGCCCAGGTGCTGACCGGCCTGGACACCGCCGACCCGGATGCCCTGCTGGACGCGCTGCGCGAGCGGTTCTCCTCGACCATCGCGCTGACCTGCGGAACCGACGGCGCCTACGTGGACGACGGCACCGATCGCACGCACATCCCGCCGGTCCGGGCGGCTCGCGTCGTGGACACCACCGGCGCGGGCGACGCGTTCAACGCCGCCTTCGCCGTCGCGTGGTGCCGCGGCTGGGACCTGCGCCGCGCCGCCCGCTACGCCGCCGCGGCCGGGGCGTTCGCCGTCGCCCACCACGAGGTGATCCCCGGCCTGCCCCACTCCGAAGATCTAGGCCTTGCCTTATAAGCGGCGGCAGCCGCTTGCGGTGTGGGACGCAGCTTGCACCGCCGCGGGTCCACGATGCCCACCCCTGCCGGGGTTCTCCCAGCGAGGACAGCCCCAGCGCCGCGTATTGGGCATACATAAGTCGGGGATCCCGGAGTCGAGAAGGCCGCTGAGGTTCCGCCACCCGCACCGCTACGCAAACCACCGTTGAAACACTCGCTCGACGAAAGGTGATCGACGTGCCCAGTTACTCGGCCGACCGACCGGCTTCCCTCGCACCGTTCATCCAGCACACCGCCATCGACATCGGCATCACGCGCGACGACATGATCCGGCACTGCGAGGAGGCCGTGCGCTTCGGCTTCAACGCCGCGATGGTCCCGGCGTCGTGGGTTCCGCTGGTCGCCGAGCGGCTGCGCGGCACCGGCGTGCAGGTCGCCAGCGCCCTGGACTTCCCCACCGTCGGCTCGATGACCTCCGCCGGCAAGGCCGCCGAGGCTCGCGCCATCGCCGAGGCCGGCGCCGACCAGCTGGACATGGGCGTGCAGGTCGGCTGGCTGCGCAGCGGCATGGAGCAGGAGTTCCGGGACGACATCGCCGCCGTGGTGGAAGCCGCCGGGATTCCCGTGAAGGTCATGCTGGAGCTGCCGAAGTTCACCGCGGCCGAGCGGGAGCGCGCGGTCGAGCTGGCGATGGACGCCGGGGCGGCCTACCTGAAGAACGCCAGCAGCGGGGCGGTCGAGATCGCCAACCCGGACAGCATCGCCTACCTGGTCGAACGCGCCCGGCCGGGCGTCGCGGTCAAGGCCTCGGGCGGGATCAAGACCGTCGAGCAGGCGGTTTCGCTGCTCGACGCGGGCGCGTCGCTGCTGGGCACCAGCGCCGGCATCGCGATCGTCACGGGCGGCGAGGCAGCTTCGTCATACTGAGTCGTGATCGTCGAAGGCGCGCAACACCGGGGGGTCAGGTGACGGAGACCGACGCGTCGCGCATCTCGCGCGACGCACCCGAGCCGCTGCACGTGCAGATCGCGGCGGTGTTCCGCGATGACATCCTCGGTGGACAGTGGCCGGCGCACTACAAGCTGCCGCCGGAGCCCGCACTCGCGGAGCAGCTGGGGGTCAGCCGCGGAACGTTGCGGAAGGCGCTGGCCGTCCTCATCGAGGAGGGGCTGCTCACGCAGACCCGCGGTCGCGGCACGTTCGTCACCGCGGGCGTGCTGGAGCCGCGGATCGCGCAGCGGCTGCACTCGCTGTCCGAGGACTTCCGCGCGCAGGGGTTCGCGCTGGACGTCCAGGTGATCGGCGCTCGCCTGGAGGGCCTGCAGATGACCGTGCAGGCCCTCCTCGGCGCGCCGCCCGGCACGCCCGGACTCAAGCTCGTCCGGATCTTCCGGGGTGCGCAGGGACCGCTCGCGTACCTGGTCAACTGGGTGCGCGCGGACCTCTGCCCCGGCATCGAGAAGGTCGACTTCGAGCGGCATTCGCTGTTCGACGTGCTGGAGGAGTCCTACGGCCTGCCGGTCGCCGAGGGCCGACGGACCTTCAGCGCCGACCCGGCCCGCGAGGACGTCGCGGAGGCCCTGGAGGTCCCGGCGGGCACGCCGGTGCTGTACCTGGAGCAGGTGACCTACACCCGCGACGGCCAGGCCGTGGAGTACTCGGACGTGTGGATCAACAGCACCGCGGTGAAGGTCACCTCCCTGCTGACCCGCTGAGCCCCGGCCACGCGAAGGGCTCGAGCCACTCGTCGAGCGGCGCTTCGACCAGCCGGTTCGCCAGCGTGGACATCGTGTAGGTGCCGATGCCGAGGACCACTTCGAGCGCATTGCGGGTCGTGTAGCCGTTCGCCAGGAATGCTTGCAGCGCTTCGGGTTCCACCGCCCCGGCCCGCTCCACCACTCGGACCGCGAACTCCCGGATCGCCTCCAGTCTCGGATCGTCCAGCGGTTCTCCGTCGCGCAGCGCGGCGATGGTCCCGGGGCTCGCGCCCATGGTGGTCAGCTTGGCGGTGTGCATCGCGACGCAGAGGTGGCACTCGTTGCGGGTGGCGATCGTGAGGATCACGGTCTCGCGGGCGAGCGGGTCCAGCGTGGTCGCCTCGAACATGGCGCTGAGCTTGAGGAATCCGTCGAGCAGGTGCGGCGACTCGGCGAGCCGCCCGATCGCCGCCGGCAGGTGGCCGAGGCGCTTGGCGGTGGCTTCCATGGCCCGCCGCGACTCCGCGGGCGCGGACTCCACCGTGTGGTCGGTGAACATGTTCCCCCGTTCCAGGTGGCGCCCTCCGGCGCCTAGAATCGACAACATGGTTGTCGAAAAAGTAAACCAGGTTGTCGAATATGGCAACGGCTGAGGCGCACGGATTCGAGCTGCCCCTGCTGCTGTTCGCAGGATTCCGCTCGCTGATCGACCAGCTGCACGCCGAACTGGCCGCGCAGGGACATCCCGAGGTGCGCCCGGCGCACGGATTCGCCCTGCAGGCGATCGGGCGCGACGGCGCGACGGCCAGCGAGCTGGGCCGCAGGCTCGGCATCTCCAAGCAGGCCGCGGGCAAGACGGTGGACCGCCTGGCGAGCCTCGGCTACGTCGAGCGGGCCGATGACGCAGCGGATGCGCGGCGGAAGCTGATCCGGCTCACCGACCGAGGGGTCGAGGTGCTCGCCCGCTCGGCGGTGATCTTCGAAGCGCTCCGGTCGCAGTGGGCGGAAACCCTTGGCGCGCAGCGACTTCGGGAGCTGGAGTCGGACCTGCGCAGCATGACGCCGGCGGAGACGTTCCGCCTCGACGTTCCGGGGTGGTTCGGTACGTCGTCGTGAGCGAACGGCCCGTTCGCGCCACCTATCGAGGCGAACAGGCCGTTCACCGCCAAAAAGAAGGCATCCCTGCGGACAGAAGTAGTCCTAAACGGCTCCTAGGGTTGCTGTCACGACGACCTCGAAGGAGACGTGACATGGCGATCTACGTGCTGGTTCCCGGTGCCTGCCACGGCGGATGGTGGTACGAGCCGCTGGCCGCGGAGCTGCGCGACGAGGGACACCGGGCGTACCCCGTGACTCTGACCGGTCTCGGCCCACAAGCCGGGCCGGCCGGCGCGGTCAACCTGGACACGCACATCGACGACGTGGTGCGCCTGCTGGAGGAGGCGGACCTGCGCGATGTCGTCCTGTGCGGACACAGCTATGCCGGGATGGTGATCACCGGGGCCGCCGACCGGGTGCCGGAGCGGATCGCGTCGCTGGTCTACGTCGACGCCTTCGTGCCGCAGAATGGCGATTCGGTGATGTCGCTGACCGACGACCGCTGGCACCAGTGGTACATCGGCGGCTCGGCGGGCGACGGCTTCTCGGTCGCGCCGCTGCCGGTGCTGAGCCCGCGCGCGACGCCGCATCCGCTGGCCACGCTGGTGCAGAGCATCCGGCTCACCGGCGCGCTGGACCGGATTCCGCGCCGCGAGTACGTGTTCTGCGCCGAGTTCGAGCACACCCCGTTCGCCTCGACCTACGAGCGCCTGCGGAACGATCCGGCGTGGCACGTCCGGTCGCTGCCGATCGGGCACAACATCGTGGCCGACGCCCCGGACGACTTCCGCAAGATCCTCCTCGCAGCCACCTAGGCGCGGAGCACCCGCTGGCCAGGACCCGTGCGTGTTTTGTGTCGCCATGGCAGCACAAAACGCGCACGGGTCGGCCCGCCAGGACGGGCTCAAGACGTCACCGGCCGCTCGACCCGCGAAGTATTCCTTGACACGAACATTCTCCATGGCGAATACTTCTGCCCATGGACGCAGCATTCCTCGCCGCACTGGCCGATCCGGCCCGCTGGCGGCTCGTGAGCCTGTTGGCCGAGCGGCCCCGCTCGGTCGGCGTCCTGGCCCAGCTCGCCGAAGCCCGCCAGCCGCAGACGACCAAGCACCTGCAGACCCTTGAACGCGCCGGCGTCGTCACCTCCCAGCGCACCGGCCAGCGCCGCATCTACGCGCTCCGGCCCGGCCCGTTGCGAGACCTGGCGGCCGCGCTGAACCGGCTCGCCGACGCCGCGGACCAGGTCGGTGGCTCGCACGAGACCTACGACCGCTACGGGGCCAGCCTCGACGCGGAACGGCGCGCCGCCGAGGAGTCAGGGTGGGCCGACGGCCGCTCGTTCAGGTTTCACCGGTCGCTGGCGGGGCGTCCCGGGCTGGTCTGGCGCCACCTGACCGATCCCGCACTGCTCGCCCACTGGTGGACACCCGACGACCTGCGCGTCTCCGAGCTCGTCTTCGAGGCGCGACCGGGCGGGCGGATCGTCCACGAGTACCGCGACGTCGAGGACACCGGCGACTCGGACCCGGTCGCCGGACGCGCGGAGGGAGCCGTCGAAGACGTGCGCCCCGGCGAGCGCCTCACCTACCGGCTCTCCCCGCTGCTCCCCGACGGCGGCCTCGCCTTCACCGCGCACGTCGACCTGGGCCTCCGGCCCACCGACACCGGCACGGAGCTCGACGCCCACTGGCGGATCACCGACAGCACCGTCGACTCCGCAGACTTCATCGCAGGCATCGAGATCGGCTTCGGCCAGTGCCTCGACAAGCTCGCGGCGACCCTCACCGACAACACCGAGCACGACATCGACGCAAGGAGCTCCTCGTGGGACGACTGATCATCAACGTCGGCATGACCGTCAACGGCGCCTTCGAAGCGCCGGCGCCCGAGCCGCACGGGTGGCTGGTCACCGATCCCGACAGCATGCAGGCCGGGCTGGAGATGTGGCAGGCGGCCGACGCCATGGTGCTCGGGCGCAAGACCTACGAGGGATTGTCCGCCGCCTGGCCCCAGCTCGCCGACGTCCCCGGCTTCGAGGCGTACGCGGCCCGGATGAACGGCATGCCCAAGTACGTCGCGTCCCGGTCGCTGACCGGACCGCTGGAGTGGAACGCCACCCTGATCGACGGCGACCTCGCCAAGAGCGTGCGCCGCCTCAAGGACGAACACCACGGCAACCTGATCGTCCCCTGCGCCGGCGAGCTGACCCGGGACCTCATCGCCCACGATCTCGTCGACGAGCTCTGGTTCAACGTGAGCCCCTACCTGTGGGCGACCGGACCGCGGATCTTCGACGATCTCGGCCCCGTCCGGCTGGAACTCGTCAACACGACGACCTTCCCCTCGGGGGTGGTCCGCCTGTGCTACCGCCCCACCCCCGCCGCCGGGTAATCCCCACGGCAGCGGACCCCGCCGGTCAGGCCCGTGAGTCTTTTTGGTTGCTATAACAACCCAAAAGACTCACGGGCCCGTCGCTTACCGGAGCCGGCCGCGGATCACTCCTCGGGTGCGATCTTGAAGCCCGCCTTGCGGGCCGCCTTGGCGATCTTCTTGTCCGGGTGCTGCGCGCCGATCAGGGCCAGGACCTCGCGGACGTCCGGGTGGTCCAGGCGCCACATCTCCTCGAAGATCGCCGGCTCCTGCCCGGCGGGCACGGTCTCCGCGAGCACGTCGGGCAGCTCCTCCGGGTCGACCGAGTCGAGCGCGGCGGCGAGCATGTCGGTGAGCAACCGCGCCGCGTCGGCCACCGTCGATTCGAGCTCCTCGGACGGATCCAGCTGGTGCAGCGTCACCTTCGCGTAAGGCCGGAGCATCGGCTCGTCCAGCGCCTGCCGCCACCGCTGCGTCGCGGTCGCGGCGTGCGGCGCCGCGATGGAGACCGCGATCATCCGGTCTTCCGCCTCGCCTTCCGCGGCGGCGGTCAGCAGGTCGTCGGTGGCGGCGACGGCTCCGCGCGCCTCGAACCAGGCGTCGGTTTCCGCGTCCAGCTCCTCGTCGGTCGCGCCCTTGGCGAAGTCCACCAGGTCGAAGGCGGCCATCTCCTCGACCGGCGGCAGCAGCGGAACCTCGACGCCGCCGTCGGTCAACGCGCCGCCGAAGGTGTACTGGCCGAGCGGGGTGAGGCGGGCGATGCCCCCTTCCACCGTCACCGCACCCAGGTCGGCGAGGACCGCCAGCAGCCGCTCCGCCGGATCACCGCAGGTCGCGACCCAGTTGTCCCACGCGTCGTCGGAAGTGGTCTCGTCCACGGCGATCTCGCGGATCATGTCGCGCAGCTCGGCGACGGACGAACCTTCGCTGCGGGCCAGGAACAGCGACACCATCGCGTAGTAGGCGATGTCCTCGAGGTCGAGGTCCGCGCACTCGTCCTGGAAGATCTCCTCCAGCAGCAGCCCCAAGGCGTCCGCCCAGACGTCCAGCACCGCTTGGTCGTCGCCGTCCGGCCAGTCGTCGACGCTGGGGCCGACCTCGACGATTTCCGTTGAGGGGCCGATGAATTCCAGCTCGGCCGCCCACTCCCACAGCCGCTCCAGCTCCGGGATGTCCGCCATGCCCTCCACCGCGTCCGGAACCGCGAAGCCGAGCGCTTCGGCGGCAGCGATGGCGTCGGCGGTGCTCAGCGCACCGGCCTGGATCGGGCAGGCGACCGTGCGGACGGCCAGCCGCCGGGCCCGGTCCAGCAGCGGGCTCTGCCGCGCCGCGGCGGCGAGCTCCTCGTCCGACGGCAACCGCAGCGGCGGCAGCCGGTCCGGCAGCCCGAGCTCCGCCCGGAGGTCGTAGGGCTGCTCGCCGGGCGGGGCCATCGCGACCTCGCCGAACCGCGGCTCGATCTCGTCGACCTTCCGCCGCAGGTCGTCCACCAGCGCCGACTCGATCCGGCCGGTGTCACCGGCGAAGGTCAGCAGCTCGCGGAGCGTCGCGAGCACCTCGGTCAGGTCCTCGTCCTCCTCGACTGCGACCTTGGCGGGGAACTGCTCCAGCAGCAGTTCGTCGAGATCGTCCGGACGCAGTTCGCCGAGTTCGGGCAGGCCGACGTGCTCGTACAGCAGCCGGAGCAGGATCTCGGCGTCGTTGCTGTTCCCTTGCACCGGTTGTGCCTGCTTATCGGCCCACTCCGCCAGTTCTGGCAGCAGGCTGTCGACCGGATCGCGCTCCATGTTCAAAGCGTATCGACCCGGACGCCGGCGCGAAGGCAGTGGGCCGCTCCGACCGCCCGACGGTGGCCGATGGTGGCCGACGGCGCAGCGATCCTGGATGTGCCGGGGAACCTCGATCTCGCCCCTGGAACTCGTGCCGATGAGATGTTGACCTCGCGTTAACTAGAACTCTTAGCGTGCTCTCGATCGACCGAATGCGAGAGAGGGCACGTCCATGACCAGCAACATCGACAGCCGGCCCGCGGTGACCGTGATCGGCCTGGGCGAGATGGGGCGCGCGCTCGCCGGCGCGTTCCTGACCGCCGGGCACTCGACCACGGTGTGGAACCGCACGAGCGGGAAGGCAGGCGGCCTGGTGGCCGAGGGCGCGCAGCAGGCGGCCACTGTTCGCGACGCGGTCGCGGCCAGCCCGCTCGTGGTCGTCAGCGTGAAGGGCAACGATGCCGCGCGCGAGCTCCTGGAATCGGCAGGTGAATCGCTCGCCGGGCGCACCGTGCTCAACCTGACCGACGGCACCTCCGCGGAGGCCGCGGCCGTCGCCGAATGGGCCACCGCCGCGGGCGCGGATTACCTGCACGGACAGATCATGACGATCGCTCCGGGCATCGGGCATCCGGAGGCCGTGGTGTTCCTCGGCGGCTCCGGAACCGCGTACGAGCGCTACCGCGCCACGCTCGAACTCATCGGCGGCCGCAGCAGCCTGATCTCCGCCGACGCCGGCGCCCCCGCCCTGTACGGAATGGCGGTGCACGGCACGATGTGGGGCGCGCTCAACGGATTCCTGCACGCGGCAGCGCTGCTGTCGAGCGAAGGCATTCCGGTGGCTCGCTTCGTCGATCAGGCAGGCCCGTCCCTCTCGGCGATGCTCGGCCTACTGCCGTCGCTCGCCGGGGAGGTCGATCGCGGCGAGTACGCGGCGGAGTTCGGTGCGCTGCAACACCACCTGCCGTCGGCGGAAGACCTGGTCCGGGAAAGCCGGGCTCGCGGCATCGACGACGAGTTCCCCGGTTACACGCTCGAACTGATTTCCAAGGCGGTCGGCGCGGGACACGCCAACGACAACTACTCCCGGCTGGTGGAGCACTTCCGGAAGCGGTAGGAGCGGACGCCCGCCCAGTCGCACCGCTGATGCCATGACCACCTACTGAGGACCGTAGGCGCGCAGGAACACCTCGACGCCGGAGGCGACGATGGCGTTCAGCTCGTCCTCGTCGATCGGTTGCGCGCCCATGAAGGTCAGGCTCTGCACCTCCCCGGCGACCAGGAGCACGAAGTGCACCGCCGCCCGCTGCGGGTCGTCGATCTCCAGCATTCCCCTGTCGGCCAGCTCCGCCAGCCGCCTGGCCAGATCGGCTTGCACCTGCCGCGGGCCGGTTTCCTGCCACTGCGCCAGCGCCTCCGCCGGGATGTGCCCGACGTCGGCGTTGATCTGCCGCACCAGGGAGAAGTGCGAGCCGAACTCGGGCATCACGGCAGTGAAGGCGCGCCCTAGGCCGATCAGGTCCGACCGCAGGTCGACGATCTTGCCGAGGTGCCGGTCGAGGTCGGCCAGCTGCGCGTCCCGGACCGCCGCCGCGCTCTCCAGGATGACCTCGCGGAACAGCTCGCCCTTGTCCGCGAAGTGGTTGTAGATGGTGCGGGTCGACACCTCGGCCGCCTTGGCGATCGTGTCGATGCTGGCGCGCGCGTAGCCGTCCCGGCCGAACACCTCACGGGCCCCGTCGATGATCGCCCGGCGCTTCTCCGAGCCGCGACGCGAGACGTTTTCCCTGCTCATCAATGCCCTTTCCAACCGAAATACAACGATCGTTGCATTAAATGCATTACATATTGTACTTTACCACTGCGTCGCTTCCGGAGCCCACCGGAACGCCGATCCACGAGGAGCGAAAGATGTCCGCACTGCGCCTGGCCGTGATCATCGGGACCAACCGCGAGGGCCGCTTCGGCCCGACCGTCGGCAACTGGTTCACCCGGCAGGCCCGGGAGTTCGGCGGCCTCGACGTCGACGTCATCGACCTGGCCGAGATCGACCTGCCCGCCACCCTCGACTTCGGCGCCCAGCCCGTCGTCGAGCTGGCCGGGCGGCTGGCCGCCGCCGACGCCTACGTCGTCGTGACCCCCGAGTACAACCACAGCTTCCCGGCCGTGCTGAAGCACGCCATCGACCTCTACCGCGAGGAATGGCAGGCGAAGCCGGTCGGTTTCGCCTCCTACGGCGGGATGGGCGGCGGCCTGCGCGCCGTCGAGCAGCTGCGGCTGGTCTTCGCCGAACTGCACGCCACGACCGTCCGCGACACGGTCAGCTTCCACAACGCCTGGGAGCGCTTCGACGAGACCGGCACCCCGATCGACGAGGGCTGCAACGAGGCCGCCAAGGGCATGCTCGGCCAGCTCACCTGGTGGGCGCGCGCCCTGCGCTCCGCCCGCGCCACCGAACCGTACGCCGCATGATCCCCCGGAGCTCTCCCGTGCAGAACAAGCTCACCCTGGCGGTCGTGCTGCTGGGCTACCTGGTCCTACCGATGTCGATGTCCGGCACGACCGTGGCGCTGCCCCAGATCGGCGCCTCGCTCGACGCCTCCGGCGGCGCCCTGCAGTGGGTGGTGACCGGCTACTTCCTCACGGCCTCGTCGTTCATGCTCGTCGCCGGCTCGACCGGGGACCTGTTCGGCAGGCGCCGGATCTACCGGGTCGGTGCCGCGATCTACGCGCTCGGCAGCCTGGCCGCCGCGCTCACGCAGGACATCCTGGTGCTGGACGTGGCCCGCACGCTCACCGGCGTCGGGGCAGCGGGCGTGATGGCGGGCGGCGGCGCGATCCTCGCGGCCACGTTCACCGGGACCGAGCGGACCAGGGCGTTCGCCGCGATGGGCACGACCGCGGGCCTGGGCATGGCGATCGGCCCGACGCTGGCGGGCTGGCTGGTCGGCGCGCTCGGCTGGCGCGCGACGTTCGGCACCTTCGCGGCCGCCGGAATGCTCCTGCTGGCAGGCACTTTCGCGATGGCCGAGTCGCGGGCCGAACGGCGCCCGCGGGTGGACTGGGGCGGCGCGGTGACCTTCATCCTCGGGCTCGCCTCGGTGATGTTCGCGATCACCCAGAGCTCGCGGGCCGGCTGGACGAGCCCGCTGGTGCTGGGCCTGCTCGCCGCGGGCGCTGCACTGCTGGCGCTGTTCGCGGCCGTCCAACGGCGCAGCGCACATCCGGTGCTGGACCTGACCCTGCTGCGCAACCGGCGGTTCGTCGGCTGGCTCACCTCGGGCGTCGTGATGGTGCTGGGCTTCGGCGGGATGATGTCCTACCTGCCCACGTTCCTGCAGGGCGCGAACGGGATGTCGGCGCGGGACGCCGGGCTGATCATGCTGATGTCGACGGCGCCGACGCTGTTCATGCCGCTGCTCGGCGGTCGGCTGGTCAACCGGGGTGTCTCGCCGCGCGCGCTGATCACCGCCGGGCTGCTGCTGATCGCGGCGGGCAACGCCTGGCTGACCGTGCTGCACCTCGGGATCGGCGCGGGCGCGCTGCTCGGCCCGCTGCTGACGGTCGGCGTCGGGATCGGCCTGGCCACCGGTCTCATCGACGCGCAGGCGATGAACCAGGTCGCCCAGTCCCGGACCGGCATGGCGGCGGGCCTGCTGAACACGATCCGCGGCGGCTCCCAGACGCTGGTGCTCGCGCTGTTCGGTTCGGTGCTGATCAGCCTGCTGACCAGCCGCGTCGGCGACCAGGCCGGGAAGGTGGCGACCGGTGAGCTGGCCGCCGCGCAGCACGACTTCCTGGCCGCCCAGCTGAGCGACTCCTGGCAGGTCCTGCTCTGGGCGATCGCGGCGGTGACGGCGCTCGGCGCCCTGGCGGTCGCGGCCCTGCTCGCCCCGGCCCGCGAACCAGCCCGGCACGCGGTCCCGCAAGCCGGCTGACCGTTCCTCGCGGCGTGCGGGTGATCGGCGCGGACGTTAGATTGCGGCGCGAAACCGGCATTCGAGGGAGCAGCCACGATGACCAGCCCGGATTCCCCGCGGATCACGACGTTCCTGATGTTCGAGGGCAAGGCGGAGGAGGCGATGAACTTCTACACCTCGCTGTTCGAGGACGGCGAGATCCTCGACATCACCCGCTACGGCGCCGATGGTCCGGGCGACGAGGGAACCGTGCAGCTCGCCACGTTCACGATCCTCGGCCAGCAGTTCATGTGCATCGACAGCCACGTGTCGCACGCCTTCACCTTCACGCCGTCGATGTCGCTGTTCGTCAACTGCCGCACGGAAGCCGAGCTCGACGGCGCTTACGCGGCGCTCGTCGAGGGCGGCGCAGCGCTGATGCCGCTGGGCTCCTACGGCTTCAGCCCCAAGTTCGGCTGGGTCAACGACCGCTTCGGCGTCTCCTGGCAGCTGAACCTCCCCGGCTGACGGCCCGGGATCACCGCTGGAGCGCGCAATGGAAAACTATTGCGGGAGAAGCCGTTCTAGCGGATGGGATGCTTATGACGATCGTCGGCAGCGAGCGCGTCAGCCGGACCGAAGAGGCGTTGGCCGTGCTGCGGCCGGACGTGCGCGAGTTGACCGCGAGCGTTGATGCCGCGGTGCTGCGCCCGGCCGGCGAATCCGTGCTCAGCCACGCCGATCGGGCCCGGATCGCGTTGCGCGTCGCGCTGGTCAACGAACACCAGGAGTACGCGGACGAGCTGGCCGCACAGCTCGATTCGCTGGCCGGGGACGGCGCCGCCGAGGTGGTCCTCGACGTCGAGCGCTGGCCCGAACTTCCGGAGGCGCTGCAGGCGTTGCTCGCGCACTGCGAGCAGGTTGCGCTGGACCCGGCCGATGCGGGATTCGACGAGATCACCGCGCTGCGGGAGCACGGGTTCAGCTCCGCGCAGGTGGTGGTCGCGGCGCAGATCGTCGCGTACGTCAGCTACCGGGTCCGGTTGCTGCTCGGGTTGTCGCTCGTCGAGGAGGCCGGGGACGGGCCGGTTCCCGACGGCCCGGTGAACACCATCGAGACCGGGGCCACCGCCGACGGCTGCGAGCTCCCCGCCCCCGCCGACGCGTTCCGGGCGCTGCGCTGGGTTCCGTGGGTCGATCAGGCGGATGCGCCGGAGGAATCCGCCGGGGCGCAGTGGTCTCCGTTCTACCTGACGCTGCGGCACGATCCGGAGTTGCTGGCGGAGCGCACCGCGCTGCACAACGCGATCATGAGCGGCTCCGGCGCGCTCGACCCGGCCGACCGCGAGCTGGCCGCGCTCGCCACGTCGCTGATCACCGGCTGCGAGTACTGCGCCGGGGTGCACGGCCGCCGCCAGGTGCAGTTGTCGGGCGACCAGATCACCGCCGTGGCGCTGGCGGAGGCGGGCCCGGCGGCGGTGGCGGATCCGCGCCGGCGCGCCATCGTCGACACCGCGGGTGCCCTCGCCCCCACCCCGGCGGCGCTGTCCGCCGCCGACATCCGCCGCCTGCACGCCGTCGGCCTCAGCGCCGACGACGTCCGCGACCTCGTCGCGGTCTCGGCGATGTTCACCTGGGACAACCGGCTTTTGATGACCCTGGGCAACGCCGCAGGCTGATGCCCGCAGTCCGATGTCCGCAGTCCGATGTCCCTGAGTCCGATGTCCCTGAGTCCGATGTCCCGCAGTTTCAATTGAAACTGCACACCCTCCGGCGTGTCGGGTGCACGACACGCCGGAGGCTGTGGACAACTTCCGCAATTTCCATTGAAATCGAAGGTTCGATTTCCATTGAAATTGCGGGAAAACCGGGATCCGGGCCGGTCATCTCGGGGCGATCGGCGGGGTTCGGGTTCGCAGGGGTGGTGGCGGAGACTCGTGGCGTCGGACTTCGACCCGGGTCAGTTGGCCCGTGCAGCCCTGGGCCAGGCTCGAGGTTCCGATGTCCCGCGTCACCGCGTTCGGGTTGCCGTGGATGCAGGTCGCGACCTCGGGCGCGCTCGGATCGAACCAGGCGCCGGTCGAGAGCTGGACCACGCCGGGCCGCACGGCGTCGCTGATCACCACCGCCGCGAGGGCGCTGCCCGTCGCGCCCACGACCCGCGCGATGTCCCCTGTGGACAGTCCTCGCGCCGCCGCGTCGGCGGGGTGGATGCGCATCGGTTCCCGGTCGTGGACCTTGGAATCCGCGCTCGTCGCGCCGTGGTCGAGCTGGCTGTGCAGGCGGGTCGCCGGGTTGTTCGCGACCAGGAACAGCGGGAACTCGCCCGATCCCGGCGGGACCTGCAGCTCCTCCGGGACCAGCCAGGCCGGGTGGCCGGGGCAGTCGGCGTAGCCGAAGGAGTCGATGCGCTGCGAGAACAACTCGATCCGCCCGCTCGGCGTCGGCAGCGGGTTCCCGGCCGGGTCGGCGCGGAACCGGTCGTAGAGGACCTGGTCGTCCGGCTCTCCCGGCAGGTCCAGCCGGCCGTTCTCCCAGAACTGCGCGAAGTCCAGGCCCGGATCGAAGTTCTGCCGCCACTGCTCGTACAGGTGCTCCAGCCAGGCCCGCTCGTCGCGGCCCTCGGTGAACTCCTGCGCCAGCCCGAGCTCCTCGGCCAGCGCGGCGAAGATCTCGAAGTCCGACCGTGCCTCCCCGAGCGGCGGAACCACCTGGCGCATGGCGACCAGCACGCGATCCTCCCTGGCGCAGCCCAGGTCGTTGCGCTCCAGCGTGGTCGTGGCCGGGAACACGATGTCGGCGTGCCGCGCCGTCGCCGTCCAGAACGGGTCGTGCACGATGACCGCCTCGGGGCGGTTGAACGCCTCGGCGAGCCGCGTCAGGTCCTGGTGGTGGTGGAACGGGTTCCCGCCGGCCCAGTACACCAGCCTGATGTCCGGGTACGTGCGCCGCTCGCCGTTGTACTCGTACTCCTGCCCCGGGTTCAGCAGCATGCCCGCGATGCGCGCGACCGGGATGAACTGGCGCACGGGGTTCACGCCCTGCGGCAACGTCGGCAACCGGTGCGGCAGCGGGCGCACCCCGATGCCTGCCACCGAGCCGTAACCGTGGCCGAATCCCCCGCCGGGCAGGCCGATCTGGCCGAGCACGCACGCCAGCGCGATGCCCGCCCACAGCGGCTGCTCGCCGTGGCGGGCGCGCTGCAGCGACCAGCTCAGCGTCACCATCGTCCGCCGCGTCGCCATGGACTCGGCGAGCCCGACGATCATCGCCGCGTCGATGCCGCAGATCTCCTCTGCCCACTGTGGACTCTTCGCGGTGCCGTCCGCTGCGCCGGAGAGGTACTTCCAGAACTCCTCGAAGCCCTCGCAGTGCGTGCGGAGGAATTCCTCGGCTTGCCAACCGCGTTCGATCAGCACGTGGCACAGCGCCAGCATCAGCGCGGTGTCGGTGCCGGGCACCGGCGCCAGCCACTCGGCGTCGAGCTCCGCGGCTAGGTCGTCGCGCAGCGGGCTGATCAGCGTGAACCGCGCGCCGCGCGCCCTTGCCCGGCGCAGGTGCCCGGCAACCGAATGCCTGCTGATGCCGCCCGAGTTGACCTGCGAGTTCTTCGCCGGAATGCCGCCGAAGCAGACGAAGTGCTCGGTGTGCTCGGCCAGCACCGGCCACGCCGTAGGGCGGTCGATCGGGTCTTCGTTGCCGACGACGTGCCGCAGCAGCGGCGTGGCGGCGCCCAGGCTGTAGGAGTTCACCGAGCGGGTGTAGCCGCCGATGACGTTCAGGAACCGGTGGATCTGGCTCTGCGCGTGGTGGAACCGGCCCGCGCTGCCCCAGCCGTAGGAGCCGCCGTAGATCGCCTCGTTGCCGTGGGTGCGGCGGACCCGGTCCAGCGCGCCCGCCGCGAGCTCGACCGCCTCGGCCCAGCTGACCTGCACGTACTCGTCCTGGCCGCGCACGCCCCGGCCTTCCAGCCAGCCCTTCCGCACGTGCGGCGCGAGCACGCGCACCCGCTCGTCGAGCGCTGCGGGCACGTTGCGCAGCAGCGGAGCCGGGTCCGGGTCGCCGGGATCGGCGATGACGTCCAGTCCGTCCGGCGTGCCGGCCGCGGTGAACAGTCCCCAGTGCGAGCTCTGCTGCCGATGCATGGTCACCTCAGCATCGTCGCAAATCACCTGCCCCAACCGAAGCCCTGCGGCCGGGTTCAGCGGAGGAGACGGGCGGCGCCGACCTCGCGGACGTGGACCACGAGGTCGAGCCATTCGGCCAGGGACCCGCCGGAAAGGTGGTAGGAGGCGTCGTCGGCGGGGTCGTAGTCCGGGCCGATCAGCCGCGTCCGCGCCGGGGCGTCGAGCCAGGCGCGCACGTCCGCCGGGGCGTCGGCGTGCAGGTCGAGCACGTAGGCGTCCGGCCCGGCGGCGAGCACGGCCTCCGCGAAGTCCGCGGGCGGTGCGGGCACCTCGTGGCCCTCGTGGAAGGTCAATCCGACGGGGACGAATCCGGCGCCGAAGCGTTCACGCAGGTAGCTGCCCGCGTTGCGGTGGGTCAGCGCCCCCGGCGACACCGTGCGCGCCGCACCGTCGACGAGGTGCGCGAGGCCGCCCCAGTAGACGATCTTGTGCCCGGTGCGCTCGTGCCAGCGGATGGTGTTCTCGGCCAGTCCGCGCTCGATGTCCGCGAGATCCCCCCACGGCCCGACCTCCGGGTCCGCCAGGGCGAACCGCACCTGGTCGTCGGGGTGCCGCTCGTTGTGACCGCGGATCCACCGCACGGCATCGAGGACTTCCTCCGTGCGCAGGAAGGACCGGGCGCCGGCCAGCACCTCGCGCGGATCTCCCCGCCCCGTCCGCACGTAGGCGTCGAGCTCGGCGCTCGCGACGTCGTCGCCTTCCAGCAACAGCGACCGGAACCCCAGTTCCTCCACCAAGAACCGGAGCAGGCGGTGCGCGGCGGTCGCCAGCTCGTGAGTTCCCCGGTACGACGCGCCGAGCGCCACGACCGTGGCGTCGCGCAGCCGGTCCCGGAGCGGCCGCAGGTCCTCGTGCGGTGCGCGGGGGTCCAGCGAGGTGAGCCGCACCGCCTGGCTGTTGATCCACTGCTCTGTTCGTTCCATGATCCGAACGTAAAATCTCGACCAAAGTGGAGGTCAACACGGCCGGACGCGGACTGTGCAAGTGGCACTCTCCTACCGTCCGTACTGTGCATTAAGCCCACTGACGGCGAGCTGACCTGGGCTTACGGTTACCGGCTAACACCGGCGCCCATCCGAAGGAGCTCGCCATGGCCTCATCCGTCGGGGTCGACGACTACGCGCTGACCCGGGTTCCCGCCGGCGCCCGTTACTCCTGGTGGTCCGTCGCGGTGCAGCGGTTCGGCCAGGTGTCCGCGCTCAGCCAGTTCCTGCTCGGCGCCACCCTCGGCTTCGGGATGACCTTCTGGAACGCCTTCCTCGCGCTGACGCTCGGCGCGGTGATCCTGGAGATCGTCGCGATCTTCGTCGGCATCATCGGCGCCCGCGAGGGCCTGTCCACCTCGATGCTGGCCCGCTGGACCGGTTTCGGCCGCGCCGGGTCCGCGCTGATCGGCCTGGCCATCGCGATCAGCCTGATCGGCTGGTTCGGCATCCAGTCCGCCGTGTCCGCCAAGGGCCTGGTTGCGCTGGTCGGCGGACTGCCGGAATGGGGCTGGGCGCTGGTGTTCGGGCTGATCGTCACCGCGGTCGTGCTGCGTGGGTTCGGCTCGATGGCCTGGGTCGCCTACGTGACCGTGCCGGCCTTCCTGGTTCTGGTCGGCTGGTCGATCGGCGTCGAGCTCCTCCAGCACGACGTCGGCGCGCTGATGGCCTCCGCCCCGCCCGGCCCGCAGCTGTCGCTGCTGGAGGGCACCACGCTGGTGGCGGGCGGTTTCATCACCGGCGCGGTGATCACCCCGGACATGACCCGCTTCAACCGCTCCGTCGGCGACGTGGTCAAGCAGACGCTGGTCGGCATCACCCTCGGCGAGTACGTGATCGGGCTGGCCGGGGTGCTGCTCGCGCACGCCGTGCGGTCCGCCGACATCACCACCATCGTCACCTCCTCGGTCGGCTGGGTCGGCATCCTGGTGGTCGTCGCAGGCACCGTGAAGATCAACGACTGGAACCTGTACTCGTCCGGGCTGGGCCTGGTGAACTTCGTCGGCACGGTCTTCGGCAAGAAGCTCAACCGCGGCGTCGCGACCGCCGTGTTCGGCCTGATCGGCAGCGTGCTGGCGGCCGTCGGCATCCTCGACCAGTTCACCGGTTTCCTGACCGTGCTCGGTGTGGTGTTCCCGCCGATCGGCGGGATCATGGTCGCCGAGTACTTCATCGTGCGGCGCTGGCGTGGGGAGCTGGAGGCGTCGCGGGCGCTGGGCGAGATCCCGGCCTCCGCGCCGAACTGGGTGCCCGCGACGCTGGTCGTCTGGCTGGTCTCCTCGCTGGTCGGCGGGTTCGTCGAGATCGGCCTGCCGAGCATCAACTCGCTCGTGCTCGCGTTCGTGCTCTACGTCGTCGCCGGGAAGCTCGGCCTCGTCCGCGGCGTCGGCAGCACCCGTACCACCGCCGAGGTCGCGAGCGCTGACGCCGGTTAGAACCGGACTCGGCGCTCACGACACCAACCCAGACAAGGAGTTCCGACTTGCGCATCGGCATTGACGTCGGCGGCACCAACACCGACGCCGTCCTGCTGGACGACACCTTGGTGCTCGCCGCGGTGAAGATGAGCACCACCACCGATGTCACCTCCGGGATCGTCGCGGCCATCGACGGCCTGCAGCGACAGCACGCGTTCGACCCGGCCGGGGTGCGGGCGGTGATGATCGGCACCACGCACTTCATCAACGCGCTCGTCGAGGCCCGCCGCCTCGCCCCGACCGCCGCAGTGCGGCTCAGCCTGCCCGCAGGGGCGTCGCTGCCGCCGATGGTGGACTGGCCGCAGCGGCTGGTGGACGCCGTTTCCGGGCGCAGCTACCTGTGCCACGGCGGACACGAATTCGACGGCAGGCACATCGCCGAGCTCGACGAGGCCGAGCTGCGCAAGGCCATCGACGACATGGGCCGCAACGGCATCCGCAGCGTCGCGATCACCTCGGTGTTCTCGCCCGTCAACCACGAATTCGAGCAGCGCGCGGCGGAGCTCATCGCCGCGGAGCTGCCGGACGTGGCGATCTCGCTGTCCCACGAGATCGGCCGGATCGGTCTGCTGGAGCGGGAGAACGCCACCGTCATCAACGCCGCGCTGCGCGAGCTCGCGGCCAACATCGTCGACGGCCTGGCGTCGTCGGTGACCGGCGCGGGCATCACCGCCCCGCTCTACCTGAGCCAGAACGACGGCACCCTGATGGACGTCGACTTCGCCCGTCGCTACCCGGTGGCGACGTTCGCCTCCGGCCCGACGAACTCGATGCGCGGCGCCGCCGTGCTCTCCGGCCTGGACACCTGCGCGGTGGTCGACGTCGGCGGCACCACCAGCGACGTCGGCGTGCTCAACCAGGGCTTCCCCCGCGAGGCGACCACGGCGGTCAGCGTCGCCGGGATCCGCACCAACTTCCGGATGCCGGACGTGCTGTCGATCGGCATCGGCGGCGGCAGCCTGGTGCGCGGCGAGCCGTCGGCGGTGACCGTCGGGCCCGAGTCGGTGGGCTACCGGCTGACCTCGAAGGCGCTGGTGTTCGGCGGCGACACGCTGACCGCGACGGACATCGCGGTGGCGGCCGGGCGCGCCGAGATCGGCGACCCGGAGCTGGTCAAGCACCTGGACCGCGATCTGGTGCGGGCCGCGCTGGAGCGCATCGCGGCGGACAACGCCGACGCGGTCGAGCGGATGCGGACCTCGGCGGAGCCGCTGCCGGTGGTCGCCGTCGGCGGCGGTTCGGTGCTGCTGCCGGACGAGCTCGGCGACGCCGGCGAGGTGCACCGGCCGGAGAACTACGCGGTGGCCAACGCCATCGGGGCCGCGATCGCGCAGATCGGCGGCGAGGTGGACCGGGTGTACGCGATCGAGCCGGGCCGCCGCGAGTCGGTGGTCGACGAGGCCAAGCAGGAGGCGATCGACCGGGCGGTGGCGGCGGGCGCGAGACCGTCCACAGTGGACATCGTGGACTTCGACGAGGTGCCGATCCCGTACCTGCCGGGCAACGCGACCCGGATCCGGGCGAAGGCCGTCGGCGACCTGCAGCTCGGAGGCGGCGATGAGTGACGATCACGCACACTTCACTCATCGAGGCCGACCGGGTGCGGGTGTCCCGCAGAACACAGCGGCGGCGACGAATGACCACCGAACTTCCCGCTCATCGACGCCGACCGGGTGCGGGTGTCCCGCAGAAACACAGGGCCTGAGCATGCGCGAGATCACGCTTTCCGACCTGGACGACATCGCCCGCGGCGCGGCCATCCTGGGCACCGGTGGCGGCGGCGACCCGCACATCGGCCGGCTGCTGGCCGCCGCCTCGGTGCGCGAGCACGGCCCGGTTTCCCTGACGCCGCTGGAAGAAGTGCCTGCCGATGCCGCGGTGCTGCCGGTGGCGATGATGGGCGCGCCGACCGTGATGGTCGAGAAGCTGCCGTCGATCGAGCAGATCGGCCTGGCGGCCCGCACCCTCGCCGACTACCTCGGCCGCGAGCTCACGCACATCGCGTGCGCCGAAGCGGGCGGGGTCAACTCGCTGATCCCGGTCGCCGCCGCCGCGCAGCTGGGCCTGCCGCTGATCGATGGCGACGGCATGGGGCGCGCGTTCCCCGAGATCCAGATGGTGCTGCCGACGCTGTACGGCGTCGAGGCCACCCCGATGGCCATCGCCGATGAGAAGGGCAACCGCGGCGTTCTCGACACGGTGGACAACCACTGGGCCGAGCGGCTGGCGCGCAGCGCCACCATCGACATGGGCTGCTCGGCGATGATCAGCACGTACGCGATGACCGGGCAGCAGGCCCGCGACTCGCTGGTGCCGGGCACCCTGACGCTCTGCGCCGAGCTGGGCCGGCTGGTGCGCACCGCGCAGGCCGAGCACGCCGATCCGGTGGACGCGGTCGTCGCGCGGCTGGGCGGGCGACGGCTGTTCACCGGCAAGGTCGTCGACGTCTCGCGGCGCACCGTCTCGGGCTTCGCGCGCGGCGATGCGCGGCTGACCGGCATGGACGGCGACAGCGGCAGCGAGCTGGTGCTGCGGTTCCAGAACGAGCACCTGGTCGCCGAGCGCGACGGCGCCGTCCTGGCCTCGGTGCCGGACCTGATCTGCACGCTGGACCGGGAGTCCGGCGAGGCCGTCACCACCGAGGCGCTGCGCTTCGGCCAGCGGATCGCGGTCATCGCCGCGCCGGCCGACCCGCGCTGGCACACCCCGGCGGGCCTGGAGCTGGCCGGGCCGCGCTACTTCGGCTACGACATCGACCCGGTGGGGGTCGCGCGGTGAGCTGGCAGCTGACCGAGGAACACCTCGAAGACCTGGCCCGCGGCGCGGCGCTGCTGGGCACCGGTGGCGGCGGCGACCCGTACGTGGGCCGCCTGCTGGTGCAGCAGGCGATCCGCGAGTCCGGGCCGATCACGGTGCTCGATCCGTCCGAAGTGGACGATGATGCGCTGGTGATCCCGACGGCGCAGATGGGCGCGCCCACGGTGGTGCACGAGAAGATCCCCAGCGGCGACGAGCCGGTGTCGGCGCTGCGCGCGCTGGAGTCCTACCTCGGGGCCGAGGCGAGCGCGACCATGCCGATCGAGTGCGGCGGGATCAACTCGATGATCCCGCTGGTGGTGGCCGCGCGAACCGGCCTGCCGGTGGTGGACGCCGACGGCATGGGCCGGGCGTTCCCGGAACTGCAGATGGAGACCTTCGGCGTCTACGGCGTGACGGGGTCGCCGATGGCGGTGGCCGGAGAGCGCGGCGAGACGGCGGTGATCGACGCTGGCGACGACAACGAGCGGATGGAGTGGCTGGCGCGCGGCATCACCATCAGGCTGGGCGGCGTCGCGCACATCGCCGAGTACTCGATGAGCGGCGCGGACGTGAAGCGCACCGCGATCCCGCGCACGCTCACGCTGGCGCACACCGTCGGCAAGGCCATCCGCGAGGCCCGGGAGGGCAACGGCGATCCGATCGCGCACCTCGGCGAGGTCCTGAAGGACACGCTGTACGGGAACCTGCGGGTGCTGTTCCGGGGCAAGGTTTCGGACGTGGAGCGGCGCACCGAGGCGGGGTTCGCCCGCGGGCGCGCGGCGGCGGTGTCCTTCGACGGCGAGCACAAGCTGGAGCTGGAGTTCCAGAACGAGAACCTGGTGGCGCTGGTCGACGGCGAGGTGCGGTGCGTGGTGCCGGACCTGGTGTGCGTGCTGGAATCCGAGCAGGCGGAGCCGATCACCACCGAAACCCTGCGCTACGGCCAGCGGGTCACGGTCATCGGCATCTCCACCCCGGACCTGATGCGAACCCCGGAAGCCCTGGCGGTCTTCGGCCCGGCGGCCTTCGGTCTCCCCTACGACTTCCACCCCGTGGAAGACCTCGTCGACCCCTGATCCGCAGTTTCAATTGAAACTGTTCGAGGCCACCCACGGGTCCAGCGAGGCCTTCGGTGGTGTGCACAGTTTCAATTGAAACTGTGCACACCACCGGTGACCCGCGGGGTGAGTGCCCACCCGGGCTCGGTCTCCGCTGGTGGGGCAGGCTGTGGGGCATGCGCATCGGTCTGCCGGACGTGCCCGCGCTGGAGCGGGGCGTTTCGCTGCTCGGTTCCGGCGGTGGCGGCGACACCGTCACCGGCGCCGCGCTGCTGCGCAACCGGCTCGCCGCCGGTCACCGGGTGGCGCTCACCCCGGTCGGCGAGCTCGGCACCGATGCGCAGGTGGTGCCGGTCGGCGTGGTCGGCGCGACCGCCGTGTTCGCCGAGAAGCTGCCCAGCGGGGCGGAGTTCGGCGCGGCGATCGCCGCGATCGAGCGGTGGACCGGCCGGCGCGCGGACGCGTTGGCCTCGATCGAGGTCGGCGGGCTCAACGGGGTCCTGCCGCTGGTCGTCGGCGGGCAGCTGGGCCTGCCGGTGGTGGACGCCGACCTGTCGGGGCGCGGCCTGCCCCGGCTGAACCAGCTCTCCGTGGCCGCCGCGGGCAAGGGGCTGACGCCCGCGGCGCTGGCCGAGCCCGGCGGCCAGGTGCTGGTGCTCGCCGAGGCGACCGCCGCCGAGCTGGAGCGCACCGCACGCGCCTTCCTCGCCGGTTCCGGCGGCTGGGCGGTTCTCGCGCTCGCCCCGATCTCCGCGCGCGAGCTGCCGTCCTGCACGATTCCCGGCACCATGAGTTCCGCGGTTTCCCTTGGCCGGCAAGCGCTTTCGGTGGGCGAACGATCCGGCGCCGAGGAGCTGGCGGCGGCCACCGGCGGGCGGGTGGTCGGGCTGGGCCGGGTGGTCGAGGTGTCGCGGCGGCCGGGCCCCGGCGAGCACGGCCGGACCGGGTTCGCCCGCGGCAGCGCGACGATCCTGGATCACCGGAGCCGGTCGTTGCTGCGGCTGGAGATGGAGAACGAGTACCTGTTCGCGATGCTCGACGGCGAACCGGTGGCGTCCACACCGGACGTTCTCGCGGTGCTCGATCGCCGCACCGGCGTGCCGATCCCCTGCGACGTCGTCCGCCAAGGCGTCGAGGTCACCGTCCTGCAGCTGCCCGCCGCGGAGTTCTGGACCGATCCGCGGCGCCTGCCGGTGCTGGAGCCGCGCGCCTTCGGCATCGACTGCGACCCGATCCTGCTGGAGGTGCGGCGATGAGCATCAGCGTGCGCCGGCTGCTCGCGCTGCCGGAGTGGCGCGAGTCGGTGGGAGTGCTGGCGGGCGACGTCGAGCGCGTCGTGCGGCTGGCGCGGCCGATGGCGCCCGACCGTCCCGTCGAGCCCGGCGAGCTCGTGGTGTTGGTGCAGCCGATGCCGGCCACCGACTGGCGCATCGACGCCCTGCTCCGCCGGGTCGCCGACGGCGGTGGCGCGGGCGTGCTGCTGCCGGCCGGCGAGCTGCTGGCAACCACCCGGCTGCTCGCCGACCGGCTCGGCATCCCGCTGCTGGCGGCCACCGCATCGCCGCTGGACCTGCTGATCTCCGCCCGGCTCCTGCTGGCGGCTCCCGCGCTCGACCGCGCGGACCTGGTGCTGGCGACCCACGAGGCGCTCGGCTCGCGCATCCGCTCGCCCGAGGAGATCGTCGCGACGTTGAACGGCCTGCTGGACGCGCCGGTCGCGTTGCTCGACGACAGCGGCACGCTGCTCGCCGGAAAACTCCCCCACACCAACGAAGTCCGCGTGCACGAGCCGGTTCCGCAGCGCGTCGAGCTCGATGAGAGCGTGCTGCTCGCGCACCCGGTTCTGCTCGCCGACACGGCTCGACCGACGCTCTGGCTGGCCACCGAGCTGCCCGACGCCAACGCAGCACATGCCGACATCGTGCCGCCTGCTCTGTCGGTCGCCGCCGCGGCGGTGCAGCGCTGGCTGCTCGCCAACCGGCTCGAGCTCGAACGCGACGCCCGGTCCCGGGCCGCGCTGCTGAGCGACCTGCTGCGCCTGGACGACGAGCCGACCGCCGACCTGCGCCGTCGCGCGGCGGACGCGGGCTGGGGGCTCGGCGGCTGGCACGTCGGCATCCGGATCGGCAGCCAATCCACAGTGGACACCGTCGCGCGCGGCCGGGAGGTGGAGCGGGTGCTGCACGCCGAGGGCGTCGACGCGGTGGTGGTCGAGCACGGCGACGGCTGGACCGGCTGGGTCACCTTCGACCAGGAGCCGACGGCCGACCGGGTGCGGGCACTGGCCGCCCAGCTGCGCGCCGCCACCCACGAGCTGCAGCGCACGCTGGACGCGCACATGGGAGTCGGTCGCCCGCACCCGCAGGCGGACGGGCTGGCGACGACGATCGCCGAGGCCACCGACGCCGCGCGGATGGCCAGGACCCGCCCGGAGTCCGGCCGGTTCCTGCACGTCGACCAGCTCGGCATGGCCCAGCTGCTGCTGGAGTGGACCCGCACGGACACCTTCGAACCGGCGGCCCGCGCGCTCGTCGCGCCGCTGCGCGGCCAACCCGGCGACCTGATCCGGACCCTGGCGACCTACCTGGACGCGGAGTCGTCGATCGCGGAGACGGCGGCGGTGCTCGGCGTGCACCGCAACACGGTCGCGGCCCGCATCGAACGGATCGAGCGCCTCCTCGCGGTCGACCTGAGCCACCGCGACGAACGCCTGGCCCTCCACCTGGCCTGCCGCGCGGTCACCCTCGCCGAGGGCTAGGCCCCCGGCTCAGGGCTCGTGAGCACTTCCGGCTGCCGCAGAGGCTGTTCCGGAGGCCGCAGGGCGGTGATTTCGCGCGAAATCGCCACCTGGCAGGCGTGCCGTGCGGTGATTTCGCGCGAAATCACCGCACGGAACAAGTGCCCGGGCCCGCACCGGCCGCGACCGGGCGTCCGGGCCCGCCCCGACGTGACTCGACCGAGAAGGTCTCACCTCAGGTCACCGCGTGTCGGCGCACGCGGGTCGGGGTAGTCGGAGCTTGCGGAACTGGAGGAGGCTCACATGGTTCAAGTCGCAACCGAGCCGGTGATCGTCAAGACCCCCAAGGGCGACCTCGAAGGGGATCTCGTCGTGCCACCGCCTGCTCGGGCGGTGGTTCTTTTCGCGCACGGTTCCGGGAGCTCCCGGCACAGCCCCCGCAACCGGGCGGTAGCGGAGTCGTTGCAGTACTCCGGATTCGGCACCCTGCTGCTGGACCTGCTCACCCCGGAGGAGGCGAAGTTCGACCAGCGGACCCACGAACTGCGCTTCGACATCGAGCTGCTCGCCGAACGGCTGATGCCCGCGATCGACCAGCTCGACGAGTGGTCGGCCACCAGGCGCATGCCGATCGGCCTGTTCGGCGCCAGCACCGGCGCGGCCGCCGCGCTGAAGGCCGCCGCCCGGCGACCGGACCGCGTCGCCGCCGTGGTGTCGCGCGGCGGCCGCCCGGATCTCGGCGGCGAGGGGCTGGCATCGGTGCAGGCGCCGACGCTGCTGATCGTCGGCGGCGACGACCGCGAGGTGCTCAACCTGAACCGGCAGGCGGCCGAGCTGCTCACGTCGCTGCCGCTGACGGACGTCAAGATCGAGATCGTGCCGCACGCCGGTCACCTCTTCGAGGAACCCGGCGCGCTGGACCAGGTCGCGGAGCTGGCCGCGAGCTGGTTCCGCAACTACCTCGGCGCCGGGGTCGAGCGCTGGACCGGCCCGGACGGAGGTCACTGGAAGCCGCCGGAACCCCGCCGACGGCCACCGATCGCGTAGTCCTGCACAACCGAATAAGCGGGGATACCGGTCGTCAAGGGCGCACCGTCGCGGACGCTGCGCGCCGTGGTGACCGCTGCGTGCAGCGCGGCGCGGAACAGCAGCGAGCCCGTGCTGATGCGCTGGACGCCGAGCTCCGCGAGGTGCTCGATGCGTTGTCCCGGCTGGAAGAGGATGTTGATCGGCACGTCGATCGCGTCCCGCAGCGCGCGGATGTCGTCGTCCGCAGCCATGCCCGGCACGAAGACGCCGTCCGCACCAGCGGCGACGTAGCGCTTCGCGCGGTCGATCGTGTCGGCCGGCGACGGTTCGTCACCCAGCCAGTAGGTGTCGGTGCGGGCGTTGAGGAACAGGTCCGGCACTCGCTCCTTCACCGCGCCGATCAGTTCTTGATGACGCCCGGGATCGCCGAGCTCGTCTTCGAGGTTGATCCCGGCGATGCCCGCCGCCGCCAGTTCTGCGGCCAGCTCCGCGACCTCGCCGGGGCCACCGCCGAAGCCCGATTCGATGTCGACGGTGACCGGCCGCGGCAGGTCCGCCAGGCGATGGGCGAGTTCGATCGTCTGCGTGCGCGTGCGGCCCTCGCCGTCCGGCAGGCCGTGGGCGGCGGCAACGCCGAGGCTCGTCGTGCCGATCGCCTCGAAACCGGCCTCGACCAGCGCCGCAGCGGAGGCGAAGTCCCAGGCGTTCGGCAGCAGCAGCGGGGCGTCAGCGTGGTGCAGCGCGTGGAATTCTCGGAACATGCCCGCACCGTAGGACCGGGACGGTTCGGCGGCCGCCGAACCGTGGGTGTTGCAGGATGACCGCATGACGATGGCACGCGATGTCGCGCAACTGGCCGGGCTGCTGGCCGACACGACCCGTGCCGCGTTCTGCCTGGCGATGCTCGACGGCCGGGCCTGGACGGCGACCGAGCTCGCCACGCACGCCGGGGTCGCCGCCTCGACGGCCAGCGAGCACCTGAACCGGCTCGTCGCGGGCGGGCTGCTGGTCGAGCGCCGGCAGGGACGGCACCGGTACGTCCAGCTCGCGAACTCGCAGGCGGCGGACCTGCTGGAGGCGTTCATCGGCCACCTGGGGCCGAGCCGGGAGCAGCCGCGCGGCCTGCGCGCGGTCGGCGCCTCGGCGGCCCTGGCCAGGGGCCGCACCTGCTACGACCACCTGGCCGGCCGGATCGGGGTCGCGATCGCCGACGGCATGACCGCCGCGGGCCTGCTCGACCAGGCCGGCGGATTCGCGATGACCGAGGCGGGCGTGGACTGGCTGACCGGCACCCTCGGCATCCCCGCCGCGGACCTCACCGGCACCCGGCGCCCGCTGGCCCGAGCCTGCCTGGACTGGACGGAGCGCCGCTCCCACCTGGCCGGAGCGGCCGGAGCCCACCTCCTGCGCAGCTTCCTGGACAACGGCTGGATCAAGCGGATCGGCACGGGCCGAGCGGTCCGCCTGACCGATCCGGGCACCGAGGCCCTCCGCGATCTCCTCGCGATCGACGCAACGGCCCAAGGTCTGCTCTGAACGACCACGTCCCCACGCCCCGAGTCCACACTCACGACCTGGAACCTACGTGCACCGACACCGGATCTCCCGCAATTTCCATTGAAATCGAACCTTCGATTTCAATGGAAATTGCGGCCGTACCCCAGACCCCACCGCCCACCAAGGTCAGGTTTCAACTGAAACCGCACCCATGCGGCAGGCGCAGCCGCGCGGCACGAGCCCTGGGGATCAGCGGGGCATGCGGCGCCAGATCGGCTGCGGGACCAGCCGCATCACCGCGAACACCCAGCGCAGGATCGGCGGCACCCACACCACTCGCCGCCCCCGCCGCAGGGCGTTGACCGTCGCATCCGCGACCTGGTCGGGCGTGCTGGACCACGGCGCGGGGCTCATGCCCCGGGTCATCCGGCCGATAACGAACCCCGGCCGCACGATCAGCAACCGCACGCCGCTGCCGACCAGCGCGTCGGACAGCCCGTTGGCGAACCCGTCGAGCCCGGCCTTCGCCGACCCGTAGACGTAGTTCGCGCGCCGCACCCGCACGCCGGCGACCGACGAGAACACGACGATCTCGCCGCTGCCCTGCTCGCGCAGCAGGTTCGCCAGGTGCGTCAGCACGCTGATGTGCGCGACGTAGTCGACGTGCACGATGTCGATCGCGTGCGCCGCGTCGCGCTCGGCCCGCTCCTGGTCGCCGAGCAAGCCGAAGGCGGTCACCGCGACGGCGATCGGCCCGTGCCGGTCGACGATGCCGCGGAGCAGCTCCGCGTGGCTGTCGACGTCCGAGGCGTCGAACTCCACCCGCGCCACGTCGGTGGCCCCGGCCTCGCGGAGCGCGGCCTCCTCGGCGTCCAGGTCCGCCGACCGCCGCGCCGCCAGCACCACGGTGCCGTGCCCGCGCTTGACGAGGCGCTCCGCCACCGCCACACCGATTTCGCTGCGGCCCCCGAGGACCAATACCGCTCCGCTCATCGCCGCAAGTCTGCCATCGGCGACCCCGCCGGCCTCGCACCGGCACGAACGGCCTGCTCGCGCCGCCCATCGAGGCGAGCCCGTCGGTCCCACGACATAAGGTCGGCCCCCGTCGAGAGGAAAACGATGACGGTGCTGAGCCTGCGCGAGCTGAACCGCGCGACCTTGGAGCGGCAACTGCTGCTGCGCCGCTCCGAGCGGTCCGCGGTGGAGGTGATCGACCACCTCGTCGGGATGCAGGCGCAGGCGCCGTTCCCGCCTTACTTCGGCCTGTGGACCCGAATCGCCGGGTTCCGGCCCGACGACCTGACGCAGCGGCTGCTGGACCGCAGCGTGGTCCGCATCGTGCTGATGCGCGGCACCGTCCACCTGGTCTCGGCCGCCGACTGCCTGCTGCTGCGCCCGCTGGTGCAGCCGATCATGGATCGCGGCCTGCGCACGGACAACCAGCACCGGGACGAGATCGCGGAGCTGGACCACGCCGAGCTCGCCGCCGCTGCCCGGGAACTGCTCGACGAGCAGCCCCGGACGGCCGCCCAGCTCGGCCCGCTGCTCGCCGAGCGGTGGCCGGACCGGAAGCCGGCGTCGCTGGCGCACGCGGTCCGCAGCCTGCTGCCGCTGGTGCAGGTCCCGCCGCGCGCGATCTGGGGTCGCAGCGGCCAGCCGACCTACGCGACGGCCGAAACCTGGCTCGGCCGCCCGCTGGCCACGGAGCCCGCGCCGGAAGACGTCCTGCGCCGCTACCTCGCGGCCTTCGGCCCGGCCGCGGTCGCGGACGTGCAGACCTGGTCCGGCCTCACAGGTTTCAAGGCGGTCGCGTCGAAGCTGGATCTGCGCAGCTTCCGCGACGAGAACGGCCGCGAACTGCTCGACCTCCCCGACGCGCCCCGCCCTGATCCCGACGTGCCCAGCCCGCCGCGCTTCCTGCCGCCGTTCGACAACCTGCTGCTCTCGCACAAGGACCGCACCCGCGTCATGCGGGAGGACGACCGCAAGCGCCTGTTCGCCGTCAAGAACGCCGTGCTGCCGGGCACGATCCTGGTCGACGGCTTCCTGCACGGCACCTGGCGGATCGACCGGCGGAAGAACTCCGCGACGCTCCTGGTCGAGCCGTACCGGAAGCTGTCCGAAGAGGACGCCGACGCCATCGAGGCGGAAGGCCGCCGGCTGCTGGAGTTCGCTGAGCCGGATGCCGGCCACGACGTCCGGATCACCGAAGTCGATCAGTAACAGGTGTTTACCTGGCGCATTCGGCGGAATACCCTGCTCTTGATCGTTTCGACCCCGGACCGAGCGGACCCTTCCCCATGGCAACTGCTGACAGGCCGCAGATCGACACCACCAAGCCCAGCATCGCGCGGGTCTACGACGCCTTCGTCGGTGGCAAGGACAACTTCGAGGTGGACCGCCAGGTCCTGCAGCAGATCCAGAAGATCGCCCCCGAGGCGGTGCAGGTCGGCAGGCAGTGCCGGGCGTGGCTGATCCGCGTGGTCCGGTTCCTGTCCGGCCACGCCGGCATCGACCAGTTCCTCGACCTCGGCTCCGGGCTGCCCACCGCGGAGAACACCCACCAGGCGGCGCAGCGGCTCAACGCCGAGGCCCGGGTGGTCTACATCGACAACGACCCGTCGGTCGCGGCGCACGGCCGCGCGCTGCTGGAGGAGAACGACTACACCCACTTCGCGGTCGGCGACCTGCGCAATCCCGCGGAGATCCTGTCCGACCCGGTGGTGACCAAGTACCTGGACCTGAGCCGCCCGGTGGCGCTGATCCAGTGCAACACCCTGCACCACGTCACCAACGACGAGGATCCGCAGGGCATCATGTCGGCCTACGTCGACGCGCTGGCGCCGGGCTCCTACCTCGCGATCTCGCACCTGCACAACCCGGCCGACGGCAGCTCGCGGGCCACACTCGCGACGGAGTCCCAGCTGCGGTTCAACTCGATGATGGGCAGCTGCTACTACCGCAATCGGGACGAGATCCAGGATCTGTTCTGCGGGCTCGAAATGGTCGAGCCGGGCCTGGCGTACCTCTTCGACTGGTGGCCCGACGGCCCGCGCCTCACCGAGCCGACCGACGCCGAGCACAACCTCCTCGGCGGCGTCGCCCGCAAGGCCTGAAGAAGAGCCAGGGGTGTTCCGGGCGGCTGCCCGGAACACCCCCGATCTCGTGCCTGGATCAGCCGGGCTGCCGAGAGGTCCAGTGCCTCATGGCGTGCTCGACCAGCGCGATCAGGGTCCGCTTGGTCGACTCCCGGTCCCGGGCGTCGCACGGCCCGATCGGCACGTCCGGGCCGATCGCCATGGCCTCGCGGACCTGTTCGATCGAGTGCAGCATCTGGCCGTCGAACAGGTTCACGCCGACCAGGTAGGGCAGCCCGCGGTCCTCGAAGAAATCGATCGCCGAGAACGAGTCGGCCAGCCGCCGGGTGTCCACCAGCACGACCGCGCCGATCGCGCCGCGCACCAGGTCGTCCCACATGAACCAGAACCGCTGCTGCCCTGGCGTGCCGAACAGGTACAGGATCAGGTCGGAGGCCAGCGAGATCCGGCCGAAGTCCATCGCCACCGTGGTGGTCGTCTTGTTCGGCGTGGCGCCGAGGTCGTCGACGCCACGACTGGCCTCCGTCATCACCGCCTCGGTGGTCAACGGCACGATCTCCGACACCGACCCGACGAACGTCGTCTTGCCGACCCCGAAACCACCCGCGACGACGATCTTCGCCGACGTCGACGTGGTGCTGCCCTGGTTGACGGCCTGCGGCGGCGCGGAGCCGAGCTGGGGCGCGCTATAGCCGACGGAGTCCACTCAAAACCCTTTCCATCAACACCATGTGTGGTGCGCTACCGCTTTCGCTCACCGTCTGGTGCACGGTGATCAACCCCAGTTCGGCCATGTCGGCCAGGAGCACGCGGGCGACCCCGATCGGCACGGACAACAGCGCCCCCACCTCCGCCACCGACCTGGGGTGCTGGCACAGCTCGGCGATCGACTGGTGCTCCAGCCGAACCGCCGCGCCCGGCTGGTACACGTCCCCCGTGGAGACCAGGGTTTCCAGCTCCAGCTTGTGGTTCGACCTGGTGCGCCCGCCGGTCCAGGTGTAGGAGCGGATGCTGGACGCGGCCGGCGCCTCCGGCTCGACGGGTTCGTCCGGGTACGGCTCCTGCCGGTCGTCGTAATCGCCGTAGTCGCCGTACTGGTCGTCGTACTGGTCCTCGTAATACTCGACGGGCTGTTCCTGCGGCTCGTCGCGCTTGCGCTTCTTGCGCCCGCTGCCGAAGGTGAACCCGTTGACGACGTGGGCGAAGCTGTCGTCTCCCGAGCTGTCCCGTCTTCGGCCCTGCCGTGGATATTCAGAGCGTCTACTCATCGCATCCTCACACCAGTTGGCCGGTGAACGCGTTCGGCGCCCCCTGCAGCTGCGACCGGATCTCCGGGGTGAGCATCTGGCCGACGCGCTCCACGAGCATGGTCATCTCGTAGGCGACCAGTCCCATGTCGCACTGCGGGGCGGCGAGCACGGTCAGGCAGGAGCCGTCGCTGATGCCCATCTGCAGCAAGGTGCCGCGCTGCATCTCGACGATCGTCTGAACCACTCGTCCAGCCTCGAAGCACTTCGCCGAGCCCTGAGTGAGGCTCAGCAGCCCAGAGGCGACCGCGGCCAGCTGATCGGCCCGGTCCCTGGGCAATTTCGCCGAGGCGGTCAGCACCAGGCCGTCGGCAGACACCACGATCGCGTGCGCCACACCGGCCACGCGCTCGGTGAAGTCAGTGATCAGCCAGCCGAACCTGCGGGAAATCATCTCCTGAGCAGTCATGCAACCTCCTGTTCGTTGCCGCGGTGATCACGCCTTCGCGCTGCGGAATCCATGTCAGCCCTCATCGGTTGCTCGATGCCGACCACGACTGATACCGCTCTGGAAGTCGGCCAGCCGACCGCGGAGTTGATCCGCGTCGCGCTGGAAGGGCTCGGCCTCGACCGGACTTTCGGCATTCGTCACGCTGCCCGGCACCAGGTGCGCCTTCGGGGTCCGGCGCGGCAGGCCTGCCTGGGTGAACGACGCCGGCTGCGGGTTCGCCGCGGCCTCCGCCGCCTCGCGCGCCTTGTCGGCGGCGAAGTTCCAGGCTTCCGCCCCGGAGGTGTCCGGGATCCAGGACGATCCGGCGGCCGCCGGGCCGTCCGATCCGGCCGGCTCCGTCCACGGGTCCTGTTGTGCAGGCTCCGACAACCAGGAACCCGCCCCGGAGGTCTCCGCGGGCGTTTCCACAGGCACGTCGGCCGGGTGCCCGAACTGGACACCGTTCTGGGCCAGCCGCCGGCTGATGTCCTCCGCGCTGCGGGAGGGCTTGTCGGCCGGCGGTTCCGGCTGCTGCTGCCCGCGCGGCACGCGGCGCGGCAGCCCGGACGAGGTGACCGACGGCTCCTCCGGCTGCCGGTCGTCCGGCGGGAAGTCCGCGCTCGACGGGAAGCCCGCCGGTTCGCCCTCCGCGTCGGGCCAGCCGAAATCGTCGGCGGCGGCCCGCTCCTTCGCGAACGGGTTCTCGCCGGCCGGCTGGAACCACTGGGTCGACGCCTCGGTGAACAGCGGCGCCTCCGGCGCGGGCCGTTCCTCGGGCGGCTCGGCATTCGGCCAGTCGACGCCCAGGTCCGAGGACACCGCGCGCGGCTGCTGCGGGATGTCGAGCGGCGCGTCGAAGAGGTGCTCCGTCGGCGATTCCTCCCGGGTGGGACCGGGCTCGAAGAGGCTTGCCGTCGCCGGTTCCTGCCACGGCGAGCTGTCCTGCGCCGGTTCGGGCTGCGCATTGCGGCGCGGCAGCACACCGGACGTCGGCAGGTCCGTGTGCGAGTGCCCGTTGCGCTGTCCCGGCGGCGCCGCCGTGGGCTGCAGGGCCGGCCCGGATTCGACCGAGACGACATGCTCGGCCGGGATCATCACGGTCGCCCGAACGCCCTCGACGTCCGGCCCGCCGTGCAGCTCGACGCCGACGCCGTGGCGAACCGCCAGCCGCCCGGCGACGTAGAGCCCCATCCGCCGCGAGGTGCCGAGGTCGTCCTCGTCCGCGGTGGCCAGCTGCTCGTTGGCCCGGGCGATCTCGTCGTGCCCCATGCCGATGCCCTGGTCCAGCACGTCGAGCACCACCGTGCCGTCGCCGGACTGGTAGCTGGACACCGTGACGGTCGTGTCCGGGGCGGAGAAGTTGGCCGCGTTGTCCAGCAGCTCGGCGACCAGCCGCACCAGGTCGCTGGCGGCGTGCCCGCGCAGTTTGACCGCCGGCGGCGGCTGCACGACGACCCGCGGGTACTGCTCGATCTCGGACACGGCGGCGCGCAGCACGTCCGCCATGTCGGTGGGCTGGGTGAAGCGGCGCGCCAGGTCGCTGCCCGAGAGGACCATCAGGTTCTCGTTGTTGCGCCGCATCCGGGTGGCCAGGTGGTCCAGCTGGAACAACCGCGCGAGCTGGTCCGGGTCTTCCTCGTCCTGCTCCAGCTGCTCGAACAGCCGCAGCTGCCGTTCCAGCAGGCTCTGGCTGCGCCGCGAGATGCTGATGAACACCTCGCCGTAGCCGCGCCGCAGGTCCGCCTGCTCCACCGCGAGCCGCAGCGCCTGCTGGTTCACCTCGTCGAAGGCGCGGGCCAGCTGGCCGACCTCGTCGGTGGTGTCCACCGGGAACGGCTCGACGACGGCGTCGGCGATCCGGCCCTGCCGGATGCTGGACACCGCCGCGGGCAGCTCGTACTCCGCGGCGTCCAGCGCGCTGCTGCGCAGGTCGCGCAGCGAGCCGAGCAGCTGCCGGGCGATCACGATGATGATCGCGGCGGCGGCGATCAGCGCGGACAGCAGCAGCACCGAGTCCCAGCCGGCGGCGTTGCTGGCCTCGTCCTCCAGCCGCGAAGCGGTGGCGCGGACGTCGGCCGCGAGGTCGTCGTGACCCTGGTCGATCAACGTGACCGAAGCTTCGGTGGCGGTGTTCCAGGCGTCGCGCTTCACCGAGAACTCGCCGGAGAAGACGTTGTCGGTGCTCTCGCGCACGATCGCGTCGAGCATCCGGTTGCGATCCACGATCGCCGGGGCGGTGAGCGTCTGGTCCAGCCGCTGCTGCCAGTACTCGGCGACGGTGGAACGAGCATCGCCGATCTTGCTGAGCAGACGGGCCCGCGAACCGCTCAGGTTCCCGAGCGCCACCGAATCGATGTCGGCCTCGGTCAGCCCGGTCAGCACCCAGGCCTGCTGCAACCGCACTTCCTCGGTCAGGCCCAGCATGTCCTGCAGCGCGGTCGCCGTGCTGGACAGGCTCCGGTCGGCGACGCTGCTGCTCAGCGCGCGGTCGAGGGCCAGCACCGAGTTGATCACGCGGGTGTAGTCACCGATCGCCTGGGCCGGGCTGATCCGGTGCTCGCGGATCTGCTGGCGGAGCTGCCCGAGCCCGTCCAGCAGGGGCCGGAGCTCGCCGTAGCGGTCGGCGATGACGCCGGTGTCGACGTCGGGCGAGGCCAGGATCTGCCCGAGATCGGCGACCGCCCGGTCCACCGCGGCGGCCGGCTCTTCGGCGGCGGCGAGGTCGCCGTCGCCGACCAGGAACTCGACGGAGCGGGTGCGCTCGTGCTGGACCCCGACGAGCAGCGGCTCGATCCGGTCGACCGCGTTCAGCACGTCCGCCACGCGGCCGTACTCGGCGGCGCGATCGACCTGCCACCGGATCTGCCCGATACCGAGCGTGATCGCGAAGATGACCGGCACCAGCACGACCGCGCCCAGCTTCGTCGGCAGCGACCAGTTGCGCCACTGCACGACTTTGTCGCGCACCCGCTCGGATCCACCCGCGGTCACGAGCGCCCTCCAGGCTGCGAGCTCGGGGCCTGGTGCAGGTCAATCAAGGTCTGGGCCCTCTCGGGCGAACAATGCGTTGGAGAACGGCGCATGCGTGCGGTCCCGCAATCGTCGTCTGGGCTGTCGGAAGTGAAATCCAGCCGCGGTCGAGCACCACCCGACGCCCGGAAACGGCTTACGGCACGGCACCGTATCAATGCGTGATCAGATTCACTCAGAGTAACCACGAGCGTCCCCGGTTGGCGCATTTCGAACACTGGTACCGAACCGTGACCTTCCAGATCGCGCGACTGTCTTTCAGTGCCCAAGCACTATAAGGCCCAGGACCGCGGATAGCACCGGGGGCTTTTTCCCATTCCGCTACGACAATCAGGCGGTGTAACACCGAGTGTTCGAACCCGACTCCGCGCCCGACTGCTTTTTCACTCGTTCAGCCTAGAGCGGGGTAATCCACTTTGGTCACGAGCAGCGCAAAAGACCTGGTCAACAAGATCACGAACGCCGAAGCCAGACCTCTGACCTGGCAATACCGGACAGTAACCAAGCGTCGACGACCGGCATCGCCGAGGCCCGCGAGCCGCTCCGCAACCGCCGAAACCACGTGGGGATCGCCACACTGTCGATCTCGCGCGACACATGGTTAGAATTCCCCGCCACCGCCAGGCCCTTCAGCCGAGCGGCCCACCGCGAAGTTCCAGGAAGGATGCATGAGCAACGCAACGCAATCCGCGCTGCGCGGCGGTCCCCGCGACCAGCCCGGAAATCCGCGGGTGGCCTTCGGTGGAATCGACAAGAGCTCCGTTCGCGCGACTAACGAACGTCCTGATTTCGCCGCTATCCAGCAGAGCCCTGAATTCCGCGACCTGCGCCGCCGACTGAAATGGTTCATTTTCCCGGCTACGGCGTTTTTCCTGATCTGGTACCTCGGGTACGTGGCGGTCGCCGCCTACGCCCGGGAATTCATGGCCCAGCCGCTCATCGGCGAGATCAACGTCGGCCTGGTCATGGGTGTCGGCCAGTTCGTCACCACCCTGGGCCTGACCACGCTCTACGTCCGGTTCGCCCGCCGCCGAATCGACCCCGAGGTCGACCGAATCCGACAGGACGCTGGGGAGTCCGACCAGTGAACGAACCGCAGCTGATCCCGGCCGACAACGCGATCATCAACACCAGCGTCTTCGCGGCGTTCGTGCTGATCACGCTGTTCGTCGTGTACCGGGTGAGCAACCGGGGCACCTCCAGCGACTACTTCGTCGCGGGCAGCTCGTTCAGCGGCGTGCAGAACGGCATCGCGCTCTCCGGTGACTACCTGTCGGCCGCGTCGTTCCTGGGCATCGCCGGAGCGATCGCGGTCTACGGCTACGACGGCTTCCTGTACTCCATCGGCTTCCTGGTCGCCTGGCTGATCAACCTGCTGCTGCTCGCCGAGCGCACCCGCAACACCGGCCGCTTCACCATGGGCGACGTGCTCAGCTTCCGGATGCGCCAGCGCCCGGTGCGGGCCGCGGCGGCGTCCTCGACGCTGGCCATCACGATCATCTACATGGTCGCCCAGATCGCCGGCGCGGGTGGCCTGGTCGCCCTGCTGCTCAACGTGCACGGCAAGTTCGGCCAGGCCCTGGTGATCGCCGCGGTCGGCGCGATCATGATGATCTACGTGCTGGTCGGCGGCATGAAGGGCACCACCTGGGTGCAGATCATCAAGGCCGCCATGCTGCTGCTGTCGGTATTGATGATCACGATCTTCCTGCTCGGCAAGTTCGGCTACAGCTTCACGAACCTGCTGCAGCACGCCGCCGAGAACAACCCGCACGGCCGCGACATCTTCGCCCCGGGCGTCCAGTACGGGAAGTCCGAACTGACCAAGCTGGACTTCGTGTCGCTGTCGATGGCCCTGGTGCTCGGCACCGGCGGCCTCCCGCACGTGCTGATGCGGTTCTACACCGTGCCCAACGCCCGCGAGGCCCGCCGCTCCGTGGTCTGGTCGACCTGGGTGGTGGCGACGTTCTACATCTGCACCCTTGTCATCGGCTACGGCGCGGCCGCGCTGGTGGGCACGGACGCGATCCTCGACGCGCCGGGCGCGGAGAACTCCGCCGCCCCACTGCTCGCCTACCGGATCGGCGGCACGGTGCTGCTGGGCATCATCGCCGCGGTCGCCTTCGCCACGATCCTGGCGGTGGTGGCGGGGTTGACGCTGACCGCATCGGCGTCGTTCGCGCACGACATCTACGCCAACGTGATCCGCCGCGGCGACATCGACTCGGACTCCGTGGTGCGGGTGGCCCGGTTGACGGCGCTGGTGATCGGCGTGGCCTCGATCCTCGGCGGCATCCTCGTCATCGGGCAGAACATCGCGTTCCTGGTCGGCCTGGCGTTCGCGTTCGCCGCCTCGGCGAACCTGTCCACGCTGCTGTACTCGCTGTTCTGGAAGCGGTTCAACACCACCGGCACGCTGTGGGGCATCTACAGCGGGCTCGGCTCCTGCCTGCTGCTGGTGATCTTCTCGCCGGTGGTGTCCGGTTCGCCGGACTCGATCATCCCGAGCGTGGACTTCGCCTTCTTCCCGCTGAAGAACCCGGGCATCGTGTCCATCCCGGTTTCGTTCATCTGCGGCATCATCGGCACCTTCGTCGGCAAGGACTCGGTCGACGACGACCGCCAGGCGGAGATGGAGGTCCGCGCCCTGACCGGCATCGGCTCCCGAGCCGGCTGACGCCGACTGGATTCCCTTCGGGAACGGCCCCGGGACCTCGGTGTCCCGGGGCCGTCTTCGTCTGCACGCACCGCAGTGGTGGCCCGACCGGTGCTAACCCACAGGTGGGCTCCGCCGTGCGCCCGATCGCCATGGGTCACCGGCCGTCCGGTCCCCGTGCTCGATTGCGCTCTACCCAATCGGATACTGCCGGGCGGCCGCAATTCTCCATAAAATGGAACTGCCCGCCAACGGGGCGCTTCGGCAATAGCAGGGGGCAATGGGAAGCGGTCCGGCGGGCGAATCGGGGGGTATTCCATGCGAACGGTTCGCAATGCACTGCTCGCTGCGGTCACCGCCGCCGTCCTGCCCATGTCCGGGCTGGGCACCCAGGTCGTCACCATCGCGGCCGAAGTCAAGAACGGCCTGGTCGAGCTGGTCCAGAAAGCTTCCCGCGGCCGGTCGGGCGACTTCCGCGAGCCCGGGGTGCTGATCCGCTCGGCGCCCGATACCGGCAGCGCCGCACGCGGCGTGGGAAATCCCGGCGACGACGTCAGCATTCGCCAGGCGGCCCGCGGGGAATCCGTCCGCTGCCCGGACGGATCCGCGAATTCGGAATGGTTCGACATCACGAATCGCCGCACCCGCGTCAGCGGATTCGTCAGCGGCTGCTTCCTGTGATCGAGTCGCATTCGGCCGCCGGGAATGGGCGGGTCAGAAATCCTGATCAGATCCGCGCAGCCCGGCCGGCCGCAACCGACGCAGGCGCACGTGCCGCGCGAGCCTGATCACCGGCCGCACCGCGAGCTCGCAGCTGCCCAGCAGGAACAGCCAGGTGCCCGCGGTCACCGTGGACTCGTGGAAGAACAGGAGGCTGCCGACGGCGAACCAGACGGCGATCAGGAAGTCGTTGACGATGCTGATGACCTCGTACCGCCGCCGGATCAGCAGCTCCTCGCGCCCGATCCGCAGCACCAACGGGCCCGACTCGGCCGGATCTCGCATGATCCGATTGTCCGCGAGCCGGGCGAACTCCGCAGGTCAGCAGCGCTAGCCGACGGCAGCGGCGGCCGCTCGCCCGGCCTGCCGGCCGGAGAACAGGCAGCCGCCGAGGAACGTGCCCTCCAGGGCCCGGTACCCGTGCACACCGCCGCCGCCGAAGCCCGCGACCTCCCCGGCCGCGTAGAGCCCGGGCAGCGGCTCGCCCGAGTCCCGCAGGACCCGGCCGGACAGGTCGGTCTCCAGCCCGCCCAGCGTCTTGCGGGTCAGGATGGACAGCCGCACCGCGATCAGCGGCCCGGCGGCCGGGTCCAGCAGCCGGTGCGGCTCGGCGACCCGGATCATCCGGTCGACCACGTAGCGGCGGGCCGCGCGGATGGCGATGACCTGCTCGTCCTTGCCCAGCCCCGACTCGACCTGGCGGTCCCGGGCGACGATCTCGCGTTCCAGCGCGGCCGCGTCGATCAGCGGCTCGCCGACCAGGTCGTTCATCCCGCGCGCCAGCTCCGGCACGGTGCGCCGGACGACGAAGTCGGAGCCGCGGCGGACGAACTCGGCGACCGGCCCCGGCGTGGCACCGCCGCCGCGCTGCAGCAGCTTGCGGATGCTGCGGTCGGTCAGGTCCGGGTTCTGCTCGGAGCCGGACAGCGCGAACTCGCGGCTGATGATGCGCCGGTTGAGCACGAACCAGGTGTAGTCGTGGCCGGTCCGCACGATGTGCTCCAGCGTGCCGAGGGTGTCGAAGCCCGGGAACAGCGGCGAGGGCAGCCGGCTGCCCTGCGCGTCCAGCCACAGCGACGACGGCCCGGGCAGGATCCGGATGCCGTGCTTGCTCCAGATCGGCGCGTAGTTGCGGATTCCCTCGGTGTAGTGCCACATCCGGTCCGGGTTGATGATGTGCCCGCCCGTGCGGGACACCACCTCCAGCATCCGCCCGTCCACGTGGTCGGGCACGCCGGCGATCATCTCCTTGGGCGGCTCGCCGTAGCGCTCGGGCCAGTTCCGGCGCACCAGGTCGAAATTCCCGCCGATGCCGCCGGACGCGACGACCACGGCCTGCGCGTGCAGCTCGAAATCGCCTGCCACGTCGCGAGAACTCGGCTGACCGCGCTCCACCGCGCTCGGCACGAGCACTTCGCCGCGCACGCCGGTCACCGCTCCGCCGCTGGTGATCAGCTCGCTGACGCGGTGCCGGAACCGGAACGTCACCAGGCCGCGCTCGGCGGCCTCCCGCACGCGGCGGATGAACGGGGCGAGCACCCCGGGGCCGGTACCCCAGGTGACGTGGAACCGCGGCACGGAGTTGCCGTGCCCGGTCGCCAGGTGGCCGCCGCGCTCGGCCCACTGCACCAGCGGGAAGAACCGCACGCCCTGCTCGACCAGCCAGGAGCGCTTCTCCCCGGCGGCGAAGTCCACGTAGGCCTCCGCCCACTGCCGGGGCCAGTGGTCCTCGGGCCGGTCGAACCCGGCGGAGCCGAGCCAGTCCTGGAGGGCCAGCTCGTGGGAGTCGCGGACGCCCAGCCTGCGCTGTTCCGGGGAGTCCACCAGGAACAGGCCGCCGAACGACCAGTGCGCCTGGCCGCCCAGGGAGGCTTCGGGTTCCTGGTCGACCAGCACGACCCGGCGGCCCGCGTCGGCCAGCTCGGCGGCGGCGACCAGGCCGGCCAGGCCGGCGCCCACCACGATGACATCAGCGTCCAACGTCACTGCCGACCTCCGCACTACCGAGTGGTAACCGAGTGCCTGTATACCGCAGTCGGGGACGCTCCGACAGCCCGTCCGGCCGATCGCCGCGGCGCCGCGACATTGCGCGTAGGCGCGGAATTCCACCCGGTCGGGGTGTATCCAGCAAATTCGCTGGCATTTCGATCCAGGCTTCGGGAATCTTGTTTTCAGCGAGCCGATTTCGGTCGCGATCCACTCATTATCCGCCCATGAAAGGGTTTTAGCATGTCCAAGTGCGCTTCTTCCGCCGCACCGCGCCGAATCGCGATCCGCTCGTCCGCCCGGCGAGAGACCTGGCGAAGCGGTCTCCGGAGAATAGTCGTCCCGGTGCTGTCCGTCCTCGCCGCGATCGCGGTCGGTGCAGGCGGAGCATACGCAGCACCACCGGAAAGTCCTTGTCCCTCAGGGTCTTTCTGCACTTGGCCGGAGGAGAACTTCACCGGCCGGTCGCACGAGGTCGGCCTCCAGGCGACCTCGTTGGAGCAGTGCGTCCGGCTCCAGCCTGGCGCGGAGGCGCGGTCCTTCGCGAACAACACCGGCCGCCCGGTGACGGTCTACCAGGATCCCGACTGCGACACCGAAGCGGAATTCAGCACGTATCCAACAGGTTCCCAGAATCCACGGGCGACTTACGTCGCGCGAGCAATCAAGATCTGGTCGCACTGACCGGCGAGAGCCTGCCTCGACACGCAATTCGCTGCACAGGCGGAATCTCAGACGCCGTCGACGACATCCCGTTCGCGCATTCACCGATGCGCAGCGCCGATGTCGTCCCCCGAGACGACGCCTGAGAACCCGCCGCAGAAACCACGCGCAGCACCGATTCCCGGCAGGAACTCAGCGGACCAGGTCCCGCATCAGCTCCAGCAGGCGTTCGGCGGAGTTGGCCCAGGTGAACTTCGCCGCCTGACCGCGAGCCGCGGCGATCAGATCCGCACGCGTCCGGGGATCCTCCACGGCACGCACCGCGGCGGCGAAGTCCTTCGACGACCCCGGGTCGAAGAACCTCGCGTGTCCCCCGGTCACCTCGTGGAAGATCTCCAGGTCGCTGCAGACCACCGGCGTCCCCGCGTTCATCGCCTCGATGATCGGCAACCCGAAACCCTCGTCCCGCGAAGCGGTCACCAAGGCGCTCGCCCTGCCGAGCAGCGCCTGGTAGTCGCTTTCGTTGATGCCATGCCAGAAAACGACATCGGCGTCCGGAGGCAGCTGCGCGCGCAATTCCGCCTCGCGCGCGGCTGCGATCCGGCTGACCAGGTGCAACCGGTGTTCCGGAAGGAGAGCCATGCCCACGATCAACGTTTCCACGTTCTTGTACGGCATGAAGGAGCCCATGTACACGAGCTCCCGCGGCCCACCCGGCTCCGCACCGGAATCGGCGCCGGGCTCCACGTTGCCGGCCCCGTCCCCCGACGACGGAGACGGTGCATTGTGGACAACCGTCACCGAGCGCCGGGTGAGCCGGTGTTCCTCGATGAGCTTGCGGGTCGTCTCGCTGACCGTGACCACCGCGTCCGCCCGGTTGAGCATGACCCGCTGCGGCCAGAACGCCTTGTGGTAGAGCCGCCACGCGATGCGCACCGGCAGCGGCAGGAAACCCGGCGGCTGCGGGTGCCGGTAGTAGATCAGGTCGTGCAGCGTGAGGACGAGCCGGTAGTCGCGCCGGAACCCGCCGATCACCTGCATCGGGCTGAACACGACATCCGCACCGAGCCGGTTGAGCGTTCGGGAAAGCCACAACTCCCGCGGCGAGAAGGGGCTGTTGACCTTCACGTGCGGAACCCCGGACGGCAGCAGCCGCAGCTGCCGCTCGTCATGGATCAACATCGTCACCGGATGGAGGTGGTGCAATGCCTCGATCAAGCTCGCGCCGAAGCGGCTGATCCCGTCGTGCTGATCGGTTCGCGTCCAACGCGCGTCGACGAAGACGTTCATCGTCGCCGCCCCGGCCTCGCCCGAACGCTGGCCGGAGGTACCGCTCCCGTGCTGCCCGACGCCGGTCATGGCGTTCCGAGGAATCGTCGAATCGCTTCGGCCGCCGGTTCCGGCGTCTCGTAGTGCACCAGGTGGCCGACGTTCGGAATCACCACGAGTTCGGCGTCCGAGAACCGAGCCGCCAGCGCCCGCTGGCCGGCCAGGGGCGCGATCTCGTCGGACTCCCCCGCGATCAGCAGGGTCGGCATCCCGAGCTCGGCGACGTGGTCCGCGACGGTGTGCGTCACCGAAGCCTCGAAGGTCTCGCTGAGCAGCGCCGGGCTGTGGAAGCGGCTGAAGTACCGCAGGTGGTTCTCGTCGATGAACCCGCGCAGCTGCTTGTCCTTCGTCCGCGTCATCGCCCGGCTCGCGGCGAGCACGACCCACCTGTTGCTCAGCAACGAGTGCCCGGCCCGGAGCGGCAGCCGCTTGCCCAGCGTGTAGTAGGCGGAGGTCAGCCCGGACAGCACCACGCGAGGCCCGCGCAGCGCGGGCGTCGCGATCGGGTTGATCAGCACCAGGCGCCGGACGAGTTCCGGCGAGGCGGCGGCGACGCGCGACGCCACGATCGAGCCGAAGGAGTGCCCGACCAGCACCACCGGCCGGGTTCGGCCGCCGAGCCGCTCGATGAGTTCGGTGATGACGTGCGCGTAGCCGGCGACGTCATGCCGTCGCCCGGTCATCGGCCCGGAGTCCCCGAACCCGGGCAGGTCCGGGATCACGACGCGCTGGTCCGGCAGGCCCGCCGCGACGAGTTCCAGGCCGTGGTGGGTACCGCGCAGGCCGTGCACCATCACCACCGTCTCGGCTGCGTCAACCGGTTCGGTCGACGCGACCGGCGCGGTGGAACCGCTCTCGGCGAGGTGGTCGCGGTAGACCCAGTAGTGCAGCTCGGCGCCGCTGATGTGCTCCACCCGCTCCGCGGGCTGGAGTTCCGGGACGATCATGGTGGGTCAGCTCGCCAGCTCGGTGCGGATCTCGTCGAGCTCGACGGTGCTCTCCGGGTCCGTCACGTGGTGGTAGATCGCCTCGAACCGGCCCAGGATCTCGTCGATGTCGTGACGGGACACAAACCGCTCGCTGGCCGCGCCCATCCGGTCGATCGTCGCGCGATCGCTGATCACGTCGTCGATCGCCCGGGCCAGGGCGTGCACGTCCCGCGGCGGGTAGAGCCAGCCGTTCTCGCCCGGCTGCACGAGGTGCGGCAAGGCCATCGCGTTGGCCAGCACCACCGGGGTGCCCGCCGACATGGCTTCCATGGTGGCCAGGCTCTGCAGCTCGGCGATGCTGGGCATGCAGAACAGGTCCGCGCGGGCGTAGGCGTCCAGGAGTTCGTCATCGCTGAGGAATCCGTGGAAGTGCACCCGGTCGGCGATGCCGAGTTCCACCGCGAGCTGCTCGAAGGCGTCGCGACGGCTGCCGTTGCCGACGATCTCCAGCCGCGTCGGGACCTCGGTGCGCAGCAGTGCCATGGCCCGCAGCAGGTCGTCGATGTGCTTCTCCTCGTCGAGGCGCCCGACGAACAGCACGGTGCGGGTGGCGGGGTCGGGGTGCTGCTTGCGGTAGCTCCGGGCTCGCCGCCGGTACCGCTCGACGTCGATGCCGCAGGAGACCGGCAGCGCCAGGTCGGTGAACCCGTTCTCCTGCAGCAGCTGGACTGCGCGCGGGGTCGGCGCGGTGACGAGCTGCGCCTTCCCGTAGTGCTTGACCAGGTTGTGCCACAGCAGCCGGCCGGCCGCCTGCTGGAGGAACTCCGGGACCTTGAAGTAGCCGAAGATGTTCTCCGGCATGAAGTGGTTGGTGGCGATCAGCCCGATGTCCCGGCGGCGCGCCGAGTTGATCAGGCCGCGGCAGATGAAGAAGTGCGACTGCACGTGCACGACGTCGGGCTGGATCTCGGCGATCAGCCGGTCCGCCTGGCGGGCCTGCCAAGGGAGGAGGCCCCGGATCGACGGGTGGAACGGCGAGCTGTAGGAGGCGACGCGGTGCACGGTCACGCCGTCCTCGACCTCGGAGCGCGACTCCCGGTCCGTCGAGTGGCAGACGACGTGCACGTCGTGGCCGCGACCGGACAGCCCGGTCGCCAGGCGGTGGCCGAAGTTCGCCGCCCCGTTCACGTCGGGGGGGTAGGTGGTCGCGCCGACCACGATCCGCATCGGGCGCCTGCTGGGCGGTTGCGAAGTCAAGTGGAACTCCCGTCAGGACGATCTGTCGAACTCGGTCCGGCAAGATCACTGCTGCCGTTCGAAGTGTTCGGTGAGGTCGCAGTGGTCACGGTGGTCGAGGGGAGCGCAGCGGCGTCGGGCTCGCTCCGTTCCTGGGTGTCGGGGTGGTAGCGGGCCAGCGCGAAGACGCCCGCGCAGGCCACGACGGCGCACAGGCCCTCGCCGACGGCGGTCCAGGCGCTGACCTGATCGGCCTCGCCGAGCAGGCCGATGCCCAGCCCCACCGCCACCAGCGGGTCGATCACGGTCAGGCAGGCCACCACGAGGTCCGGCGGGCCGCTGGCGTATCCGTGCTGCAGCAGCCAACCGCCGACGACCATCGCGACGACGATGCCGAGCAGCGGAAGCGGGTTGATGTCCAGCAGCTCGGTCGTGCCCAGCTGCTGAGCCACCGCCCGCATCAGCACCGACACGTACCCGTACGCCACCGCGCAACCGGCGGCGAAGAGGACGCAGCGGGCCTTCGAGCGGGTCAGCATCGCGAGCACGCCCACCGCCAGGATCGCGCCGGCCACCAGCTGCGTCGCCAGCAGCTGCTCGTCACCGGCGATCGGGGTGGCCGTCGCGCTGCCCGCGGCGAGGAAGACGAAGGCACCGACGCCGCCGGTGGCCGCGACCACCGACAGCGCAACGCTGGGCTTGAGGTCCCGGGCGGTGATGCCCTGCTGCCTGAGGTTCAGCAGGACGGTGATCGGCAGCGCCAGCACGCCGACCGGCTGCACCACGCTCAGTGGTGCCAGGCCGAGCGCGCAGGCGTGCAGGATGGTGCCGCTGCCGAGCGCGGCGAGGCCGACCAACCAGCGGGGGTTGCGGATGAGCTGGGCCTGGCTGCGGAGGCCGAGCCCGCGGCCGTCCATCGCGTCGTGCACAGCGGCGTGCTGCAGCCTCGCCCCCACGGCATAGCCGCAGGCCCCCAGTGCGGCGAGCAGTACCGCGAGCGCAGTCATCGTGGACCACGTCCCGCGACGGTGGCCGGATGGTGCTGCACGACCGGATCAGTCCTCTTCACCAGGCTGCGGGAACGTTCGGCTACCGAACACCCTAGTGCGCGATCCATGTCACGTCCCGCTTTCGAGCCCCGCGGCGTCCGCCGCGTCGGCCTGCTACCAGTATCGGGCTCGGAACCCGCCGATTCCCGCCTTCGCTGTCCGTCCACACCGCTCAATCTCGCGTCTCGCGAGTCCGACTCACATCCGGGGCCGGACCCCCAATTTCCCTGAGACGTTCCGGGTTCGCACCCTGGGGCGTCCGCCGGGCCCCCAGGCCACGACGCCCCGGCACCGACCCCAGCAACCTTCCGGACCTGCGCAAACACACTGCGGCACCGACCCGGCCAACTCTCCGGGTAACCCGCACGCACATCCCGGCCCACCCGGCGGGCATTACAGCAAAGCACGGAATTTCGTCGGCTCGTGAAACGCCAGACGAATATGTGCGAACCGATCCGGTGAACGAAAGTCGACCGCCAGGAGAAACAAGCGGAATGAACCCAACCGGTTTCAGAATCGTTGCACTCGCGCACGATGGAGGCGCGCCGGACGCACCTCGCGCGTGCGCTTCTGCACTGTCCGCCGGATCCACGTGCACGACTGTAGAACAACGTCGCTGAGGACTTTGCCAGCAACACATCCCGACTCGCCCGGAGGCCAACGACGGCGCCTGGACCGCAAAGCCGCGCAATATCGATGCGCCGCCGAAAACACCCCGTCAGCAGGGAAATCGGAAACAATGAAGATCAACTAATCGTCGCGGAAACGGTGACGAATGCGACATCGCGACAACATCACGCCCCGCAAACCGTTCGCACACCGAAACAAATCGGTCACGACCCGTGATCAAATTCGGCTCATCCTCGGGGCCGAAGGCCGATGTGCGCTCGTCCGGGTGAGACGATGCACCCGTGGCTGCCGACTCTGATGTCTCCCAGCACGGCCGGACCGCGAAGCCGGAGCACCCCGCCGACGCCGACGAACGCAACGTGTTCGGCGCCAAGGCAGCCGTAGTGGCCGCATTGCTGGGCGGCGCGCTGCTGACCGCGCTCGCCGCGACGGCCTACACCGCAGTCGGCACCATCCCCGGCCTCGCCGACCCGCCGCCGCTCGTGCACTTCGGCTTGCCCGTCGTCCGGGCCGTGCTCGACATCGCGGCGCTCGGGACCGTCGGCCTGAGCCTGCTGCCGAAGCTGCTGGGCTTCGACCGCCCGAAGCACACCGAGCCGGTCATGGCGCTGGCCCGGCGGGTCACCGTGATCACCTCGCTGATCTGGATGCTCAGCGCCCTGGTCTCGCTGGTCCTGCACGCCGCGGAGCTCAGCCCCGGTCGTCCCGTGACCACCCAGCTGCTGATCGACTACGTCGCGAACGTGCCGGCCGGCCCCGGCCTGCTCGCCAGCGCCGGCGCCGGGCTGGTGTGCGCGGTGCTGGGCCTGCTCGCGGTCCGGTTCGGCGAGAGCGTCCCGGCTGAACTGCGCACCATCATCGCGCTGCTCGGCCTGCTCCCGATGCCGCTGACCGGCCACGCCACGGACTGGCAGTACCACGACTTCAGCATGATCTCGATGGAACTGCACGTGATCGGCGCAGCGATGTGGACCGGCGGTCTGGCCGCGATCGCGCTGTTCGTCGCCCCTCGCCGCGGGCTGCTCGCCGAGGCCCTGCCGCGGTTCTCGAAGCTCGCGACCATCGCGATCTTCGTGGTCGGCGCCTCCGGGTTGTTCAACGGCCTGATGGTGCTGATCATCACGCCGACCGTCGGCCTGCCCGGCCTGATCAACACCGGCTACGGCCAGATCATCCTGGCCAAGACCGGCTGCCTGGTGCTGCTGGGCATCGTGGCCTCGCAGATGCGATTCCGCCTGCTGCCCCGCATCGCGCGCCACCAGCGCGCCGCGTTGATCGGCTGGGCCGCTGCCGAGGTCGGCGTGATGGGTATCGCCTACGGCTTGGGCGTCGTGCTCTCCCGCGCCCCGGTCATCGTCTGACCGCGCGACAGCAGCCGGCGCCCGCGCTCGGTTTCGACCAGGTACGAGATGCCCCACCACACCGCGGCGAACATGACCACCGTGTACAGCACCGACCAGTAGTCGACCGGCGGCGCGGCGATGTAGGTCTGCTGCGCCCGCAGGGCGAGGTACGCCACCGCGGTCACGATCGCCGCCCCGGCGAACGGCCGGATGCGCGGCGCCAGCCGGAACGACAGGTCGATCGCCACCGCCCCGGCGAGCAGGAAGAACGGCACGGTCGAGATCGGGAAGTCCGCCGCCGCCAGCAATCCCCAGGCCACGCAGCGGAAAACGAGGTAGCCGGCGGTGATGGTGGTCGCCGTCCAGCGGCGCCCGACCAGCTGCCGGGCCAGCAGCAGCGTGCCCAGCCCGGTCATGACCGCCCAGGTCGGGTAGACCCAGTCCGGCACCGGGAGCGTGAAGGACTCGACGGCGATCCAGTCCAGCGGCCGCCCGAGGTCGTCGGCGGCGAACTGCAGCAGGATGTCCTCGGCGTAGGGCGTGCCGCGCTCCCACGCCGCCAGCCCGAGCACGCCGTATTCCTGGTGCTGGTTGAGGAACAGGAAGTTGTCCAGCACCGTGAACCAGAGGAAGCAGGTGATCGGGTAGTAGTACCGGTCGCCGCCGCCGTAGCGAGCCCAGCCGCGGAGCAGGCCGACGCTCATCAGCCCGGTACCGAGGTAGAGCAGGGCGTGCGACGGGCTCCACGCGGTGATGTCCAGCCCGTTGATCCGGTGGTTGATCACGTCCAGCGGCGCGGCGACCAGAAAGATGCCCAGCCCCCACTGCATCCAGCGCAGCGTGGCGCGATCGGCGCCGATGCCGGTGTAGGTGTGGAAGACCACCAATCCGATCACGATCACGGTGCCGACCGTGTTGATCATGTGCGGTGGCGCGAGGTCGTCGCGTAGCCACCGGAAATGCCAGCAGATGTCCCAGGTGGCGCCCGCGATCTTGAGCGCCATCGCGATCACCCACCAGCGATAGAGCGCGATCACGAGTTCCGGGGGAGCCTCCCGACCCGGCTCACCACGCGTCCAGTGGCTTCGGACCAGCTCAGCTGTACCCGCCATCGCGTTCACCTCCACCTTGCGCGATGTTCACGCGAAAAACGGTAGTCGGTACTGATCGCGAGTGTGCGGCAACGACGTACGCGGCAGTAACGTTTTGGGCAATTCGCCGGAAAAGAGCACGTCGGCAGAGCCCCGGACGCCCGTCACGAGGACCGCCAGGGCTCCGCCGGGAGAACGGCACCGTCTCAGCGCGGGATCTTCAGCACCTGGCCGACGTAGATCAGGTCCGGATCGGCGATGCCGTTGACCCGCGCGATCTCCCGCCAGTCGACGCCCAGCTTCTGCCCGATCTCGGAGAGCGTGTCGCCGGGCTGCACGACGTAGGTCTCCGCCGGCGGCGGAGGTGGTGGCGGAGGCGGCGGGGCACCGGCCCCGGTGAGCACCTCCAGCGGGACCAGCGAGACGTTCACGTCGGTGTCGCCGGCGATTCCCGGAACCTTCCCGTCCGACGCGTGCTGGTGGATGGCGACCCGGTCGGTGAGGTAGCCGGGCTCGCCCGGCGGGCGCCCGTAGTGCGCGACCCACAGGAACACGCCGGGGTCGACCCAGGTCTCCGGCGCGAGCTTGCTCTGGAACCAGGACGTCGAGGCGTAGACCACGATCTCGTGCCGCCCGGTGTGCCCGCGGACCGCGTCGATGAACCCCTTGACCCAGCCGCCGAGGTTCGGCGCGTCGGTCTCGATGTCCAGGCACGGCGGCAGGTTGCCCGCCGCGCTGGAGTTCAGCCGCGCCAGCTGGGCGGCGAAGTCGGCCGCGTCCTGCTGCGGCGAATTCGTGTCCGGGCGGGCGAAGTGGTAGAGCCCGGTGACCATCCCGGCGCCGCGGGCGCCGGCCAGCTGGGCGTCCAGCGTCGGGCTCACATATCCGATTCCCTCGGTCGCCTTGATGTACGTGAACGCATATCCGGCGCCGCGAACCGCCCCCCAGTCCGGTTCCCCCTGATATCGCGCGACGTCAATGCCCGGAATTCGCTCGGCCATGATCAACCCCCTGACTTCGGCCTTTCTGCAGTTGCCAAACTATCGAAGTCGGGCAAAGGGGCAGTCCCGCCGTTCAGGTCAAGATCCCCACCCGATTGGTCGATATCTGCGCGATGCGTAACGGATTCGTGGCGCCGTGAATTACCCGAATCGGGGTGCATCTAGCCGTGACAAGACCTATTCGGCGCAGTCGTCCGTCACTCGATCCGCTGGTCGAGGCAGTCGATCGGGGCAACCGGAGCATCCGCCGCGCCGCAGGTCACGAAGTCCCCCGACGGCGGAAAATCGACCGTGCGGGCAACCTCGCCAACGGCCGGACGTCTTCAGGAACAGCAGAGCAAATACCGACGACCCCGCCCGCGAGGCCGGGGACGGGAGGTGGTCACCGTGACCCCGAACCGATTGCGGATTTTCGGCTCGCGGACGCTCCAGGCGTCCGGGGCCCTGCTGATCGCCGGGCTGATGGCGGGCTGCGGAGCGCACAGCGCGCAAACCGCGCAGACCGGCCAGGTATTCACGGCACCGGAGCAGAAGGTCCAGCCGGCACCACCGGCGACGAGCACGGATGCGCGACCGGATCCCCAAGCTTCCGAGGCGGCCGGGAACGGCCCCGCCACGGGCGGCAGCACGACGCCGGCCTCGTCGCCGGGGCGCGTCCAGCCGAAGAAGGTGGAGCGCTGCCACACCTCGATGCTCACGGGCTCGGTGGAGGGCGCCGAAGCCGGAGCGGGCCAGCGCTACGCCGAGCTGGTGCTGCGCAACTCCAGCAACGAGACTTGCACGCTCTACGGCTACGGCGGGATGCAGCTGGTCGATGCCTCCGGCCAGGCGGTGCCCACCAAGATGGAGCGGACGCCGAACCCCGGCCCGAGCCTGATCACGCTGGCGCCCGGCGAGTCGGCCCGCGCGACGCTGCACTGGACGGCCGTCCCGCACGAGGGCGAGCCGACGGACGGCCCCTGCCAGCCGACTCCGGTGCGCGCGCAGGTCATCCCGCCGGACGAGACCGACGCGCTCCCCGTCACCTGGAACGTGGGCCCGGTCTGCGGGTTCGGCAGCATCGACAACAGCGCGTACCACCAGTGACGGCAGCGCGGCTTCGCGCGGAATCGGCGCTCCCGCACCGGGAGCCGGTCGATTTCGCGCGAAATCGCCGTTCGGCGGGGAAGGGCCGGGGTTGGCCCGACCGGATGAGGTGTGCTGGGGTGGCGGCATGATCGAGTCAACGGATCGAGTGGTCAGCGGACGGCACGGCGAGCTGGCGGTGCGCGAGTGGTCGGGGACCAACCCCGGCTGGATCGCGCTGGTCGTGCACGGCTACGGCGAGCATTCCGGCCGGTACCAGTGGGTCGCGGAGCAGCTGGTCGGCGCCCGCGCGCTGGTCTACGCCCCGGACCACATCGGGCACGGCCGCTCCCCCGGCGACCGGGTCTACTTCGAGGACGCCGAGACGATCGTTGCCGATCTGGAGGAGCTCCGCAGGCAGGTCACCGCCGAGCACCCGGACCTGCCGGTCGTCCTCATCGGTCATTCGATGGGCGGGATGCTCGCCGCCCGCTACGCGCAGGAGCACCAGGAGCACCTGGCGGCGGTCGTGCTGTCCGCGCCGGTGCTGGGCACCTGGCACATGCTGGACCTGCTGGAGCACGACGAGATCCCGGAGGCCCCGATCGATCCGGCGATCCTGTCCCGCGACCCCGATGTCGGCGCGGCGTACGTCGCCGATCCGCTGGTCTGGCACGGCCCGTTCAAGCGCGCCACGCTGCAGGCCATCGACGAGTGCCTGCTGGCCATCAACGACGGGCCGGTGCTGGACCGGCCGACGCTGTGGGTGCACGGCGAGGACGACGAGCTGGTGCCGGAGGCCGACACCCGCACCGGCATCGACCGGATTCGCGGCGGCGAGTTCCACGAGCACATCTACCCGGGCGGCCGCCACGAGCTGTTCAACGAGATCAACAAGACCGAGGTGATGAACGACGTCCTCACCTTCATCGGCCGCGAACTGAACTCGTGACCACTGGCCTCCGCGCGATTTCGCAAGGACAAAGCCGGGGCACGCGGATCATGCCCGAAAATGAAGGATCATTAATAGTGGGCGCCAAATAATCTCGATCATTACCTGTTCAGGTGAGGCGTGTCGCTTGCGCAGTTGCAGCCCAAGCGCTCCACGGGCAGCTTGAGGATTGCCGACGGGGGGTCGGCGCCTCCGGGCGAGGCGGAGCGAGCGAGGTGGCCATGAACGTCGAGCGCGCACAGGACCTGATCGGCACTCCGGTGTTCGACCGCAACGGCGACCGCGTCGGCCGGGTCGGGAACGTCTACGTCGACGACGTGACCCACCAGCCGGAGTGGGTCACCGTCCGGATCGGCGTGTTCGGCGTCAAGGAGACCTTCGTGCCGCTGGCCGGCGCGACCACCGAGGAGAACCGCCTCGACCTGCGCGTCTCCAAGGACCGGGTGCGCAACGCCCCGCGCATCGAGGCCGAGCACGGCCACCTCTCCGACCAGGAAGGCCGCGACCTCTACCACTACTACGGCCTGGACCAGGGTGAACAGCCCGCCGAGGCCGAGCAGCAGCCCTGACGAGAAGACACCTGAGGTTCCGCCACCTGCACCGCCACGCAGACGAGCCTGGAACAGGCCTAGTTCCTGGCGTGGTGCTCGGCGATCTCGTCGCTGGTGGTCAGCCACACGCCCGCGTGGCCGGTGATGTACTCCAGCGCCTGGTCCAGGTACTTGGCCCGGAACGGCTGGCCGATGACGAACGGGTGCAGCGCCAGCGACATCACTCGCCCGCTGTCCGCCGACTCGGCGTAGAGCTGGTCGAACTGGTCCTTGACCGCCTGCAGGAAGTCCGGGCCGCTCACCCCGGTGCCCACGAACATCGTCACGTCGTTGAGCTCGGTCTGGTACGGCACGCTGAGCAGGCCGGGCACGTTCAGCCGGTACGGCTGGTCGTCGTTGCTCCAGTCCAGCACGTACCGGAGGCCGAGTTCCGCGAGCAGCTCCGGCGTGTGGAACGTTTCGGTCAGCCCCGGCCCCATCCACCCGCGCGGGCGGGTGCCGGTCGCGGCCTCGATGGTGTCCACCACGTCCCGCAGGTAGGCGCGCTCCTCGTCGACCGGCATGTCCGCCTGCAGGATCGAGTTGTTCTTGCCGTGCGCCAACCAGGCCCAGTCGCGCTGCTTGCCCGCGTCGATGATCTGCGGGTTGTGCTCGGTGACGTCGGAGTTCAGCAGCACGCTGGGGCGGATGCCGTGCCGGTCGAAGATGTCCACCAGCCGCCAGATGCCGACCCGCGGGCCGTAGTCCCGCCAGCCGTAGTTCAGCGGGTCGGGCGCCAGGTCCCTGGTCCCGGCGAAGATGCTGGTGGACGGCCGGTCGATCTCGTAGTGCTCGACGTTGAGGCCCACGTAGAACGCCAGCCGGGCGCCGTCCGGCCACCGCACCGGGGCGCGGTCGACGATGGGGCTGTAGTCGAAGAGCTGGTTGTGCACTGCCGCCTCCTGATCGGGCTGCCCGCGGCGGGTTTTCCCTGCTATCGCGGCGTTTTCCGGGTGTTGCGGCCATGCTCCAACCATCACATCAGTGTGAGGGTCAAACGGGTCGGTTGTGTCGTCGGACACAAGCCGTCCGCCCGCGCGTCGCGACTTCACCTGATCATCCGTTCGACGTTCCGGTTCAGTGCGCGAGAATGCTTCTCGCGATGGCTGAGAACACCGAGCTCGAATTGCTGATCACCGTTGTCGTCGCGGCCGACGACGAGACCGCCGCCCGCGCCGCCTGCCGCGGCCTGGTGCGGCGGATCGACGGCCGGATCGTGGCGTCCGGGGACTGCTCCGACGAGGAGCCCGGCTGCTGGTCGGTCACGATCAGCCGGGCCAGCGCGGAAACCGCGCAGCACGTGGCCGGGTTGTCCCGAGCGGTGCGCAACTTCCTGCGCGAGCTCGGGCCCGACTACGCCAGGCACCGGGTGTCCTGCGAGCCGCCGACGGCGTGGACGGTGGTGGAGCACCCGGAGCTGGTGGGCGATCTGGTCGCCGGCGGCGAGCGGCTGCTGGTCGAGGCGTGGTCCGGCGGGTCGATCCTGTTCGGCAGGTCCGACCCCGGCGACCCGGACGAGCCGCCGGCGGAGGTGCCGGAGGGCATCGGCGACCTGGACGAGAGCGGCAACCCGCGCCCGCGGCTGCGGCTGCTCGTGGACGTGGTCACCGAGCGGCGGGCGGGCGCGGAGTGGCCGGCGCGGGCGGTGGCCAGCCGCCTGTCGCACACGGCCGCGATCATCGAGTATTCGGTGGATCCGCCGCTGGTCCGGGTCGCGATGGACCTCGGGCCGGCGCTGGGCGACCTGCCGGAGATCGTGCTCGGCGCGATTTCGGCCCTCGGCGGCAACGGCTGGTCGCGGCTGCGCGTCGACGAACACCGCGCCACCGCCCGGTGGTCGGCAGCGCCGACGCCGCCGTCCGGCGTCGCGGCGATCGAGGTGTCCGCCGTCGAGGCCGAAGCCGACGAACCTCAATCCACAGTGGGCACCACGGACCGCGGCTGACCGGCGTCCGGCCGCAGTTTCAATGGAAACCGCAACCGCACTCCGTCGGCGTGTCGTGACCCCGACACGCCGTCAGCTGTGGAGAACTCCCGCAATTTCAGGCTCTTGTGACTGGTCCGTGGGTGTTCAGGCGCGTCCGGGGAGGGTTGGGGGCTGGCCGCCGAGGGCGAGCATGGCCAGGGCGATGAGTGCTTCGGGGCTTCGGAAGCCGAACGCGATGCGGG
>NZ_JBWKKH010000040.1:0-84564 GCF_056431645.1 Saccharopolyspora sp. NPDC045839
CGTGCCAGCAGTGCATGCAGGTGTCTTCGCGGATCCAGTCCACTTCGGAGCGGTCGTGCAGCTCTGCTGCGTCCGCTTCTGCTCCGCAGAACGCCATTGCCGGCAGACCCGCCGGGGTTTTCGTTGCTGCGATGGGGAAAGCGTGGCGGCCTCCCGTGACCGGGCGCCAGACGTAGGTCAAGTAGTCGGACATCGAGACCTCGCTTTCTGGAACGGTTTAGGCAAGTTTGCCTGAGGTTGGGCAAAGTGATCAATTGCACGAAAGAGGGAGATCAAACGGGTGGTAGGGCGCTCGTAAGCTGTGCCCATGTCGGACACCCCACGGGCACGCGCTCTAGCGAAGGAACTTCGGGCCGCTCGCAACGCTGCGGGCTTGACCGCGCGGGAGTTGGCTCGCGTGCTGGGCTGGTCCGAGGCGAAGGTCAGCCGGATCGAAACCGCGCGACGCGGAATCCTGGTGCAGAACGTCGAAGCGATGCTCGACGTTCTCGGGATGAAGGGCGAAGATCGCGAACGCCTGCTGAAGATGGCCCGCGACATCCGCGAACCCGCATGGTGGGAGCTCGGCCGAGACCTGCCGCAGCAGCTCACGGCGCTCATCGACGCGGAGCAGCGAGCCAAGCGCATCACCAACGTGTCGCTGAACCTGGTACCCGGCTTGCTCCAGACTCGCGCGTACACGCGGCAGATCATGGAATCGTCCGGTGTCGAAGACGCTGTACTTGAGGAACGCGTTGCGATTCGCCAGATGCGGCAGGGCATTCTTACCCAGCGGGATCCGGTCGAGCTGCGCCTCTACATAGATGAGACAGCGTTCGGGAGGCCTGTTGGCGGTCCGAGCGTCATGGCGGAGCAGCTTCGTTACGTCGTTTCCGCTAGCGCGGCCGAGAACGTAACCGTGCAGGTCCTCGCTCGATCGCTCGGTGCGCATGCAGGGCTGAGCGGAGCGTTCGTGCTGTACGAGTTCGTCAAGTCTCGCCCCGTGGTGTACCTGGAGGCACGGCGTTCGGGTGCGTTCATCGATGCGCCTGAAGACGTCAGCTTGTTCTTGGATGCAGTGAAATTGCTCGAAACGCAGGCGTCCGACCCGGCTACTTCGCGGGAGATACTGAACCAGTACGTGCGGCAGTACGAGAGCGAGGCGCGACATGACTCCTGAGTTAGCCGGCTGGCGGAAGTCCTCTTACAGCGGTGCAGAAGGTGACTGCGTGGAGGTGGGCTGGTCGAAGTCCTCCTACAGCGGGAGCCAGTCGGAGTGCGTTGAGGTGGGCTGGTTGAAGTCTTCCTACAGTGCGGTTGAAGGCAACTGCGTCGAGGTTGCCTTGGCTCCCGGCCTGGTTGGGGTGCGGGATACGAAGGATCGCGACGGGGGCACCTTGGTGTTCTCCCAGGGGCAGTGGGCGGCTTTCGTCGCGGGGCTTCGTCGCTGGTAGGTCGCCTTATGGCTGGGTCGGGCCGAAGCGGTAGCCGACTCCCCAGACCGTGATCAGGATCGTCGGGTTTGCCGGGTCCGTTTCGATCTTCTCGCGCAGGCGGCGGACGTAGACGCTCACCATCGACGAGTCGCCCACCTGCCACTGCCAGACGCGCTGCATCAGCTCGTCCTTGCGGAACGTCGTCCCCGGGTTCGCGAAGAAGAACTCCAGCAGGTCGCGCTCCCGGCCGGTGAAGCGCAGCGGTTTGCCCGCCTTGGCGACCTGGCGGGTCGTCGGGTCGAACGTCAGGTCCTCGATCCGCTGGAGGTGGGACGGCGGTTCCGGCGGCGCCTGCTGCGCGGGCGCCGAGCGGCGCAGCAGCGCTTGGGCGCGCAGCACCAGCTCGCGGGGGCTGAAGGGCTTGGTGACGTAGTCGTCCGCGCCGAGTTCGAGGCCGTGGATCCGGTCGTCCTGCTCGCCGAGCGCGGTGACCAGGATGATCGGCACCGAGCTCTGCTCGCGGAGCTTGCGGCACACGTGCGTGCCGTCCAGGCGCGGCAGCATCCGGTCCAGGATCACCAGGTCCGGGTTGAAGGCGGCGAAGCCGTCGAGCGCCATGACGCCGTCGCTGGCCACCGCGACCAGCATCCCGGCGTGGTTGAGGTAGCTGGCGATGACCTCGGCCATCATCGGATCGTCCTCGACCACGAGCACCCGATGCCGGCGCACCGCGCCCTGGCCCGCGCCGGAAGGTCCGCTGTCCACCGCCCGCCTCCGCTCAATCCCGACAGAGCCGAAGACTATCCGGTACGGAGCCCGGCCAGCGCCGCTGCCCGAACGGGCAACCGAATCGCCCCCGATCTTCGCCAGGCCGAGACGTCGGGACGAGCGGGCCAGAGATTTCCAATTTTGCCTAAAATTGGGACCCTCCGGACCTCGGGAGACGCCTGGAACGTAGTGGGGCTCCCGATTTTGCCTAAAATTGGGAGCCCCACGAACCGGCGTCGTTATGCCGGGTTCTTCAGGTGCGGCGTCTGCAGCAGGGACGTCTTGCGGCGGGTGATGTACTGCGCCCGCCCCGTCGGGAGCTTCTGCGGGCGCACGTCGTGGAAGACCGGGCCTTCCGACGGCGGGCAGGACAGCAGCACCGCCGGCGTGTTCACCTCCTGCATCCGCCGCAGCAGCGGGTCGTAGGAGGCGCGGGCCAGGCCGTTGGCGCTGCGCGCGACGATCACGTGCAGGCCGATCTCGTGCCCCTGAGCCAGGCAGTCCAGGATCGGGACGAACGGGTTGTCGTGCGGGTCCGTGCTCACCATGTCGTAGTCGTCGACGATGAAGAACAGCTCCGGGCCGTGCCACCAGTCCCGCTTGCTCAGCCGGGCCGGGCTGATCTCCGGGCCGGGCACGCGTTCCCGCATCGCCCGCGACGAACCCGCCACCGCCTCCCGCACGATGTCCTTCGACACCGCGTAGCCGAGCCGGTACTCCTCCGGCACGGTGTCGAACAGCTCGCGGCGGAAGTCCACCAGCGTGATCCGGGCCTGGTCCGGGGTGTACTGCCTGGTGATAGAGCGGGCGATGTGCTGCAGCAGGTTCGTCTTACCCGTCGAGTCGTCACCGGCGACGATGAGGTGCGGGTGCTCGGTGAAGTCGTGCCACAGCGGCTCGATGTCGTCGCCGGACAGGCCCAGCGGGATCTGCAGACGGCCGCGCGGCGCCGGGAGTTCGGCGACGTCGAGGACCGGCGGCAGCATCTTCACCTGCGGCGCGGCCGGGCCGTTCCACGACGATGCGATCGTCGAGATCAGCTCCTGGGTGCCCTCGGAGGTGTCGCCGGCGCCGTCGAGGCGCGGCAGGCCGGCCAGGAAGTGGGCCCGGTCCTCGGTCAGGCCGCGACCGGGGATCTTCGGCACCGTCGCCGCGGCCCGCATGTTGATCGTCGACTCGACCGGGTCGCCCAGCCGCAGCTCGAACCGGGTGCCGAGCTGGTCGCGCAGGCCGCCGGTGACCTCGCCGGCGCGGGTCGCGGTGATGATCAGGTGGATGCCGTAGTTCAGGCCGCGCGACGCGAGCAGGGCGAACTGCGGCACCAGGTCCATGAAGTCCTGGCGGATCGTGCCCCAGCCGTCCACCACCAGGAACACGTCGCCGTACTCCTCGTCGGCGAGCTCGCCCGCCGCGCGCCGCCGCCGGTAGGTGGCCATCGAGTCCACGCCGAGCTGGGCGAAGCGCTGTTCGCGGTCCTCCAGCAGGGCGGTGACCTGGTTGATGGTGCGCATCATGCGCTCGGTGTCGAGCCGGCCGGTGACGCCGCCGACGTGCGGCAGCCCGCTCAGCGACGACAGCGTGCCGCCGCCGAAGTCCAGGCCGTAGAACTGCACTTCGCGCGGGGTGCGGGTGAGCGCGAGCCCGGTGATCAGGGTGGCCAGCAACGTGGATTTACCGCTCTGCGGGCCGCCCGCGATGAACACGTGCCCGCCCGCGCCGGAGAGGTCGGCCAGCAGCGGTTCGCGCTGCTGCTCGAAGGGTCGGTCGATCACGCCGACCTGCACCTGCAGGTTGCGCTGCGCGGCATCGACCGTGTTCAGCCCGCGGGCCGGGTCGATCGTCAGCTGCGGCAGCATCTCCTCCAGCGTCGGCGAGGCGTCCAGCGGCGGCAGCCACACGCGGTGCGCGGGCCGGCCGCCCTCGTCGGCCAGCCGCTGCACGGCGGTCTCCAGCAGCGATGCGCCGCCCTCGTCCTGCTGCTCCTCGGGTTCGTGGGCCACGGGCAGTTCGCGCGGCGGGATGTAGGAGGTGCTGAACGGGACGATCTGCCGCTCCACCACGGACTGCCGGACCTCGCGCCGGGCCTGCCGGTAGGTGCCCGACACGTAGGCGGCCTTGAACCGGGTCAGACTGTCCACACCGGTCTTGAGGTAGCCGGCGCCGGGCTGCGACGGCAGCTGGTGCGCGTCCGGAACACCAAGCACGCCACGGCTTTCCATGGCGGAGAAGGTGCGCAGACCGATCCGGTAGGACAGGTGCGATTCGAGCTGGTGCATGCGGCCCTCGTCGAGGCGCTGCGAGGCCAGCAGCAGGTGCACCGAGAGGCTTCGGCCGAGGCGGCCGATCATCACGAACAGGTCCATGAACTCGCGGTGCGCGGCCAGCAGCTCGCTGAACTCGTCGACCACCACGAACAACGTCGGCAGCGGATCCAGGTCGGCGCCGTCGGCGCGCGCCTTCTCGTACTCGGTGGCGGAGCTGAAGTTCCCGGCCTTGCGCAGCAGCTCCTGGCGGCGGATCAGCTCGCCGTGCAGGGCGTCCTTCATGCGCTCCACCAGCGACGCCTCGTCGGCGAGGTTGGTGATGACCGCCGAGGTGTGCGGCAGCTCGTCCAGGCCGAGGAACGTCGCGCCACCCTTGAAGTCGACGAGCACGAAGTTCAGGGTCTCCGACGAGTGCGTCAGCGCGAGCGCCAGCACGAGGGTGCGCAGCAGCTCGGACTTGCCGGAACCGGTGGCGCCGATGAGCATGCCGTGCGGGCCCTGGCCGCCCTGCGCGGACTCCTTGATGTCCAGCTCGATCGGCGTGCCGTCGCCGGTGACGCCGATCGGCACCCGCAGCCGGGCGTTGCCCGACTTCCGCTGGGCCTGCAGCTTGGCCACGTCGAAACCGTGCAGGTCGTTGATGTTGAGCAGGGTGGTCAGCTCGAAGTCGGAGGTCAGCGGCTCGGTGGTGTCGGTGGAGATGGCCAGCCGGTAGGGGGAGAGCAGGCGGGCAAGGGACTCGGCGCGAAGGAGGCTGAGCGCATCCGGTCGGCCGATCGGGGAGTGGTCTTCCTTGCCCGCCCGCCCGATTCGCACCAGCTCGGCGTTGTCGGGGGAAACGCGCATGAGCAGGGTGCGGGGATCGGTCTGCCAGTCCAGGGCGGAACCGAGGTCGATGACGGTGACGTTGCGGTAGCCGCTGGTCGCCAGCCGGCTGTTGGGTGCGGTCTGCGCGCCGTCCAGGACGACCAGCACGTACGGCTCGCCCTGCCCGACCTGGGCGTCGCGTTCGAAGTACGGCCGCCCGGCGATCTCCTCGCCGAGCAGGCCTTCCAGCTCACCGGCGGTTTCGGCGACCAGCCGGACCGGGCCCGCGCCGTCGGTCTCGGTCGGGTGCAGGCAGTGCGGCAGCCACTTCGTCCACTGCCAGTGGTCCAGCTCCCGGCCGAGGATCACGATCCGCAGGTCCTGCGGTGCGTGCAGCACCGCCAGCTGCGTGATCATCGAGCGGACCATGGCGCGGGCGACGTCGACGTCGCCGCGCAGCAGAACCCGGGCGTAGGCGCGCAGGTAGAGCGGCACCGGCTGGTCGGGCACCGTGCCGTAGGCGCGGATGAACCGGCGCAGCGCGTGCGCGGACAGCGGTTCGAGATCTTCGACCGGCTTGGTGTTGATCTCGGTGATCCGGGTGCCGAGCTGCTGCTCGCCGACCGCGATGCGGACCTCGCCGAAGTCCGGGTGCTCGGGGCGCACCTCCCACAACCGGGAGGTGCCGACCAGCGACCACGCGGCGGTCGGCTCCGGGTGCCGCCAGGTCTGGGCGCGGCGCTGCTCCACGACCGTCTTGCGCACCTGGCGGCGGATCTGGCCCAGGTAGCGGAGGTAGTCGCGGCGCGCGCCGGTCACCTGCTGCTTGCGTTCCGAGGCGGCGCGCAGGAAGTTCGCCGCGAGCATGCCGAGCGCGGCCAGCACCATCATGCCCATGGCGAAGTACATGATCTCGCCGCCGCCGCCCATGCCGGGGCGGAGGAAGATCATCACCATCGCCAGCGAGCTCAGCGCCATCGGCAGATAGGTGATCATCCCGGAGAACCCGCTCTGCTTCTCGGGCAGCTCCGGTGGTTCTTGGAGGGTGAGCTCGCCAGTCGGCATCGGTGGCCCCGATTGCCGCTCAAGGCGACGGAACAGCGTGACGCTCACGCGATTTCCCTTCCCGCTCGGGAAAACTTGCGACTCCGGCAGACTTCCACCGGGGACCGGGATTTTCAGGTCACGTAAATCGGCGACAGCACTAATACCGAATTCCGCTTTATGGTTTTGCCAGGACGGCGGCGCGCTTCGTCATCGCGAACCTGCCAGCGTCGTCGCTCCAGTCTCGGACGCAACTGTCCCCCGGTGTTCGAGGCGGTTCTCGACGACGTCGGGCACCGAAGCATGGGTCCGGTGCCCGACGTTGCCGTTGAAGCGAAAACCTCCGGAAAGGGAGCGTGAACCGGCGTGAGCACTAGCGCAGTTGCGGGACTGTGCCGTTTGTCCATCCGGGCACCTGATCGAAACTTCGATCTCGCGGTACCGACCGATGTTCCGCTGATCGACCTGATGCCGACCATCATCAGCTATGCGGGCTCGCAGGTGGAAGAAGCCGGCCTGGACCACGGTGGCTGGCTGCTGCAGGAGGTCGGTGGCGAGCCGCTGGACGAGGAGGCGACCCCGGAAGCCCTCGGGCTGCACGACGGGCAGACGCTCTACCTCCGCTCCCGGCAGGAAGCCATGCCCGCGGTGCACTTCGACGACCTCGTCGACGGCATCGCCTCCGGGATGCAGGAGCGCGCCGGGTCCTGGACGGCGACCGGGACCAAGCGGCTGCTGCACGCGTTGACGCTGGTGGTGGCCGGGATCATCTGGCTCGGCCTGTTGCTGCCCGGCGACTCGCTGGTGCGATCGGTGGCCGCGGGCGTCGTCTCGCTGCTGCTGCTGGCGGCGGCCGGTTCGGCTTCGCGGGCCGTCGGCGATGCGTTCGCGGGCACCGCTTTCGGCATTGCGGCGGTGCCGTTCCTGGCGCTCGCCGGGTTCCTCGCGCCCGGCCCGGAGGCTTCCGGGATGGCGGCGCTGCTCGCGGCCTCGGCGACCGCCGCCGGTGGTGCGGTCCTGGCGCTGGCGGCGTCCGGCACGCACGCGCACGCGTTCCTGGGCGTGCTGGTGGTGTGCGTCTTCGGCGTGGTGACCGCGCTGTTGATGCTGCTCACCGGTTCGATGGCGGAGGCGATGGCCGCGACGGCCGTCATCGCGGTCATCTTCGGTGCCTTCATCCCCGGACTCGCGTTCCGCGTCGCGGGGCTGCGAATGCCGCCGCTGCCGACGAACTCCGAGCAGCTGCAGGAAGGCATCGAGTCGCACCCGAGCCGGAACGTGCTCGACCGCACCGAAATCGCCGACAACTACATGACCGCCCTGTACCTGGCGGTCGGGCTGGTCTGCGCGGCGGCCATCACCGGCCTGCTCACCGAGCCGGACTGGTCCACGTACACGATGGCCGGCGTGCTCAGCGCGGTGCTGTTGCTGCACGGCCGCGACGTGGGCGGGATCTGGCACCGGCTCTCGGTGGTGATCCCCGGCGCCTTCGGCTGCACCGTGCTGGTCCTGGTGCTCGCGCAGCAGGACCTCTTCGGACGGTTGCTGCTGTTCGTCGGCGTGGCGCTGCTCGGTGTGGCGCTGATGGTCGCGGGCTGGGTCGTGCCGGGCAAGCGCATGGTCCCGTATTGGGGACGGGCCGCAGACATCCTGCACGTGCTCTTGGCGGTGAGCCTCCTCCCCCTGATGCTGACGGTGCTAGGAGTCTTCGGCCTCATCCGCGCGATCAACGGCTAGGGGTGTGTTGGTCCGCAATTTCAATGGAAATCGGACCTTCGATTTCCATTGAAATTGCGTTGGAGTTCACCCGTTCGGATGGTCGCGGACCTCGGTGAACGGTTTGAGTTGATGGGTTCTTCGCAGCAGAGGGCGTGGGAGTGTGCAGTCGCGGCGGGATCAGGTTCAGGCGCACATGTTCGTCATGGGGCGGCTCAGCGCGGGAATGCTGCGGGCCGATCCGGATATTTCAGACACGCCGCAGCGGCGAACGTCGCGCGGCTTGGCCATCGGCATCATCGTCGCGGTCCTGATCGGGATCGGGACGTTCCTGTTCGGAATGATCAACAAGGGCGGTGCCACGGCCTGGAAGGTGCCGGGCGCGCTCGTCGTGGAGAAGGAGAGCGGCGCGCGCTGGCTGTTCCTCAACGGCGAGCTGCACCCGGTGCTCAACCAGGCGTCCGCCCGGCTCATCGCGGGCGCCGACCTGTCGGTGCACACCGTCACCGAGAACTCGCTGCTCGGCACGCCGCGCGGGGCGCCGATCGGGATTCCCGGCGCGCCGGACGGGCTGCCGTCGGCCGCCGCGCTGAGCACCGATCCGTGGCTGACCTGCGCCGCGCCCACCGGTGGCGGCAGGCGGGACTTCACGATGCTCGTCGGCGAGGCCGGTGGCGAGCCGGTGACCGATGAGGACGGTGCCCTGGTCGCCGGGCCCGACGGCACGGTGTTCCTCGCCTGGAAGTGGCAGAAGTTCCGGATGGACACCCAGACCGCCGGCCCCGCCGCGCTCGGCTACAGCACCACCGACCCGATCAAGGTGCCCGCCGGGTTCCTCAACGCGCTGCCGTCCGGGCCGGACCTGGTGGCGCCGGAGGTGGCCGGTCGCGGCACCGCAGGACCGCAGCTCAGCGGGGCGCCGAGCGTCGTCGGGCAGCTGTTCCTCGATGCCGCCAACAAGCCCTACCTGCTGACCCAGGCCGGGCTGGTGCCGCTCACCGACACGCTGTTCAAGCTGCTGCGGGGCGACCCGCGGACGCAGCAGGTCGCCTACGGCGGGAAGCCGGTGGAGCCGCGGCGGATCGGCGCGAGCGACATCACGGCGCACTCGGCCCCGGCCGCGGCGAAGGACGAGCTGACGCGCGACGGCGCGTTCCCGGAGACGCCGCCGCAACTGGTGCCGGACGACGACGAGCAGGCCCTGTGCGTCTCCACCGCCGCCGGCCCTCCGGTGGTGCGGGGCATGTCCTTGGTGCCCAAGGAGATCACGGACACCGCGAACCCGGTGCAGGCGCAGCCGGGGGTCACGCTGACCTGCTCCCGGCCGGACCGGGTGGCGCTGCAGCCCGGCAGCGGCGTTCTCGTCGCCGCCGCACCCATGGGCGGCGCCCAGGCTCCGACGATGTACCTGGTGGCCGACAACGGCGTCAAATACCCGGTGCCGTCGGTGGACGTGGCGACCGCGCTCGGATACCCGGCGAATCCGGTGGGGATGCCGTCGATGCTCGTCGACCAGCTGCCCACCGGCCCCGCCCTGGACCCGGCCAAGGCCGGCCTCCCGGCGACCACCATCCCGCAGGTCCCGGCCGCCCCGCAGTGCTGAATCCCCTGCTATGTCCCTGTTCTGGGATGTGGTTGGCGCGGGTCGGTGGTCTTAGTTTCGTGATTGCCAGAGGCTTCGAAAACCTTGGAGGAATCGGTGAGCTCGCCCAACAGCCTTGCGCACGATGAGGCGAAGCAGCAACAACTGACCAGCAGCCTGGTCAAGCACGTCGACTCGATGGATCAGGCCGCCAAGAGCGTCCAGCAGATGAACCAGCAGCTGCAGGGCTACATGCAGTCCTCGGCGGGCCGGACGTTCGGCACGCAGATCGAGGCGTGGACCCAGAGCTACAACAAGATCAAGGCGAAGGTCGACGAGGTCATCAACAACCTCGGTGCCGCCAAGAAGCAGATCCAGGCGGCGGAAGAGGACAACCAGAGCAAGGCCGCCAAGTTCGGACAGGGCATCTACAGCGTCCTGAGCCAGTCGCACAACTGATCCGCTCCGAGCCGAATACCTGTGAGGAACCGAAATGGTTGATCTCCAAGTCGACAAGAACGAATCCACCGCCTTGGTCGCGATGATGTACAAGCAGACCGAGACGCTGAACGAGCACATCGACGAGATCCAGCGAATCGTCAACCGGATCATCCAGGACCCCGCGCTGTCCGGTCACTGGAAGGACTCGTGGCAGAGCGCGCAGCAGATGATCGACACCGAGCAGAAGAACATGATCCAGCAGTTCCACGAGGGCTCGGGGCTCCTCGACAACGTCACCGAGGCGTACAAGGACGTCGACAAGGTCGCCGCCCAGTACTTCATGTGATGACGGCGAGGTGAAGTGTCATGACGAACAGCGACACCAACAAGCTCGAGATCACAGACGCGGCGATCGGCGACCAGAAGACCTTCCTCGACAAGTTCTACACGGAGTGGATGAACTCCACCCCGATGAAGAACCTCTCGACGTTCGCCCAGAACAGCAAGGATCTGGACGGCGGCAAGACCGGCAACGGCTACAGCAAGTTGTTGGTCGGTCTCCTGCCGCAGGCGCAGACCCTGACGCAGCGGGCCGGGGAGTTCGCCGGAAACATCGACAACCAGCTCCAGACGCTCGTCAAGGACTGGATGCCGAGCTGGGTCGATGAGCTGGAAAAGCTGCAGGCCACGGTCAACAAGACCGAGGACGAGAACACCAAGAAATCGGAGAACTCCTTCTGACCGCTGGTCCGGTCGGTTGGCAATCGTCGCGGTCGGCGACCGTGGGCACGTAGTAGGAGAGTGAGCGGAAATGTCGGCTGCTTGGGAACAAGCGCTCCAGGCCCTCGTGCCCAGTCACTTCAAGGTCGCCGACCGCGACGCCTTCGCCGGGAACGACTCGCCGTCCTGGATCTCCACCGTCGACTACCTGCAGCAGGCTCGCGGGGGCAGCAGAACGCTGGGCGACAAGATGCCGGGTGACCCCGCGAACACCTGGGACGTGTACCTGAAGTTCAAGTTCGAGTCGTCGGCGCTCGAGGTCGGGGCCGACCAAGGCGCACAGGGATCGTCCTACGGTTACCTCTACATCGGGGTGAACCTCGACTACTCGCAGTTCGGCGCGGGGAGCACCTGGAGCCAGATCCTCGCGCAGGGCAAGGAAATCCTGGACCCGGTGGCGACCATCGCCCCGTTCGAGAACACGGCCGGGAACCAGGTCGTCGCCAGCCAGCCGAGCGTCGACTTCTACGTCAAGCAGCTGCAGGACACCCAGACCGCGATCAACCAGTGGGCCGCCGACTTCGAGGCCCAGGCGAAGTCGGTCGGCTCGGGTCAGGGCTTCTCCGGTGAGGCGGCCAAGACCTACCAGAGCAAGCTGGAGGACGCGGTCAAGAAGCTGCGGCGATTCGGCGAAGACGTCGCCAACCCCAGGATGATCCAACAGCTGCAGACCGCCAAGGACACCCTGTCGCAGTACGCCCTCCAGCTGCTCAACGCCTTCACCGCCTGGCGCCCGGATCTCGAGAACAAAGAGGCGTTCTCGCTGAGCAGCCCCCGGATGGCAGTGGCCGAGGCACTGCGGAGCATGAACCTCATGATGACCTACTCCTCCTCCGGTGAGGTCAGGAAGATCACCGCCGGCGGTTCCGACGTGTCGGTCGAGTCGGAGGAGTTCAAGAAGAAGCTCGACCGGGCGGCCAAGGACCTGTGGAACTCGGATTTCGTCCAGCAGCTCGACACCCCGGCCGTGCAGGCCATGGGCACGGCCAACGGCAAGTTCGAGCACATCCCGCGGGGGTTCCCCAACGTCCGGATGGGCCAGATCACCGCCACGTACCAGCCGGCCTCGGGCGGCGGCGCGGACGACGACTTCAAGCAGAAGCTGCAGCAGATGCAGGAGGACAACCAGAAGCTGCAGCAGGACAACCTGAAGCAGCAGGGCGACTTCCAGAAGCAGCAGCAGGACGACTACAAGCAGCAGCAGGACGATCTCGAAAAGCAGCAGCAGGACGAGCTGAACAAGACCAACCTCACGCCGGACGGGAACGGACCGGGTGGCGACGAGAAGCCCGGGGACGACTCCGATTCCCAGGACCTGGACAACCTCGACGAGGTCGAGGACCAGAACAAGGAGCTCACCCAGAACCTGACCGGCGGCGACGGCACCGGCACCAACTCGCTGAACGAGGACAAGAACGTCCCGCCACCGTCGTACTTCACCGGCCCCGGATCGTTGGGCTTCGGCAACAACAACCCGCTCGGCGGCACGACGTACGACCCGGACAACCCGGGCGGGCAGAGCTCCGTCTTCAACCCGGACGGCTCGGTGGCGCGCGGGCCGGACGGCACCCCGCTGACGGTGCCGAACGGCTCGAAGATCAACGTCGACGGCACCATCACCAAGCCGGACGGCACGCTGCTCACCGGGTCGGACGGCAAGCCGATCAAGGTGGACCCGGACTCCGCGATCCGGCCGAACCAGATGCTGCGCAACCCCGATGGGTCGTTCGCCACCGGCCCGGACGGCAGGCCGCTCTACGGCCCGTACGGATCCTCCGTCAACCCGCACGGCCAGGTCCTCGACCCGAAGGGCAACCACGTCCTCGGTCCCAACGGCAAGTTCCTGGGTGCCGTCGATCCGGCGGGCGGGCCGTTCAAGAACAGGATTCCGCTGAACGGCCCGTTCGGGTCGAAGACCGTCGGGCCCGTCGGTCCTCCGGAGATCGGCGATCCGGCGAAGCGTTCGACGACGAACAGCTCCGCTCTGGACGACACGCTGCGCAAGCCGTCGACGCCGGACACCGAGACCGGGCCGAGGGGGCGCGGCGGCGCGAACGGGCAGTCTCCGGTCATGCCACCGCCGATGGGCGGCGGTGGGGCCGCCGGCGGACAGGAGAAGGAGCGGCAGCGCAACACCTGGCTGACGGAGGACCCGGAGAAATGGGGCAGCCAAGGCGGTTTCACCACCGCCATCGGCCGCTGAACGCGTGATGGGAGGCATACCGTGAACTTCGGCAACCTGCAGGCGCAGATGGAACAGGCGCTCGCGCAGATCACCGAGAAGCAGCAGGAGATGCGCAAGGCCGAGCAGGACCTGCTCAGCCGCACCGCCACGGCCCGCGCCAAGGACCGGATGGTCAGCGCCACCGTCAAGGCCGGCGGCGAACTGTCCAAACTGGAGTTCCACGACGACCGGTACCGGACGATGGCCCGGGCCGAGCTCGCCGACGCCGTCGTGAAGGTCGTGGAGCAGGCCCGCGCCGACATGCTCCACCAGGTCAACGAGACCATGGCGCCGCAGCTGGGCGACATCGCCGACCTGCGCGAATCGCTGGGCGGCGCGTCGCCCTTCAGCGAGTTCCTGGCGCCGCTGATGGAGATGCAGAAGGACGTCACCGACTCGCTGAACCCGGAGCGCGGCAATGGGAAGTAAGTTCGTCGTCACCGAGCAGCTCAGGAAGGACTTCCCGATGCTCGGCGAGGCGACCGCCGACATGGAGAAGTTCATCTCCTACGCGGACCGCCTGGAGGCCGAGACGATGGCGGCGTCGGGCAGCGAGGGAGACATCACCGACAGCGTCAAGGAGAACGGTGTTCACCTGTTCGCGAACTTCCGGGACCTGAGCAAGACCTTCAAAGAGGCGTTGCAGCAGACCAGCGAGAACGGCCAGAAGTTCAACAACATGACGGACAACACCGAACAGGACAACGTGCACAACGCGAACAAGTCCTTCGGGGGTTAGTGCTCGGCTCTGGAGCTCGATTTCTCAAGGTTTCGACAGGGTGCTCCCAGGTGCGGGAGCGGGTGGCTGAACGGGGAGGGTGTCAGCTGTGTCGCTGTACCTCGACCCGGAGGGAGCCAAGGTCTTCGCCGGGCTGACGGGCTCCGAATGGCCGCAGGCCGACGAAGACAAGCTCAAGGATCTCGACGGGGAGTACAAGGCCGCCGCCGAAGCGTTGCGATCGCTGCAACGCCACCTGAACGACTACGTCGCCGCCATCAACGCGGGTTTCGCGGGCGACGCGGCCGAGGAGTTCGGCCAGTACGCCAGGCAGTACATCACCAGTGACGCGAGCGGCCTGAGCACCCTGGAGAAGGTGGCGGCGGCCGCCGATTCGTTCGGCGACTTCCTGTTCCAGACCTCTTCGCAGGTCAGGTACATGAAGGCCCAGGCGATCGGCCAGCTGATCCTGATGGCGATCGAGATCGCCGGCGCGATCGCCATGGCGTGGGCCACCGGCGGGGCATCGCTGCTGAAGATCCCGGTCATCCGCGCGATCACCAGCACGATCCTGAGGTTCCTGGTGCAGCTGATCGTCGCCACCATCATGTCGCTGGCGTTCGAGCTGGTCGCCGGGTGGCTGCTGGACCTCGCGATCCAGTCCGAGCTCATCAAGCAGGGCCTGCAGCACGGCTGGAACCAGGACCTGACCACCGGGGCGCTCAAGGGCGCCGCGGTGTCCGGCTCGATCGGCGGCGTGGCCTCGATGGCCGCCGGCGCGCTGGGCAAGACCGCGGTGAAGCACCTGGGCAAGGGGCTCGGCAAGTTCAACCTCACCTCCGAGTTCAGCAAGAAGCTCCTGAACGTCGGCGACCACGCCGCCGACAGCATCACGAAGCAGTTCGGGAAAGCATCGAGCGACATCGAGGCCACTGCCCTGTCGAAGTCGCTGAAGGAAACGAGCACGTCGACGACGGAAAGCCTGTCCAAGTCGCTCCCGAAGCTGGGTGACGACCTGGCGGCGACGACGAAGAACTTCAGCACCCACTTCCTGACCGGGTTCGGCAACGGCGCGTCGCACGGAATCGGCAAGGGCGGGCTCCAGTCCCTGACCGCCAGTGCCGGGTTCCGGTTCAAGGAGGCGGTCAACACCGCGTTCGAGAAGCACCTGACCGGTGCTCTGGGCAAGGAGGGCGCCAAGAACGCGGGGGAAGCCTTCGGCGAGGCGGTGACGAAGAACGCCGGCAAGACGGGTCAGGGCGGCTTCGAGCTCGGCTTGGCCACAGCGATGCATCCCTACCGGAAAGAGCTGGGCGAGAATGCGTTCAACGCGCTGACCAAGGGATACTCCGACTCGATCCACAGTGGATTGAACAATGTCCGGGGCAGCGTGTCGTCCCACATCATCGGCTCGGTGGCGGGCTCGCCGATCTTCGGTCTCCAGGGCTTCCTGGGCGACGGTGCGGGCAGCGCCGTGAACGGTGAGGAATGGGACCCGAGCTGGGAGAGCTTCACCGGTGGCGCGGTCTCCGGCGCCGCCGAGATGCTCGGCGAAACGCTGGTCGCCGACAAGGTCAAGGAACAGCTGCTCCAGAACAACCTGACCCTCCCGCTGATGATGAAGAACTTCTTCGACTCCGGCGGCAACAGCCTCATCGCACCGGTCGACACCGGTGCCGGCGGCTCGTCGGGAGCCGGAAGTGCGATCAGCACAGAGTCGAGCAACTTCGGGGACAACAGCTCGGTCCTCTCCGACACGTCCACTGTGGTCGACGACGATCCGCTGGACGTGTTGGAGGGCGCCGCGAACATCGAGACCCAGCCCCTGCTCGGCACCGGCAGTTACGCAGACTGGATGTCGGATGCCGGTTCGGACTACGGCGATTCCCACTTCGACGCCGACCCGGACCTGATCGATCCGGTGACCGGCGAGCCGCTGTCCGGCAGCGGTTCGAGCGGCGACCACCAGGTCGCGTTCTCGTCTGGCGCCGTTGCTCCGCCAAGCTCGATGACGACGAGCACGGGCCCGGCGACCACGTCGACCAGTGCTGCGCCGAACCCCCAGAACCCCGGAGCACAGCCGAATCCCGGCCAACGGAGCACCGGTCAGCAGAACCCGGTCTCGCAGGTCACCGAGGCGGCGCCGAAGATCCCCACGAGCACCGACTCCTCCAACGGCCAGTACAACCCCGATCTGAACTGGTCCGCGTTCGACGACCCGAAGGTTTCCCTCGACGATTACGACAAGTACGCGACCGAAGCCGGTCCGGTGTCGACTGCTGCTCCCGAGCCGGACGGGTCCGGCAACCAGCTCGTGGGCGATCAGAAGCAAGACGACCGCGCGACGTCGATCGTCGACGACTCCGACGGAGCGGTCGAGGAGCAGAGCGGGAAACGGGGCCCGGAAGACCTGGAACCGCCCAAGGCCGACCAGCCGCTGACCGAGAAGCAGCTGACCGACGAGCGGGCGAAGCACAGCCCGGCCAAGGTCGTCAACGCGGCGTACGACGTCATCGAAGGCAAGCCCGGGGACTCCGGCCCGTCCGCCAAGCTCCTGGAGATGCTCGGCGACGATCACCGGGAGGAGCTGCAGAACCGGCCGCCGATCCGGCTCGACCACATCACCGGGGTGATCGCGTACGACCTGCGGCAGATGCAGGTCGGCGGCAAGCCCGTCCTGGAGTTCACGCACAAGATCTACCTCGACGGCTCGGAAGCGCAGCGCAAAGCGGTGCGGGGCCCGGCGGAATCCGCTCTGAACCTCGTCGCCAACCGCGGCTACCGGTTCGAATCCGGCGAGCAGTTCCACGCGCGCGTGGAGTTCACCGAAGACCGCGGCAGTGCCCACATGGTCGTCAAGCTGGTCGAGCCCCAGCGGCAGCCGGCGGAGAACGGCGGAAAGCCGGCCAAGCCGAAGACCAAGCAGGACCAGTGGGTCATCGGTGACGATCCGAAGCTGTTCGCCCACGAGATCTTGCACGCTTTCGGGCTCCCGGACGAGGCCGTCTTCACGCACACCGATGTCGATGCGCCGGTCTTCAACCGCTCCGAGGGGCAGTCCCGAGTACGCGACTCGGAATTCAACATCATGGGCTCGAAGCCGGGCCCGCAGGCGACGGTGCTGGACCGGCACCTGAAGCAGGTCTACCAGATCGCACTCGAATCCGGCGCGCTCCAAGGCATCTCGTCGAACCAGAACCCGGCGCAGCTCGTCGAGGATTCGGGTGCCGGCCTGCGGCGCGCCCCGGACAACACGACGGAGACGAGCGAAGCCACGCCGGAACCCGGCGAGCCTGCCCCGGCCGATGCCGCCGAGCCGGAGGCGGTCGATCAGACATCACCGCTGGAGACCGACGACCTCGGCTCCCAGCAGGCCGATCAGCTCGACACCACTCCCACCGGGCAGGTCGACGTCGAGGCCGAGGCACAGCGCGTGAGGTCGAGGCTGCAGGAGGTCACGCCGCAGGACCTGCCTTCGTCGTCCGTCCTGGAACCGGATCTGTTCGGGCTGTTGCAGGCCAAGCAGCCGCCGTCCTTCACCGCCGGCCACGACTACCGGGGGTTGAGCACTCCGAAGCAGATCCGTCGGCTGGAGATGCTGGACCTGGCCGCCCCGCCCAGCGAGCTGACCAGCGAGAAGTTCGCTCCGGAGGCGATCGCCGACAGCTCCGTGCAGGTGGCGGAGCACGAGCCCGCCGACCCGGAGGCGTGGACCGAGCCCGCAGGTAAGGCGCCCGCGAAGGATGCCGTCGATCAGGCCGCGGCCGGTGATGGTCTGCCCCCGCTGCCGGACAAGCTGGAGTTGCCCAAGGTCCGGTATTCGATCTGGTTCGGCGGTCCGCTCGTCGGGGACTCGCGCGGCCAGGCGGAGATGATGCAGAACCTCCAGGACTCGGCCGCGGAGCTCGAGGAGAGCGGCGGCCGGGCCGTGCTGTTCACGGACGTGTCGCGCAACGGGCTCGACGACCCGGCGGCGCAGCGGATGGTGGCCTGGGCCAAGGAGCACGGCGTCGTCCTGGTGAACGTCCACGAGGAGTTCAACAGCGACTGGCCGATGAAGCTGCAGACGCAGTTCCTGGCCGAGCTGGCGAAGGGAACCAGGACGGGTTACGCCGCCGCGAGCGACATCGTGCGGCTGGAGCTGCTTCGGCGCTTCGGCGGCGTCTACAGCGACGGCGAGTACAAGACCGGCAACGAATTCTTCGAAAAGGTTCTCGGCAACTTCACAACGGTGCAGGCGTACGGATTGCACGTGAGCGGTGCGCAGGCGGGCAACGACCTCGTCCTGGCGCCGGCGGGGCACCCGGTCTTGGACGTCTACCTGGATCTGATCGCCGAGAACTACCGCAAGACGCAGAAAGATCTGTACCCGGATTCGCTGGCATTCATCGACGGACTCGGCCCTGGGACCTACTACAACGTCCCGAACATGCTGCCCCGCCGGTACTCCGTCATGCTCCGGACGGGGCCGGAGATGTTGCTGAACGCCTTGGCCACCAAGATCGGCCTGGCAAACAGGACGGGCTTCCCGGAGGTCTCCGACGAGAAGCTCCAGAGCGGATCCTCGTGGTTCGACTCGACGCCCCCGGCGCAGACGGACTCACCGAAGCCGAAGATCACCCTGCAGGACGAAGCGGGAACCGTCGAGCTGACCAAGCAGGTCGTCCAGACGCTGGTGCGCGAGCTGTACAACAGGCAGGGCGACCTGCACCTGACGCTGGTGGCGGAAACGGTCGCCAAGCACGACCAGCCCGACGTCATCTGGACCGCTGCGCTCGGCTACCTCGCGTCCCGCCCCGGACTGGCGGAAATGGTCAAGTCCGTGACGGACGTCTCGACGGTTCCCGCCGCGGGCGGAACGTTCAGGGAATCCCCCGTAGACCTCCCTCCGCCGGCCATGAAGTACCTGGAGTTCGGCGATGGGACGAAGACCCACCAACTCGCCGAGTACACGCAACCGGCCACCATGCCGGTGCGCGCGGCCGAACCGGAATCGCGCGAGATCGTCACCACTCCCACCGAACCGGTGACGAAGCCGTTGCCGGCGGCTCCGCCGGAACCGAAGCAGGCGGCGAAGGTGCCGTTCGACCTGGCCACGCGCGGGATCGTTTCGAAGTTCTCCCGGTTGGTCTCCGTCTTCGGCGTGCCGGCCGGGCCGTCGAACGTGCGCGACCGAGGCCAGGTCGTGGAGCAGTTCGTGGACACGATCGTGCAGAAGGTTCCGCTCGGCGAGGACACCACGCGCAATTCACTGCACCGGCAGCTGACGGACGCGGCCTTCAACCTGGGCGAAAAGGGTGTGCTGGAACGGCTTTCGCAGGGCTGGCACTTCGACCTCGACACGGTGCGCCAGACGGCGGACGGCATCGTCGAGGACCGGCGCGGGCTGCACCTGAAGATGGTGCGCTCCGAGGTCCTGGAGGTTCCCTCCAACGCGGTCCTCCCCGACACCGATCCGCAGAAGTCCGCGCAGGAGGAGAGCTACCAGAACGAGACCAGCATCGAGATCGGACGTCAGGCGCCGACCGGATTCGTCGTCGGCGTGGGACTGTCCATCGCCTCCTACGTCGCGCACGTCCTGCCGGTGTTCAAGTTCGGCGCGGACCGCGTGCACAAGTACGGCGAGCGGTTCGCCGACGCCCTGGCGAACACGCTGAAGTTCGGCTTTCCCAAGAAGTACGTCGACGTCCGCGCCGATCTGACCTGGGAGGACGACCAGGGCTCCAAGGGGGCGGAGCACCTCGGGACCTTCCGGGCGGTGTACTCGGACGCGTTCCTCATGGACATGCGGCCGGCGGACCTGGGCGATACCGCGAACACCCGCACCGGCGATCCGGTGCCGATGCCGACCGAGTTGTCGGGGCTGATCACCGGCATCTTCGGCATCGAGCTCGGCGACCTGCAGAAGACGGTCTTCACCAGCCCGGAGCTGCCGTCCTGGGTGACGGAGAACAAGAGGCTGCGGAAGGCGCTGGAGTACAGCCTCTCCGAGGCCACGTTCCTGGACAGCTCCGTCAAGGGCCTGGTGCACGGCCGCACCATCACCCATCACGCCACGCACGGGCAGATCCTCCCGCGCAATCCGCTGCGGCCGACCACCGAGCCGCCCTCGGTCAAGCTGCACATCAAGAACGAGGTGCTCGACTGGAAGTCCCTCGGCACGGTCGAGCTGCCGGCCGGGGTCAACGTCCGGCGGCTGTTCGAATCCATGCACGAGAGCAGCATCGGCAGCAGCGCCGAGGCCGGGCTGCGCGTTCGCGCCCCGCAGACCGTCGACGGGATGCCGCTGGGCGGCGAGATCGGTCCCGACGGCGCCATCACCGCCGGGCCCAAGCGCAACGAGATCATCACCGACAAGGCGTCGTGGGGCGAGAAGAGCAAGGCCGAGACCGACACCGATCTCGCGATCTACCAGCTCGACGTCCGCCGGATCGTCGACCTGGAGGCCCACGAGCTCGGCGCGGAGCGCCTCACCGAGCTGACCCTGAAGTCGGTCGACGGCACCGAATTCATCGCCGTCGCGAAGGAGAACGTCGAGGCGTTCGAGAAGGCGCTCCAGAGCGCGCGCGACCGCGTGCCGCGTCCGGAGCGGACGCCGGAGGTGTCCCAGCCACCCAGCCCGGATCGGTTGAACGCCCTGGAGAAGGCGGTGGCCGGCAACGGGCTGCTGTCCGGCCTGATCTCGTTGAAGGACACCGACGAGCTCATCACCGGTGTTCGCGACGCGATCGTGAAACGGCTGCCGGGGGAGCCCACGGCCGCGACGCTGCGGAAGATCGACCGGCAGCTCGGCGAGCTCGACTGGTCGAACCTGGCGCTGCAGTTCGGCAACATGGCCCACCGCGACGGCGAGGTCCCGAAGAAGCCCTACGCGGTGACCATCGAGGTCGCCGACGGCGTGGCCTACCAGGTCGGCGTCCACGCCGTGCTCGGAAAGGTGGTGTCCGAGCAGCAGACCGACAAGTCGATCATCTCCGGGACCCTGACGGAGGGAACGAGCCAGCGCCGCAGGCTCAAGAACACCCTCGGCGGTGCCTTCTCCATCGCTGCGCTCCTCCGCATCAAGCTGGGCGACGGCTACCTGAAGACGATGCACGGCGGCGCGGCGGTCGGGGTCCAGGGCGGCTACAGCGCCAACGCGATCAGCGGAGACCTGTCCGGGGCCGGCACCGAGACCAAGGTCCAGCTCAAGGGGCCGGCCACCAAGGTGCGGCGCGAAGTCACCTTCGTCGCGGACGTCACCGAGATCAGGCACCGGTCCCTCGGCCAGCGCATCAAGGCCGCCGTCCGTCCCTCCGACCTGCGGCCTTCGACCGACCTCGGCGAGGTCCGGGCCAAGGCGCGCGCCGACTACGCGGTGCCGGAGGCGCTGGTCGAGGCCTACCAGCAGATGCGGCCGGGCGATCCGGTGATCGGCGCGGAGGCGGTGCAGACCTACGTGCAGGAGAACCCGGGCGCGCTGGAACCGGCGCCGAAGGGCATGCTGCTCGCGTCGGTCGACACCTACGCGCAGGAGAACAAGGCCTTCGGGAAGTTGCAGGCCAAGGTGATCGGCGGGTCCGGGGCGCGGTTCCTCAACCGCCTCGGGCGGAAGCCGAAGGAACCGGAGCACGCGTCGGCGCTGCGGCCCGAGTTCCACCACCTGGCGGCGAGTTCGAAGTTCAAGGGCGCGCAGCGGGAAGTGACCGGGGTCAACCGCGGCGCGGTGTACGACAAGATCGAGATCGCCTCCGGCCGGTACCAGGCGGTCAACGCCCGCTACGTCAAGACCATCGACGCGATCACCAGCACGTCGACCACCACCGCGGAACAGTCGGTGCACTCCGGCAAGTCCGGTACCGGCACCGGGGAGATCGTGGCCACCGCCCTGGTCGGCGTCGGCGCGCTGGGCGGCGGCTACGGCCACCAGGGCGAGGTCGGCGACAAGACCACGCAGACCGGCAACTCGAAGTCGACGGCTCCCGGCATCCACACCCGGTACAAGGTGTACGTGGTGGACCTGGTCAGCAGGACCGAGTACGACTCGTACCGGCACCTGTTCGGCCAGCCGAACGTCAAGGGTGACGCGTTCGACCCGTACGACCCGAGGGCCGGGCACGCCGACCAGACCGTCCTGTTCCCGCAGAGCGCGCTCTGGCTCGTGCCGGACACCGACGGGATCCACGAGACCCCGGTCCACGAACCCATCCCGGTGCTGAGCGACATCGGCAAGTCGCCGCTGCACAAGGACGTCAAGCTCATCGACTTCGAGCCGGAGCCCGGGCAGCAGGTCCCGGACTGGGTGATCGAGCAGGTGGGGAAGAAGTTCCCCGACCTGGTCCCGTACTGGCAGCCGGCCGCGGAAGGTCGGCCGACCGCGCAACGGCGGCCTGCCCCGCCGTTCCCAGCGGTCCAGGAGCTCGAAAAGGCGAACAACCTCGGAGTCCTCCGGGAAGCCGCCAACGGCGGGTACACCTGGGAGTTCCCGCGGTCCGGCTGGTTCAGCAACAAGTACCGCTCGGTCACCCTCAAGATCGAGGAGGACCCGGCCGCCCAGGTCGTCGAGATGTCCGGCAAGCCCGGAGGGTCGGTGGAGCTCTCCGGCGGGTCCGCCGAGGACGAGCAGAGCACCCACCAGACCAAGGCGTTCGCCGGGTTCAACCCCAACCCGGCGTTGCCCGTGGACGCCAACGGGAACACCGTTCGGCAGACGCTGTCCGCCGGCGTGAACTCCGCCAGCGGCAACGAAGTCTCCACCGGCACCTCCGACGTCACCCAGCACCGCACCCGCCCGGGGCCCAACACCGCCGTGCGCAAGGGCGTTCGGGTGGTGCTGGAGCTCCACGAGATGTCCGCGCTGCCGATCGCGCTGACCTCGACGTTCGACGACGGGCCCAAGCTGCTCAAGAAGTTGCTGCCGAAGACGTTCTGGGACGTTCCGTCGCGGAAGAAGGCGGTCACCGAAACGCTCGGCGGCACGGCGACCTTCGAGTTCCCGACCGCGCTGCGCAACAGCAAGTCCGGCGGGCCCGTTGCGGGGCAGGAGGTCGTGCCCGGCGAGGCGGCCACCGAACCCGAGGGCCGCGACGTCACGCAGGCGGCGCACGACCTGGCGTCGTTCCAGCTGGCCAAGGCGCTGCCCAACGACATCGCGCACAAGATCGTGGAAACCATGCAGGGCGCGCTCTCCCACGGTGACGGGATCCACGTCCCGACGCAACGCTGGGTCGGCGAAGGCAGCATGAGCTGGCTCACGGTGACCACCGCCGTGTCCCCGACTTCGTTGCTGGGCAAGGCGAAGTCGTTCCTGGGCGAGGGCTACGTCTTCAACATCACCGTCCCCGATGGGCGCGGCCGGGCCGTGGAGTACGAGATCCGGCTGAAGAAGCACCTGCTCGGCCCGAAGTTCCAGCTGTCCTGGGACGTGCCGCGGGCGCAGTTCAAGCAGCAGCGGAACATGACCGAGGACGTCGCCGAGATCGACGGTCTGGGCTTCCAGGCCGGCCTGGGCAATGCGTCGCAGGCCGGGCAGCTGGCCTCGGTCGCCAGTACCAACCTGCTGTACCTGAAGGAGACCGCGCGGGACGGCGGCCAGTTCAAGGTCAAGATGGATGCCGGCGAGGGCATCTCCAAGGCCGAGTGGGCCGAGTTCCTGGCGGACGCCAAGTGGGACGTCCAGGTCCGGCACCGCATGCGCGGGCAGCGGGAATTCAGCCCGCCCTACCAGCGGAGCTGGTTCTACGAGGGCAGCGACGTCTTCGACGTGCCCATGCGCGATGCCCACCTGTTCGCCGACCTGGACAAGGCGTTGCCGCCGACGCCGGGCGAGCCGGATCTGAGCAAGGCACTGCCGCTGAAGCCGGGCGAGCTGAGCGAGAAGGCGCTGGGCAAGCGCCCGGTGCAGCGTCAGGAGCCGGTGAACGGCGCGAACTCCGAGGCGCCGGAGAACTCCGAGCAGACTGCCGCGACCGTCACCGAGCACGAACCGGCGAACGATTCCGGGTCGCAGGACGAGATCCCGGAATCGGAAGCCGCGAACACCGAGACCGCACCGGAGGAGGAGCGCACCCCGGGGCCGGTCGAGTTCAGCAAGTACCAGCTCATCTCCTCCGCGGCCAACGTGACCAAGGTCGGCGACTTCCCGGTCGACGCGAAGCACAGCGAGAGCGCCCAGGACCTGCTGGTCAAGTCGATCGCCGAGAAGCTGCGCGGCAGCGAGCTGCTCAACGCCCCGCTGCCCGGTGCCGCCGCCCGCCTCAACGGAGAAGAGGACGGGGAGGCGATCGCGCAGACGCTCACGCGCGTCATGCGGAAGACCGGCGTGATCGGATTCCTGCGCTCCCACACCGACGGCTCGCACACCGACAAGCTGCTGGTGCCGCTGTCCGGGGGCCGGAAGTTGTGGCTGACCCTGCGGCCGGTCGCGGGCAGCTTCAGCCGGGTCGGCAAGCTCTCCGCGGGCGCCGTCTCGGTGCAGGGCGCCAGCTTCGAGAGCAACCCGAGCAGCAAGAGCTCCATCAGCACGAGCCACACCCAGTCGGTCGGGATCAGCGCCGGCGAGCTCAGCGCCGCCGCGCCGGGCCAGGAACTCGTGTCGTTCACCGCGCAGCTGACCCACACCGGGAACAACACCAGGGGCGTGGCCAGCTCGCAAAGCTTGGTGCACGAGCGCAAGCTCGGCAAGATCACGGAGTTCTTCGCGGCCGAATTCGAGCTGCACGCCACCGTCACGGAGAAGGGCGTCACGAGCGCGGAGTTCGTCGATGCGCTGACCGTGCCGGTCCCGGAAGATGAGGGTCCGGCCGGGATCGCCAAGCCGCTGAGCATCGAGTTCGGCTTCCCGGAGCAAGCGCTCGGTACCCGGATGGACGCCTCTTGGGCGCTCGGGGCGGCTCCGGGCGTGCGGCCGCCGGTCATCCCGCTCGAGCTGCAGAACCTGACCGCCCGGATCGTGGCCGTCAGCGGCAGCGGAAACGTCCGGGTGCCCGTGCTCGAGCACCTCGCCGACCTGTTCCCGCACGCCGAGCAGCTGATCGACGAGATCGGGGCCCGCCTGTCCAGCGATGGCCTGCTGGACTTCTACCTCTCCCTGTTCTCCCCGTACAACCAGATCCACGTCCCGGCGGTGGTGCCGGTCGACCAGAACAGCCCGGTGCTGCCCAAGTCGCTGAAGCCGGTGGACCCGGCCCTGCGGTTGCTGCGGAACACACTGCTGCCGAACACGATGCGGGTCGACGCCAAGGTCGAGTTCCGGCCGCGGATGCTGGCCGTCGAGCAGATCGCCATCACCGACTACACCCACTCGGGCACCACCCACCGCGACGGGGCCGCGCTCTTCTTCAGCGACAGCGCGACCTCCGGCTTCGCCATCGGCCTCGACTCCCACGTCCTGCGCAAGGTGAGCATGCTGATGGAGGTCCTGCCGGTCCAGGTCGGCGGGCGTGGGGTCGTGAAGGCCCAGTGGAGCCACGAGCTGGCCCGGCGCGGCCTGTACCAGAACGCCTGGAAGCTCAAGGCGCAGAGCGGAGCACCGCACGGGCTGTTCGTCGTGACCCTGGACATGGGTTTCTCGATGTCGACCAGCACCAATCGCGGGGCCGCCGTCGAGCAGTTCAAGCGCAACGCCCCGCTCATGCTGGTCCTGGCGGTGCGCGAGAACGACATCCCGGACTTCAAGCAGATCGTGGTGGACGCCTTCCAGGGCGTGCCGTCGAAGCCGCTGGCCCCGCTGCCCGATCCGTCACCGAGCACCGAGCAGCGGCAGCACCTCCAGAACCTCGCCGCCCTGGCTCGCAGCGGGCCGCTGTCGGACATGGGGAAGCTGATCGATTCGCATCACGTCGCCGATCACGTGCTCCGCGCCGGCACGTCGGCCCTGTCGAGCGACACCAGGCTGTCCGACGTGCAACGCGCCGAAGGCCTGCAGAAGCTGCAGGACTTCGTGCGCAAGCTCGGCCCGGCCAAGCTTGTGCTGGAATTCGCGAAGATCGAATCGAACCCGATCTCGACCACCTTCGAGGTCGGCGACCGGGAGTTCGCGTTCCACAGCGACAAGAAGCCGCTCGCGGCGCTGCAGGACTTCGCAGCGATGTACGAGCGCGACACCGGACTCGAGCTCTCGCCGGAGGACGCGGAAGCGATCCTCAAGAAGCTGCAGGAGAGCGCGGACCAGCGGGCGACGGACAAGGAGAAGACCGCCTACCGGGTGTCCGGTGAGCTCGTCGACGGCTACCAGATCTCGGTCGTCGTCACCGGCAAGCACGGGGACGTGCTGCGCACCGAGGGAGTCGATGCCCGGCTGGCCGGCACGCACCGCAGCACCGCGGGGCTGGGCACCAAGTCCAAGTACGAGAGCGCCATCAGCGAGGCGCTCACCCTCCGGGCCCGCTTCCAGTCGTTCCTGGACTTCTCGAAGTTCGGCGGCAACCTGTGGGCGAGCTTCAACTTCACGGAGAAGGCCAAGGGCATCGGCCACGTCTCCAGCACCGCCTCGGCGGAGTACTCCGACATCGAGAAGATCGGCTACAAGGGGCCCGGCACGCGCCTCCTGCAGCGGTTCGACCTGGACGTCGAGGTCGAGATCAGCCGCAAGGGCAAGGTGCTGCGCAACCGCGACACGACCATCGAAACCGTCGCCCAGTACGACGTCCCGAAGTCCCTGGCCGACCCCGGGCTGGTCGCGGCCATCCAGCCCGGTACCACCGAGATCCTCTCGCCGGACAGCGAATCGTTGCAGGACCTCGGCGACGCGATCGACCCGGACCGGATCCACGTCCTGCAGGGCGACACCAAGCAGATCGCCGATCTCCTGCGGGAGTTCTCGCCCCGGATGCAGCAGCAGGCCTCGCTCGGGGCCAAGTCGCGCCTGGACCGGTGGATCGTCGAGAACGTGCGGGGCGATCACCGGCCCAAGTTCGTGGCCGACCTCGACGACCAGCGGCTGAACACCACGCTCCAGGCGGCCTTCGCGAAGCCCCACCAGCTGGTCGCCAACGGCATCAAGCGCGGCAGCTTCCTGTTCTACAACAGGGAGAACACCGTGATCGTGGACATCACGACGCACAACCCCGAGAAGGTCGGCCAGGTCGATCCCGGCAACCCGGTGCGGTTCGAGCACAGCACCTCGGTCAACCGGGGCATGCAGGCGGGCGGCGGCAAGGGGCTCGAAGCCGGCGGCGGATTCCAGGGCGGCCTGTTCAACGTCGAGGGCAACCTGGAGTTCTCCGCGCGGCGGGACGCCGGCGAGCAGGGATTCCTCAGCGGCGGCCACAAGGCGACCTACGGCAGCGAGGACACCGAGCAGGTCTACGTGCGCGCCGACGCGCTCGTCAAGATCACCGTGCACAGCCACCAGCTCCACCAGGGGAGCGCGCAGCGCAACAAGTTCCTCGCCCCTTACCAGGTCGGCGGCGCGACGGAGACCAAACTCGTCCTGCAGCGCGGCAGCGTCCTCGGCGTGATGTCGCAGGCCGACTACGACGCGTTCAAGAGCGGCCTGCGCACCGTCGACGCGCAGCCGAAGGGCGAGCTCCGCCCGGTGCCGGTGCTGGCGAACATCGGCGAGGCGCTGAACGCCGATATCGGCCTGGAGAACCTCGCTTCGAAGGCGCTGACAGAGCACGTGCTCAAGGTCCTCGCCGCAGTGGCGCCGGACGTGCTGCCCAGCGGCACCCCGGTCCGCGAACCGGGCGCCACGAAGCCGACCCTGCAGCTCGCCTTCGACCTGTCCCACAAGGCGGTGCAGCGGGAGATCCTCAACGGCGGCTTGATCATCCCGTTCGGCCACAACCTCAAGTTCGGCGACCGCGTCGGCGCCATCCGCATCTCGGTCGAGGAGGTCATCGGCGAGAACCACGGCCAGGACGGCGGTTCGGCGAAGTGGGATCAGAAGGCGTGGGTCGAGGAGATCGGCGGCCGCCGCTTCTTCGCCGAACATTCCGCGTCGTCCGGCTCCGAGCTGCAGCACGGCTCGACGAAGTCGGTGGGTGTCGGCCTCAGCTACAACATGCTGCTGAAGACCAGCAGCGACAACGCCACCTCCGGTCCGCAGGGTTCCATCGGCTTCAGCGGCCGGACCAGGGGCAGCGAACTGTCGTCGTCCACGGCGGTGCAGCGCGGCGACCGGCGCGAGCTCGACGCCGCGAACGTCCGGGTGTCGATGAACGTGCGGCTGAAGTTCGAGGTGCTGTCCTACCGCAAGCCCCCGTACTTCTTCACCACGATCAGCGACGGGGCGTGGCCGGCCAGGACGTTCCGCGACCCCGACGCGGGGCTGGTCGAGTTGGCCGACGAGCTGAGCACGCTCGACGTGCCGGTGAAGCTGCGGCTGCCGGCGGAGTTGCTCGGCGTCTCGTCCCGGCCCGTCGGCGCCGGCGGCCTGGAGATCGGTGCGAAACCCACGTCCGAAGACGTCGACCACACCGCCGAGGTGCTCGAATCCTCGACGGTGGTGGCGGTCGAGGTGCTTCGCGACGGCCTGGCCGACTTCCTGGCCGGCAACGTCGTGCAATCCCTCGCGAGCATCGCCACCGGCCCCGGCGGAACCACCGAGCGCGACGGGGAGAACACCAACCACGACCAGCGGATCGCCAAGCGCTTCGGCCGGAAGCTCGGCCCGCTGTGGATCGAGCTGGACACGCTGACCTCCGATCAGCTGCTCCGCCCGAACATCAAGGAATTCCTGTCGGACTTCACCGGGTTCAAGCGGGCCAACGGGGAGAAGTTCCTCGCCACCGACTTCGACATCGGGCTGAAGGCCGGGCTGTACAACGCGAAGTTCCGCGGGACGATCGACACGGCCCGCAACGAGCGGATGCAGGGGTACCTCACCGGCACGTCGGAATCGGTCGTGGAACGCACCAACGGCCGCCAGGCCGGACTGGGCGACACGACGCTGCTCCGCGGCGACAACCCGGAGGAATTCGCCTACTTCAGCGCCGACAACGGCCTGTCCAGCAGCGAGACGGCCACCACGGACACCCTCGACGGCCTCGACCTGCAGAGCCGGACCGACGACGGCCCCAAGAAGCTCGTCGCGTTCGCCTTCGACGTCTTCTACACGTCGAAGGTCACGGCCATCGAGCGCGGCAGCGGCGCGAAGCCGCCGTACGAGCAGACCGCGAAGAGGCCGGCGGGCATCACGCTGACGTTCAGCCTGGAAGAGGCCCTGGAACTCGGCCTGCCCGTGCCGGGAGGCCTGCTGCACCAGAGCATCGAGCAACAGCCGTCGGTCACCTCGCACAGGCTTTCCACGATCGTCGAGGTGGACGAGGAGTCCGACACCGGAATCCCGGAGACGCCCGAGCAGGACGGTACGACCGGGCCGAGCGAGAAGGCGCTCGGCAAGCGTCCGGCGCAGCCGGTCGGCGGGCCGTTCGACGACCTGCTGGCCGGTCACCCCGACGTGCCGCAGAACCAGGCCGTGAGCCCGGCCGTCGCGGAGGCTTCTCACGCCGAGGCGGAGTACTTCAAGGCGCTGGCCGAGTTGCGGGAGTCCGGCAAGCTCGGTATGGGCATCTTCGATGCCGCGAAGAAGGAGTTCATCGAGAAGTTCGTGGGCGCCGAGGGCGAAGCCGAGAAGGCGCAGCTGGTCGACGAGCTGAAGGCGAGGCTGCGGAAGCCCAGCGGCCCGCGCCAGCAGCAGTTCCAAGAGCTACCGGACCACGAGCAGGTGAGGGGGCCCGGCGGGAACCCGAACTGGGCATCGTCGTCGTTGACCGCTCAGCACGACGCGCTGCGTCCGCGCGGCGACGAAGGCCCTGGCGACTCGTCGCGGCGGGCGCCCTCGGACGACCATGCGCAGGACTCCAAGGTGCGGGTTCGGTGGCGTTTCGATGACGTGAGCGGGCGTGTCGCGAGCCGGCTGGGCGTCAGATCGGAGTCGCTGGCGGAGCTGGGCGCGGCCGCGAACGCGCAGCTACGGGTGGATGCGCTGGTGGCCAACGGCGCCGACCCCGTCGATGCGTGGACGCGCACACTGCGGGACGAGATCGCCGCGCGAGCCGCGAACGACGACCCCACGGGCGATGTGACCGCCTCGCCGCAGGCCGAGGCGTCGGCGGAGCCGAGCACCCAGGATCCGGACCTGTTGAAGACGGCTCCGGTCGGCGGGCCCTACCCGGAACAGGTCGCCGAGCTGTTCCGCGAGTCCGGGCTGAGCCCGGATCCCGCCGACCTGTTCCGCGAGCCCGGGCTGAGCGCGAAGGATCTCGAAGCGTTCCGCGGCCAGGTCGCGCGGTTGGGCCGTGCGGAACTGCACGCCTTCAAGGAGTACCTCGCCAAGCACGGGATGAACGTGGACGGGACGCGCCGCGGCCGGTTCGGCCACGCGGCCCGAGCATGGCCGAACGTCATGAAGGCCATCTCGATCGCCCACCACCCGAAGCGGCACGGATTGCGTCCGCTGATCGCGAGCTGGCAGCTGGGCTTGCCCCCGGGAACGCACCGCTCCTCCGACCTGGAGAACATGGCCGCCTTCGCGAATGCGCGGAGGCTGAACGCAGCGGACCGCGCGGATCTGGTGCGGGGGGTCGACTGGCTGTGCAACAACGGGCGACCGCCCCGCGATGAGCTGTGGACCGCAGCGCACAACTGGGGAATCCCACCGCACGAGGTGCACAAGCTCACGACGGCTTCCAGCGCCGACGTCTTCCCGGAGCTTCGGCTCTCCTGGCTCGGGGTGAGCTTCCCGGAAGTTCGGCTTTCCTGGCCGGACAGGAATGCGAACAGCCCGTACAACGCCGGCGCCCGCGCTATCGCGGGCTGGCTGAAGCTGGCCGGCCTGCAGCCGGGGGACGTGCGGCTCTTCCGCGGGCTGCCGGCCGTGGGCCCCGGCGAGCTGGCGAGCTTCCGCGCATACCTCGATGCGAACCCCGGCCGGAGCGACCACCCGGTCCGGGAATGGTGGCAACACCTGGCAGACGAGGGCGCCGAGCACGAGGCGTGGTCCCGCGAGAACTTCCCGCAGCTGTGGGGCGAGCTTTGGTTCGACCCCGCACGGGACACCCAGCGGCTGCGTGACCTGGTGCTCACCCACGACCTCGACGCGGCCCTGCTGGGCAGGCTGAGCCAGGCCCTCGGCCGGGTTCCCGACGAGCTGCCGCGCGCGGCGGACGCGAACGAGCTGGATGCTCGGACGTTGTCGTGGCTGGCCGCAGAGCTCGGCGCGGATCCGCACCCGCTGGCGGCGTTCTTGCACAACGACGCGGCGGTCTCGTTCGACATCGAGGACCGGTGGACGGGGCTGGCGGATCTGCGGGACCTGCTGGACGCCCGTGGGCTGACCGATTCATCGCGCTGGGCGGATTACCTGGACCGCCACTACCTCGACCGGCTGCCGCAGCGCGGCGAAGCCGGCCCCCCGCCGTACCCTCCCCCGGCCTACGAAGCGGCGCAGCACCCGGAAGGCGCCGAAACCACCGGGAATCCGGGCGACATCGAGGACCCGCACCCGAACGACCGGACTGCCGATTCGCCGGCGGAGTCCGCCGATGACGTCCCTGTCGCGGCCGAGCCGGACCAGAGCTTGGCAGACGCGATCCTGCACACCCTGAACCCCGAGGAGCGGCAACCGACCGGGAACACCGGCACGGATGTCGATCTCGTCCCGGCATACGCCGAGGTCGGTGACCTGCACCGGTACGGGCTGGCAGACGAGGAGGCGGGAACGTTCGACGCGCTGTTCAACGCCGACGACTTCGCCAGCAGTGAGCGCACGATCGGCCACTGGACGATTCGCGGTCAGCAGGACCGCTCGGATGCGCATTCCGACGCCGCGGAGGCCAAATACCAGCAGATCATGGCGGCGGTGCTGGCGGATCGGTCGGTCTTCGCCCGGGATGTGCCGCTGAACTCGGTTCGCGAGCACGACAGGTTCGTGCGGGAGTACCGCGATGCGCTGCGCGAAGGCGACGTCCCGCTGCAGGGCCGGCTGGAATCGGGGCTGCGGCACCGGCTTTCCGCTCCGATTCCGCGTTCCGTCCCCGGGACGCCGGGTGGTTCCCGCCGCCAGCATTCGACCGGTACCCCATGGACGGACTCCGGTGACCAGCAGGACACGGGCCAGTCCGGCGCGGCGTCGTTGCAGGGCTCCTCCTCCAATGCGGAACCGGCCGTTCTGAGCGACTGGCTCGAAAGCTTGGATCTGGTGGAGGTGACGCCGACGGCCACAGACGCGATTTACATCGCGGCGGACGCGGAAACACCGGCCGGTGCCGGCAGCCACCTCGCCGCTCAAAGTCAGGAAATGACCGCGAACCAGCAGGAGCCGGACGCGCAGCAGCAGGCGGCCGATGCGCTGGTCGTCGTCGACGACCCGACCGCGCAGGCAGACCCGCGCGCCCGGCGGGCCGCAGTCGACTACCTGCTCGCCAACGCCGGGCTGCGCCGGGCCGACCTGGCCTGGTTCACCGGGCTCGGCAACCGGCTCACCGGTGCCGACCTGGCCCATTTCACCCAGCGGCTGCGTGCTGACGGCATCTCGCCGGACCAGCTGCGCGAGCAAGGGCTGGTGGCCGGGCGCGACACGGTGGCCCGCTGGCGACTGGGACTGTCCCAGGCAGACCTCGCGGCGCTGCGGGACGCGGGCAGCACACCGGAGGCGATCGCCGGGTCGGCGCAGCACCACAGGCTGCCCAACGACGAATGGTCGGCGCTGGCGCGGTATGCCCAGAGCCACGGGCCGATCGGCGACACCGATGCCGAGCTGGCCCGGGTCGGCGCGGAAACCGGCCTGCCGCCAGGGGATCTGCTGCGGATCGCCGTGCGGCTGGGCGTGCCGCCCGGAGTGCTTCGCGCGGCCAGGGCCGAGATCGCCATGATGAGCGGTGATCCGGCGGTCAGTGCGGATGTCGTCTGGGGGACGATCAACACCTGGCTGAGCCGGATGAATCTCCCCCCGCAAGGCCTGTCGTTGTTCAACGAGACCTGGTTCCAGGCGGCCGACACGACGCTGTGGCAGCGGCTGGCGGTGGCCGGGTTCACGCCAGCGGACCTGCCCCGGCTGACCGGCCTGGGCTTGCGCCCGGCCGACCTGCAGATCCCGGGCCTGTCGGCGCTGATCGCGGGAATCTCGGCGCCCGAAGACCTGATCGAGCCGTTCTTCGGCCCGGGCGCCCGGGAGCACGTGCCGCCGGGCAGCGACTGGTTCGACCTGCCATCGGCGCTGGACCTGCTCCAGGAGCTGCACACGCAGCCCGGCACCGAGGCTGCCGCCAACCTGATGCTGTGGTTCGGCGCGATCCAGCAGGTGCCGGACAGCGTTCAGCAGCTGGCCGAGAGCTGGGAGGTGTCGAACCGGCACGTGGCCGTGCTGGCCGTCGCCCTGCACGTCCGCCCGGAGCTGCTGGAACAGTTCGTGCCGGAGCTCCGCCGGCTGCACCAGGACCAGGACGGCATGACGAGAGCGCTGCTGCGGGAGCTCCACGGCCTCGGGCTGAACGAGGGATTGGACGGCTTCCTGGCAGCGGCGCGGCAGCACGGTCTCACCCGAGACGAGTGGGAGGACTTCGACGGGTATCTCCAGTGGGAGGACCTGCCCGACGAAGGCGTTGATCTGCCGGCTTGGAGCGCACTGCCGGCCGACGACCAGCGGCGCCTCGTCGAGGAGTGGCGGAACTTCCGCGAGCAGCAGGCGAGGGAGGATGCGGCCGAGCAGCTCGGGGTCGCAGTCGGGGACCTCGCGGTGCTGGCCGCCGATTCCGAGCCGGACGAGATCCGGGAGCTGCTCGGCGAACACGGCCTGGCGCCGGCCGACCTGGCGGCGTTCCGCGGTCTTGCGGAGTCCATGGACGACACCGAACTCGGGGAGTTCGCCGAATACCTGTACCAGCACGGCTACGAGCCGGCGAACCTGCGCTCCGACCCGGCGGCGCTGCGGGACGTCGTGGCGCGCTGGAGCTGGAACCTGGACCCGGAAACTCCCGTCCCCGCAGGGCTGACCGTCGCCGAGCTCACCGTGCAGATGCGGGCGTTGGCCCTGGAGCCCGGTGATTTCACCCATGCGACGTGGGCGGTGGACACGGCCCGGGGACGCGGCGAGGACTGGACGGCGATGATCCACCGCGCCGCCGAGCGTTGGCACGTTCTGCCGAGGTTCGCACTGCGCCTGCTCGGCGAGCGAGCGTTCGGCGAGGGCGTCGAGCTGGACCTGTCCTGGTTGAGCCGGAGCCCGTCCGAGCTGCCGGAAGCCGTGGCCGTGCAGGACGTCCGGACCTGGGTGGAGGCGCTGGACCTCGAGCTGGACGAGCTGTCCTGGTTCGCCGGCACCGGCATCGTGAACGCCGGCGAACTGGCGGACTTCACGGACTTCCTGGAATCGCGCGGAAACACCGTGGCGGATCTCCGCGCCGACACCGACCTCCGCGCGCAACGGTTGGAGCAGTGGCAGCAGCACCGGTCCGCCGCCGGCAGGTTGGAGCGATTGCTGCAGGGCCTCGCCGACCAGGCAGAGGCGGCAACCATCGAGAACCTGGTGTTCTCGCTGCGGCAGGACCTGGGCCGGGTGCCGGCCGAAATCCCCGCGCTGGCCCGCGAATTCGAAATCCGCCCGCTGACCCTGCTGCGCGCCGCTGCGGGTCTCCGGATGGAACCGGCGAGGCTGGTGGCGTTGTTCGGCGGCGACCTGCAGGTGCTGGACATCCTGGTCCGCTCGCACGGGCAGAACCACGAGGCTCTGTCGGATAGCTTCCTCACCCAGGCGCAGGGGGTGCTGCGAGACGCAGGACTGCGCACTCCGGCGGACTGGGCCGCGGTGAACGAGTTCCTGCACGGTGTGGACCTGGGCGAGCAGATCTCGGGCCGGGCGGTGCTGCTGCGGCTGCGGCAGATCATGACCCACTTCGACAGCACCGTGCCGGCGTTGCTCGCCGGTTCGATCGGGATGCAGCAGGTCGTCCAGCACGTTCTCGGCCGGTTCGGCAGGTTGCCCGTGGATGCGCTCGGGCCCGAGCTCGACGCCTTCCTCCAGTCGATGGTCGATGCCGACATCGACCTGGTGGAGCTCTCCCAGGAGGACCTCGCGGCGCGGGTCGACAACTGGTTCCGGAACCCGCCGCCCTACGAATCTCTCGCCGCGACCAACCCGCCGCCCTATGACGAGGAGGCAGCCCCCGCGCCGACCGCCCTGCCGGATTACTCGAACTCGGGTCTGGACGCTCCGGCGGTCGACCCGCAGCCGATGCCCGTGAGCATCCCGGCGCAGTTGGCGGGAGAGCTGGGCCTCGACCCGCGGCAGCTGACGTCGTTCCAGGCGGCGTTCGACGGCGCAGGCGACGCCGACCACGCCAGGCTGCGCCAGGACCTGCACCACCTCGCTGCGCTGCTCGGCGCGCACGACGGCGAGCGCCGCCGCACGCTGTTCGGGATCCTCGACGAGGCCACCAGGTCCGGCCCCGGAGCCCGTCCGCTGATGCAGGTGCTCTACGCGCTGGGGAACGCGCATCCCGTGCAACTGGCCAGCCTGTACGCGGACCGGGGCGGCTGGACGGAACTGGTGCCGGAGCAGGAGTACCTGGAGGGCTTGGACGATCAGGCGTATCCGGATGACCCGGATGGATTGCGCGCCGGCCTGCACGACCTCGTCACAGACTTGATCACGAGGCGCCGACTCGATTCGGTGCACCCGAACGCGATCGCGGCGATGTCGCGGCTCCAGCACCGCCTCGGCGTGGGCATCACCGACACACTGCTGGACTACGTGCGCCGGCACAACCGGGCGCCCGGGGAGCTGCTGGCCGTGGCCGATGAGGCCGGGATCCCCGATGGGCGTGGGGCGTTCCTGTTCGACGCGGCCCGGCACCTCGGCGTTGGGCTGTGCCAGCTCGGGTTCTTCCGCGTGGAGCTGCGCGAGTTCGCCGACCAGGACCGGCCTGTCGACCAGTGGGTAGCGGATGTCCGAGCCGGGTTGCTGCGCGCGGGCCTGCCGGTGGGCGCAACCCACGGGCCGGCGCTGGCCCGGCTGGCGGCCCTGCTGCAGCCGGGTGGGGTGCATTCGCGGGAACTGCCGGCGTTGCAGGAACACCTGCGAGCAAAGGGCACGTCGCTGACCAACCTGATCAATGGCGATCAGGATGCGGCCGCGCGGATGATCCTCTCGTGGTGGGCGGACCAGCTGGGCATGGGCCCCGAGCTCGCCTTGCACCTTCCGGACATCAGCGGGTGGGGCGGCGTCGCACGGCTGTTGGCCCTGCTCGACGCCCACGCTCTCGGTGTCCAGCAGCGCCCCCTGCTGCTGGAATTCCTCGCCGAACAGCGAGGGACCCCGCAGCCGTGGGCGAGCGACCCGGCGGGGTTCTTCGCCCGCGCACGCCAGGAGGGCAGGTCCCCGGGCGACGTCCTGCGGGAGTGGGCCGAGCAGCGCCGAACCGAGCCGGATCCGGCCCCGCCGGCCAAGCGGCCACTGGACGACGACACCCCGCAGCCCAAGCGCCCGCGCGGCGACGAAGGTTCGCAGTCCGGGCCGAGCACGTCGGACAAGGCGCCGCTGGAAGCGGACGCGAAGCTGCGTCTCGACAAGGGCAAGATGCCCGTGCGCCTGCTGGAAACCGCTCGCGAGCGCTACACGCAGATCATGCAGGAGATCGCGGAGGCCGACCAGGATCAGGCGCCGAGCTCGTTTGCGCAGCGGGACCGGGCGCTGAACTCGATCGGCGCGTACGAGGAATTCGTGCGGCTTTACGCCGACGCGTTGCACACCGGCGACTCCGAGCGGAAGGCACAGCTGGAAGCGGACCTGCGGGCCAAGCTGACGGCCGGGATCGAACGGCCGGCGAACAACCCCGGTGCGCCGGGCGGGTCCCGAAACGAGCCCGAGCAGGATCACACCGATCCGGCAGCGGAGTCGAGCACGCAGCACGATTCATCGCCCGGCGGCGACGAATCAGCCGGTGTGCGACCGGAAACCGAGGAGCAGACCCAAGCCCCTGCGGCGTCGCAGTCGAACGTCTACGCCGAGCCGGAGCTGGACCCGCACACGGACCACCTGCTGCTGGACTCCGTCAGGAGCCGGCTGGGCCAACTCATCCCGGGTGCGGAGAACTCCGCACTGGTCGGGATCTTCTTCGATGGCTTCCGGCAGGCTTCGACACCGCTGTCCTCCGTCGCAACGGAGCTGCGGAGCTTCGCTTCCTTCCTGAACAACGGGCTGCGCAGGCTGCCCGCAGACCGGGCGACCGGCGACCTGCGGGACTTCTACGACCAGGTGCTGTCGCGATCCGAGCAGGGCGATCGGAGCGGCAGGAACCTCGATTCCGAGGTGATCGCGCAGGCGGCGGAGGTTTGGGTGCGGAATCTCCCCGGCGCCGCCCCGCAGAGCTCCGCGTCGGAAGACGACAGCGGGCATTCCATGCTGAGCTTCTCCACCGTGGAGCGGGACCACGGCGGTGTCGGCCCGGCGATGCCGGGCGCGGAGCAGATCGACCTGGACGACTACTACGGGGGGACCGGCGATCATCTCGCGGACGGCGGTTTCCGCGAGGCCCTGCGCGAGCAGACGGCGCGGCTGCTGGGGATCGACCACGCCGACCTCGAACTGCTCGACCTGAACTCGGCCGGATTCCCCCCGCTGCCCGCGGACGCCGATTCCCTGCCCGCGGCCGCGAGGACCCTGGCGGGGCGGGTGCGCGACCTGCTCGGCGAGTTCGGCATGGTGCCCGCGGATCTCACGGCGTTCCGCGACCAGATCACGAGCATCGACCGGCGAGCGCTGGAGGACTTGCACCGCTACCTCGGCGAGCACCGGCTCACCATGGCCGGCGCCCGCGCCGGGAACCGCTTCGGGCATCTGCTCGCGGGCATTCGCGACGGGCGTCCGAGCCACGACCCGGTCCACCTGCTGCGCTACCGGAGCCGCCACCGCTCGGAGCCGCTCATCGCCGCCTGGCTGCTCGGCCTGCCGCCCGCGCTCTACCGGGCCGGGGACCTGCTGGCGATGTCGCACGCCACGGTCGACCTCGAGATGTCGCCGTCGGCGCGGCGCGACTTCATCGCCCAGCAGGGCCTGCCGGCCGGTGGCTTCAACAGCCACCAGATCCAGGAGATGGCGCGCGGCTGGGGCGAGCACATCCGGGAGAACAGGTTCGAGCTCGCCCGGTTCAGCCATGCGATCGACCAGAACTCGGTGGTCTACAGCCTCGTCGACTGGTGGGCCGATGCCGTCGGCCTCGACCGGGGAGACCTGTCGGCCTTCCAGCACCTCTCGCAGGCGGGACCGGGTGAGTTCGCCGCCGCACGGGAGTTCCTGACGGCCGGCGGCCGGGAGATCACCTCGGAAACGGTCGGCGAGTGGCGGCAGGGCCTGGCGGTCGAGGGCGGCAGCCCGCGGACGCAGTCCTGGTGGCAGGAGCAACCGCCGGTCCGCGAGGAACTCCGGAACCAGTCGTGGTTCGACGAGCCGCGCGACGTCGAGCGGCTCCGGCGGTTGGTCCAGAACCACGGCCTCGACTTCGACCAGGTCGCCAGGCTGAGCCAGGCGTTGCGACGGGTTCCGGACGAGATCCCGGCCGCTGCCCGGCGCTACTACCTCGACTCCGGCGACGGCGCGGGCGCCGCGCGGCTGTTGGCGGTCGCCGTCGAGTTGGGCATCGAGCCGCTCTACGTCGCGCACCTGGGCGCCGACTGGATCCGCTCCGACGGCTTCAGCGCCGGGAAGACCGCCGACGTGGTCCGGGCCCAGCTGCGGGAGCTGCCCCCGATCCCGCCGCCATTGCTCGCCGAGTACTTCGCGACCGAGATCGCCGACATGGCAGGAGTGGTCGATCCGCAGCAGCTCGAGGCCGGCCGGCTCGCCGCCTTGACCGACAGCCCGGATCAACTGCCGGCTTACGCAGAGCCGCCGGCCTTCGACGGCGTGACCACCGCGGCGCCGGCGTCCAACCCGGTCGGCGAGCCGCCGGTCTACGACGCGGAGTTCCACCCCCAGCTGCCCGGGGAGGACATCGACAACACCCCGGACGCCATCCGAACCGCGGTGCGCGCCCTCCAGCTGACCTCCTACGAAGTGCTGCGGCCGTTCTTCCCGGCATTCCGGGACATCCACGACGACAACATCCGCGACCAGCTGATCAACGACCTGCGCGACATCGCCGCCCTGCAGGGGTTCCCGTCGCCGCAGGACCGTCAGCTCCTGTTCGAGCTGGTGCGCGAAGCGGCCACCGGCGAGCTCGGCGCGGCCGGTCCGCTGGCGGTGCTCGGTGTCTTCACCGTGGCACCGACCTCGTCGTCGGCCGTGATGGATCCCATTTCGCTGAGCGTGGTGGTCCGCGGATCCGCCGATCCGTTCGACCGCTTGCGTGCGGCAACGCTCGAAATGCACGGTGGTTGGCCCACTCCGGTCGGCGTGACCTGGAACGAGAACGACCCTGCCGCGGCTCGCCAGATGATCTCGCTGCTCGCATCGGCCCTGGCCGACCGCGACCGGCTCGGTCATCTGCGCCGGTCCGGCCCCGACGTGGTGCAACGCCTGGCCCAGCTCGCGGCCGACTTCAACGCGGGTCACGACCTCGCGATGCTCGGCGCCTACGCAGGGCACCTCGGCCACCTCCCGGACGAGCTCCGGGATGTGGCGCAGCAGCTCGGCATCGACGAGGAGAACGCCGGTCCGCTGATCCTCCTGGCCCACGAGATGCAGCTGACCGACCCGATGCGGCTGGGCGTTCTCGGGCCGGAGCTGCGGGCCGCCACGTCGGTCATCGCCGCCCGCCCGGAGGGATTCCTGGCGGTGCCCCCGAGCGACGCGTGGGGCTTCCTGCTCAACGAGGGCACCTGGTGGACCGATGTGCACCAGCAGCTGGTGGCCAACGGCGTGATCCCCGCAGTGGACCCGGTGCGCCTCGCCAGGCACCTGCAGACGCAAGGCGGTCGGGCTCTGGCGAACGACCCGGTCTTCCACGGCTTGCGGACGCTCGTGTCGCACGGCATCCGGATGGGCGCGCTCGCGCAGTTCCGGGCGTACTACCTGCGGCAGACCGGTCGGTCGAGCACCCCGGAGGACTGGACGTCCGGAGAAGTGACCGACCTGCTCGCGCGATGGCGCCACGACGTGGGACCGGATTGGCGCGACGTCGAGCTCGCCCAAGCCCGGATCACGGACGGATTCCGGCCCGGCCCGCGCGACGCCGGTACCTTCCAGAACCTCTGGGGCGGCAACGAGTTGTGCCGTGCCAGGTTCGCGGTCGAGGAGTTCCTCGACACCACTCTCGGCGGTGCCCCGTCGATTCCCGAGCACCTCGAAACGTCCGACCTGGAGCTCGCGGCGGCGCACCTGGCGGCCTCGGACGGCGTCGTCACCGCATATCCGGACTTCCACGCCGACCTCCGGGCGAGCCGCCCGCTCGCGATGCTGGTCGAGGCCTTCGTCAACAACGGCGTGCGCCGGTTCCCGGCTTTCACCGGCGACGAGGTTTCGGGTGCCAGCCGGTGGGAAGGCTGGCTGGGCGACCTCCAGCCCGGGGCCGAGGTGAGCCTGCCGACCAGCGCATTCGCCTCCTCGGGCGTGATCGGCGCGACCAGCACTGTGGTGTTCCGGCCCGCGCCGGGGCATGCCTGGCAGTCGGCGCACCTCGTCCGGGAAGGCCGGGTCGGGATCCCTGCGGGCACCCGCTTCCGGGTGGTGTCGACCGACGGGCAGATGGTCCTGCAGGAGATCGCCCCGACCACGCCGCACAACGATCCGGTGCAGGGCGCGGATGAGGTCGGCGGCGGCCGGCAGCCGATGGACGGCGCGAACGGGTCGCAAACCGGTGAAGTGGCGACCGGGAACCCCGAGACGGCGTCCTATGACCTGGCGACGGACATCTGGGCAGCGCTGTCGCAGACCCCGGCATCGACCGAGGCGGACGATTCCGGGCCGTCAACGTCGACGGCGGCGATGAGCACCGAACCCGGCGGTTCGAGCCCGTGGCAGTCGCCGAAACCGCTGCTGTACGGCGGTAATGAGGCTGGTCAAGTCATGCGGTTCCGGGCCGGCGATCTGGTGTTGCTCCTCGACCGCGTCGGCGCGGCGCACCTCGGCACCTGGTCCGACGGCGAAGGCGGTCAGGTGACGCTGGAGTTCGCGCACCGGGGCAAGCGCTTCAACGAGGAGACCGAATCCGACGAGCCGGCTCAGTACCGGGTCAGGTTCACCTACGACGAGAACACCGGCGTCGCGGAGCTGAACGAGAACGCCGACGACCCGGACGCGGAACCGGGGGCGCACCTCGAAGCCCGGACCGTCGGGCGGGGAACGCGGAAGAAGTTCGCGGAGCTCGAGCACGCGGTGTGGGAGAGCTGGGGCGAACCGCAGTCGCAGGGCGACCAGGTCGTCCAGGTGAGCGCGGACGGGCAGTGGCGGCGGACCGCGCACGCGAACGGGATCGTGGAGATCATCCCCGCCACCGGGAACCCGTCCAGGATGGTGGCCCGCCTGGAAGACGGCGCGTACCGCTGGTACTCGGGCGATCCGGGCAACGGAGGTCTGTTCAGGTTCACCACCAAGGTCGGCGTGCCGCAACCTGTCGAGTTCGAGCAGCACCTGCCGACTCCGGAACGACCGGCCGACCTGCTGCAGGTGGCGGCCATCGACCGGTCGACGGTGACGCCGGAGTTCGTCGAGGAGATCTACCGCAAGATCGTCCCGCGCCCGCTGTTCCGCCAGGACCTCGCGATCTTGTTCCGCGTCGCCAGGGCTTGGGAAACGCTCGCGGAGGTCATCCGGCACGGGTTCCGGCCGAGGAACCCGGAGAACACCTACGCCAACGGGGACAACGTCGAGCTGCCGGAATACGTGTCCGCGAACGAGCCGTCGATGTACGTGAGCACGACGCGGGCTGCGAACTTCATCAAGGGCGCCGACCAGGTGCTGCGGTTCTCGATCTTCGCGCCCGGCGGTATATCGGTGAACCACACCATCGGCCTGGCCACGAGGTTCCACCACGAGCGCGAGGTCGCGTTCCCGCTGGGCATCCACCCGGAAGCCGTCGTCGGCGTCGAGACCACCAAGGCGGGCTACGCGGACAGGGACGGCCGGACGTACGCGCTCGGCGAGTTCGTGCTGAACCCGCGGTTCATGGCCAAGCCGAGTGAGACGCTGACCGGGGGCGAAGAGCTCACCGGCGAGATGTGGGATCGGCTGGACCGCGAGAAGGGCAAGAACTGGGCGGAAGATCCCCAGAACTGGGAGAAGCTTCCTGACGCCAAGGAGAAGATGCCCGAGGTCGCCGAGCAGCTGATCGAAGTGGAGGTGCAGAGCTACGTTCGCGAGCGCCGGGTCGAACAGCTCCTGGACGTTGTCGACGACGAATCCCTGAAGCGGTACGAGCAGCCCATCGCGGACGCGGTCTACAACGTCGACAACGCGCGCTTCAACGAACTGCTCGCAAAGCTGCGCGCGGAGCTTCGCGCACGAAGCGACTGGGAGGCGACGCACCGGGAACTGGTCGCCGGATCTTCCAGCAACCATGCGGGGCCGTCCACGTCGACGGCGGCGACGAACACGGCGACCGATCCCGCCGCGGGCCAGAATCACGATCCCGCGGCGGAAGAACGCCGCTCGCAGCGGGCGAAGATCGCGGATGACGAGATCGTGGGCCTGGTGAACCTGGAGATCAAGGCGTTCGTCATGGAACGTCGGGCCGCCGGGGCAGACCCGTCCGAGGTCGAGGCCCACCTGCGGGCGTTCCGCGAGTCGCTGCAGTCGTTCCGCGAACGCCTCGTCCAGACGCTGATCGATTCCAGGCCCGAGCCCGATCCGAGGAAACTCGCGGAGATCTTCAAGGAACTGCGCGCAGCGCTGCGCGAGGGCGAAAGCAGCGGAGGCACCGGGGGATCGGTGCGGGTTCCCGGGGATCGCCGCCGATGAGGGGCAGAACCCGCTGATCGCGCCGACGCCGGACGACGTGGCGCAAGCGCGCGTCCCGGTATGGGTTACTTGAACCGATGCCGGGGGACCGGGAACTCTGTTGGTAGGCACTTGAGGTTTGGGGTTCGGAATGGAAGAGCAGGACCTGGCTCGGCACGAGTTGCTGTTGCAGTTCTCGCCGATGCTGCCCGACGACGTGGTGTGGCAGGCACGGCAGTGGCTGGCCGCCGGGCAGTGGTCGCACGCCGTGCGGTTGATCGCTCAGGTGTTCCTGGACTGGGGCCGGTCGTTGCCGCCGGAGAGCCGCGAGATCCTGCTCGACGGCGTCGACGAGGTGACCGCCGCGCGGGTCGCCCGGCTCGACGAAGAGGTGGACTTCACCCTGGTGACCTGGGACTTCTGGGCGGACCGGGAGGACGACGCCGACGTCGCCGAGATCTGCGCCGCGGTCGTCCGCGAGTACCTGGAGGCCCAGCCCGGCAAGCACACCGGGTGGCAGGTGTGGCGGCTGCCGGAGGGCGGGGACGAGCGGACCGCCCGGTTGATTCACCTGGTCGAGACCGAGAAGGGCCTGCACCCGCACCTGATGGCGGCCGAGCTCGCGGACCGGCTCTGGAAAGCCGGCCTCGCCGGCCCGCAGGTCGAGGTGTTCCGCTCGGAAAGCCCGCTCGACCCCTTCTACCACGCACCGGCGCTGGTGCAGGGGCGGGAGATCTACGGCGTCGGCCCGCAGCCGACCGTTGAGCTGGCGCAGTTCGACGAGGAGAGCGAAGAGCGCGAGCCGGCCGGAGCCGAACGCGACGGGCAGATCGCCTACCTCAACTCGGCGGAGCGGCTGACCGACGACGAGGACCTGGTGCCCGATGTGTTCGCCGACGATGGCGAGCCGATCGTCCCGATCGGGCTGCGCACCGACGGCAGTTGGATCTGGTCGGACTTGACCACGTACTACCTGGATAAGCACGGCATCGCGCTGCCTCCCGGGCTACGGGCGCACATCGCCGAATCCGGTCCGGAGGCGCGGACGCCGACCCGTCGCGAGTGGGTGGCGATGGTCCGCATGGAGAACGAGGGGCAGCCGACCGACGCCTGAGCTATCCGGTCGCTTCCGGGGCTGCGCCGGTGCGGTTGTACTCGAGGACCGCGTCGAGGTATTCCCCTACCGCGTCCCGGTTTCTGGTCAGGCACCTGATCCAGTCCGTCATGCGGTCCCGCTCGTGCTCCAGGGTCGCGATCATCTCCGGCGTCGCGTCGGGGAAGTAGATGACCCGGGGTTTGTCCAGGCACGGCAGGATCTGCTTGATGATCCGCGTCGGCAGCCCCGCGTCGAGCAGCCCGCGGATCTGCATCACCCGGTCCACGTTGTACTCCGCGAATTCCCGGTAGCCGTTCGGGGACCGGTCGGCGACGATCAGCCCCTGCTCCTCGTAGTACCGGATCAACCGCCGCGAAGTGCCGGTCCGCTCCGAAAGTTCCCCGATGCGCACGCCCAACTCCCTGACACCCGTGTGATGGTTGGAGCATAGTGTCGCGCTGTGCGCCGTTTTCGCGAGAAACCGGCGTTCTCCACGCCTGCGGGGCGCCGGTTTCGCGCGAAAACGGCGCCCCACACCGCGCACTCGCGAGGCGCCGGACGGTCAGATGGACATCTGGAAGCCGCTGCGGTATTCGCTCGGCGTGGTCGCCAGTTGGCGGCGGAAGGCGCGGATGAGGGTGTCGACGGTGCCGAACCCGCAGGTGGTGGCGATGCGGTCCAGGGTCGCGTCGGTCGATTCCAGCTGGTTGCGGGCGAGTTCGACGCGGGCGGATTCGATGTAGGCGGTCGGTGTCATGCCGAGTTCCGCCTTGAAGATGCGGGCGAGCTGGCGTTCGGAGACCCGGGCGTGTTCGGCGAGCTCGGCGAGGCCGATGGGCCGGGTCAGGTTGGCGGTGATGTAGTGCCGCAGGTCCTCGATCCGGCGCGTGGTGGAGACCGGTTCGAGGGGCACGGAGAACTGGCTCTGCCCGCTGGGGCGCTTCAGGTACATCACGAGATGGCGGGCCACGCGAAGCGCGACGGGCTCGCCGAAGTCCTCGGCGACCAGGGCCAGGGACAGGTCGAGGCAGGAGCTGATGCCCGCGCCGGTCCACACGGCGCCGTCGCGGATGAAGATCGGGTCGGCGTCCACGGTGACGGCGGGGTGGTCGGCGGCCAGCTGGTGGGCGGTCGACCAGTGCGTGGTGGCGCGCTTCCCGTCGAGCAGGCCCGCGGCGGCCAGGATGTGGGCGCCGACGCACACGGAGGCGATGCGGCGCGACGTGCCGGCGAGCTGCTCGACGCGGGCGGTGACCTCCGGGTCCGTCAGGGCGGTCACGCGCTGGTCGGCGTCGATGCGCACCGAGCCGGGAACCAGGAGGGTGTCGATGCGCTGGCCGCTGACCTCGTCGAACGTGGCGTCCGGCAGGACGCGCACGCCCGCCGCGGTGGTGACCGGATCCGTGGTCTCGGCGGTCAGGAGCACGCGGTAGCCGGTGTCGGTGTCGACCTCCCGCTGCAGCAGGGCGAACACCTCCGGCGGGCCGGTGATGTCCAGCAGGTCGACGCCGTCGAAGACGACGATGACGATCAGCCGCTTCAGCGCGGGCACGGGCTCTCCCTCCAACGCGATGTCCAGATCTGCAAGTCGGGCGTCATTGCAGACACCTCGGCGCGATCGTAGCGTCGATCACGTCGGCGCCGCCAGGGCGCCGAGCGATCCCGAAACCCCACCTGAGGAGGGCTCTTGCCCATGGCTTCCACGACGCTGCGCCAGCTCAACGGCTTCGGCGAAACACCGGCGACCCTCGCCGACGCCACGCTGATCCTGGTCGACTACCAGAACACCTACACCCGTGGCGTGATGGAGCTGCAGGGCTGGAGCGAGGCCTTGGATTCCGCTGCGGCGCTGCTGGCGCGGGCGCGTGAGGCCGGGACGCCGGTGATCCACGTCGTCCACGACAGTGGCGAGGGCACGCCTTACGACATCCGCGCCGAGATCGGCGAGATCCACCCCCGCGTGGCATCGGTCGACGGTGAGCCCGTCGTGGTGAAGCACGCGCCGAACTCCTTCCACGGCACCGATCTCGAGGAGAGGGTCGCGGCGACGGGCCGCAAGAACGTGATCATCGTCGGGTTCATGACGCACATGTGCGTCACCTTCACGAGCGAAGGCGCGTTCCTGCGCGGCTACTCGCCCACGGTCGTCGCGGACGCGTGTGCCACGCGGCCACTGTCGGGAGCCGGGGTCGAGCTGTCCGCCGAGCAGATCCACCACAGCGCGCTGGCGACGATCGGAGACATCTACGGGGTCGTCGTCGCGAAGGGATCGGACCTGAAGTAGCAAGCGCCGTGGTTCCGTGAGTGTTTGGGGTGCCATAGCGCCCCAACGCACTCACGGCCCAGGTTTCCAATTTTAGGCAAAATCGGAAACCCACCCGCGTGGTCCAGAAACTCCCAATTTTAGGCAAAATCGGGGTCCCCCCTGTCCCACCCCGTCGGGTTCAGGGCTTTCCGATTTTAGGCAAAATCGCGACGGGCTCGGGCCTGCTGGCCAGGAGGTGGGGTGGCCGGTCGGCGCGTGGGGAGGGGAGTCGCGCCGACCGGCCCGCAGGACCCGTTCGCCGCAGGTCGGGGGCATCGGCGGCCGGGCCCGGGTCTGGTGTCGTCAGAGGCGCCTGAGGGCGTCCAGTATTCGCCTCTGAACTTCCAGCGACGGCGGCTCATCCTCCGATGTGGACGGTGGCGGCTGTGGTTCGCGGAGCCGGTGCCGGCCGCCCTGATCCCGTTGTCGCTCGGCTTCGACGTCGGCGATGAGTTGCCACACCGTCAGGGCGCCTTCGCCGCCACCGGCGTGCTGCGGCCGGTAGGACTTCCAGCAGGTGGTGATCAGGTAGAGCGCGACAACACCGGTGATCCCAGCGATTCCGGGAAGCATGGCCAACACGTCAGAAAGTCCTTCCGGTAGCAGGGACGTAGAGGGTTCGGGCTATCCGGTGTGCCTCGACGTCACAGTCACCGCACGTAGACCACAACCACGCGAGCTCGGAGTTGTCTGCCGACAACTTCTGCCGACACAGCGTCGACACGGAAGTCCCGGTCGGATAAGCCAAAGCGGCATCAGGCCGCCGATCGGTACTCGCATGCCGCAGCCCAGCAGCCGGAACCCAGTGGAAGGGGTACGGCCTGTACGTCGTCATCACTGCCTCCCGAGAATCTGAATCCATCAACTTTGGTGCCATCGAACGTTTGGTGCCATCACACTGGCACCATTGGCACCAAGAGATCAAGGTATCGAAAGAGCGACAGATCAACGCCCTGCGTGTCGACTTATGCTGTGGTGCATGGCTGGCACCAATGGGACACCAAAAGCAAAGGCGCTGGGTGCACGACTGCGCGAAGCGCGCAAAGCGGCCGGCTTCACCGTCCGCGGGCTCGCTGAGAAGTTGGACATGTCGCACAGTGCGATTTCGCGCTGGGAGACCGGCATGCGTTCGCCCGTCCCGGAAGACGTCGCGTCAGTTCTCGCGGCTGTCGGGGTGAACGGCAAGGACCGGGCAGAACTACTCGAAATGGCTCGCGGCACCAACGCGCCGCACTGGCTGTCCGTGCGCAGCGGCGACCGCGAACGGCAAATGGCCGCGCTGTTGGACTTCGAACGTTCCGCGACGCACATCACCGACGTGGCGCCGTTGCTGATGCCCGGCTTGCTGCAAACTGCGGACTACGCCCGCGCCATCATGGTCGCGGCCGAGGTGCCCGCTGCCGAAATCGAAACCCGCGTGCTCGTCCGTGTAGGTCGCCGGGAAGTGCTGACCCGTCGCCGCCCGGCGAACCTGCTCGCTCTTGTAGGAGAACCAGCTATTCGGCAGATAATCGGCGGCCATGACGTAGTGATCGATCAGCTCCGCCACCTGCTGGACTTCGCCGACCGGCCCAATGTGACTCTCCAAGTGGTGTCATCGACCGCGGGATGGCATCCGGCGCTGGAGGGGCCGTTCGTGCTCATCGACAGCCAGGACGAACCAACCGTCGTGCATTTGGAAAATCGACGTGCGGCACTGTTCTTCCACGAGCCGGAAGACGTGGCGGCGTACCAGAAAGCCGTGGACAACGTGAGAGACGCCGCGATGAACTGCGAAACCTCAGCGGAGCTCATCGCCGATATCATCGAGGAATTGGAGACGACATCATGACCGTGCCGTACGTACCACTCGGATGGCGCAAGTCCAGCTACAGCAGCGCCCAGACGAACTGCGTCGAAGTTGGCCGAATCAGCGATGGTGCTGCCGTACGGGACAGCAAGAACCGTGCAGCAGGGCACTTAACCACCGACCACGCGCAGTGGTCGGCGTTCATCACCGCCGTCAAGGACGGCCGGTTCGAGCGCTGAGGCGGCTGGTCGTTCCCGGTCGGTGAACGTTCTGCCTTGTTGGGACCCGTGTGCATTTTGTGCTGCTATAGCGACGCAAAATGCACACGGGTCTTCTGGCGCCGACGGTTAGCGGTTCAGCGCTTCGATGGTTTCGTCGGTCCAGGCGGTCCAGTCTTCCTTCGGGGTTTCCGGGAGCTTCGGCGGTTCCGACGAAGTCGGGATCGGATTCGGATGTGACGGGGCGGGCTGGGGCGTGCTCTTGTCCCGCCACGGGAGGTTCAGGGCTTTGTCCAGGTAGACGCTCGTCGACGTCGAGAACTTCCCGTGCGGGTTGTACGCTCCCCTCCCCGCGTCCACCGCTCCGATGAACGCTCCGTTCTCCGCTCCGTACACCTCGTCCCCGCTCGCGCCCGATGCGGCGTCCTGCGCCGCCGCTTCCGCCGCGCCGACGGCCGAGCCCCATCCCGCGTTCAGCGGCAGGTTGGCTCCGAACCTGGCCGTTGCGCCTTTCCAGGTGTTCGCGGGCGATCCGTCGAACAGGTGCGTACCGGGCACCTTGCCGTCGAGTGCCTTCGCGCCGCCGACCTTGATCGCGTTGCCGAGCGCTCCCGCCCCGATGCCGACGGCTCCGCCGATCGCGCCGTTCTGCGCCGCGATCGCCAGCATCCCGCCGTCGAATCCCTTCCGCTTCCCCTGGCAGATCTGGATGAACTGCGCGAAGAACGTGACCCCGACCTGGTTCAGCACCGAGGCCGCAAGGTGAGTGAGCACCTGGGTGATCGCCTGCCGCAGCACCGTCGTGATCGTCACCCGGGTGGCGGCCATCATCGCCGGGATGGCGGCTGTCGAGGCGCCGAAGGTGGCCACCGCGGCCGCGATCAGCGCCGCGATGTCGATGGCCAGGATGATCAGCAGCTCAATGATGATGATCCGCAGCGTCTCGATCTCCAGCGCCATCCCGTCCAGCGCGTCGGCGAAGCCGGAGGCGGCCAGAGCCATTTGCCGCACATAGCCCTCATCGCCGAGGAACGGCGCGATGAACGCGCGGAACGACTCCGCCGTCTCTCCGGTCAGTGCGAGAGCAACCTGCGCCGCACCCTTGTTGACCAAATCGGCGGCGCCGTTCAGGTGCTCGGCGACGTCGCGCCAGCTGGTGGCCATCGCCCGCAGCTCGTCCGGGTCGCCCTCCGGCCAGTCGTTGCCGACCAGCACCTCCAGCAGCCGTTGGACATCGTCCGGTACGTCAGTCGCGGGCATCGGCCGGCCACCTCCGGGCGTGCTCGACGCTCTGCGCTTCGGTTTCGGCGAAGGTCCGCCCGACCGCGACGAGCCGCTCGGCGACGTCGCCGAGCAGCCCGGCCAGCTCGTCCAGCGCCGTGCACGCCTGCTCGGCCGGATCCCGGTAGCCGCCGCCAAACGCCGCTCCGAGCGGATCATCGCCCCACGGCGGCAGGCCCTGCTCCGCGACTCGCGGCGCCCTCCCCGCTGCGCGTCCGGCGGCTGCCGCCGCTTCCCGGAACAACGCGACGGCGCGCCGCAACTCGGTCTGGTCGACCGAAAGCACACCACCGGCCGGTGTCCACTCCGGTGGTGCGGCCAAGACGTACCCGGCTTCCGGGGCCGACGTGGGGGCGTTGCGGTAGCCGCCGGTCGGACCGTCCAAAGGGGAAAGGGCCATGCGCCAAGATCAACCGATCCGGTCGGCTCCGCGCCACAGCCCGGCCGGAACCCTTGCGCTATCCGAACGTGCAAGTGCGCTTCCCTGACGCCCCTGTCCCTTATTCGGTTACTTGTCGAGCAGCGCGATCTTGACCAGGCTCAATGCCCGGGGCCCTGGCGCGGTCGGTGCTCCGGGTGAGACGGCTCCGCAGCGCGAACCGCACAACCCCGACCCGGCGGGAGCGGCCGGCAGAGACTCGACCGATGGGAAGCGAGAGATGAGCCCGAGCGGCAGCAAAGATCAGTCCACCGAGGGCGACCACCCGTGGGAGCAGGACAAGTACTACGGCGCGAGCGAGAGCGGCGTCGCCTACCTTGCCGATCGCGAGCTGCGGACGTCCAATGCGGACACCGAGATGATGCCCGCCATCAAGGAGTCCGCCCTGTCCGAGCCGGTCGCCGACGCCGGCACCGGCAAGGCCACGGCGGTCGAGGCCGAGGCTGCGACCGCGGCCGCCACGGCGACGGCCACCAAGGCCAAGCCCGTCGCCGCCGCCAAGACCGCGAAGACCGCCGACGTCCCGTCGCGTCCCGGAAACCGCGTGTCCAAGCCGGTGGTGGCCGCCGCGGCCGTGGCAGGTCTGGTGCTGCTGTCCGTCCCGGTGCTGATCGCGGGCCTCCTCCAGAACGACGACACCCCCTCGCGCGCCCTGCCGAATCCGGCGGCCTACGAGGACGACGCCCAGGCGCAGTCCGGCTTCATCCCGGGCATGGCGCAGGAGCAGCCGGTCCCGCCGCCGGGCATCCCGGCCGGCAACCTGGTCCAAGGCCCCCCGCCGCCGGGCAGCCCGAACGACGGCGCGCCGGTGCCTCCTCCGCCTGCTGGGGAGATCCCGCGCGGTGAGGTGCAGCCCGCCGTTCCGGGAGACCCCGCGCGCACCGCCGCCCACCCGGTCGTCTTCTCCGGCTTCGCCGGGCCCGGCTGCGGGAGCGGCAGCTTCAGCCGTCCCGGCTACTACGCCAACGGCAATCAGGGCTGGCTCAACAGCGGCGGCGCGCACGCGGCCGACGGTTGCGACGGTTCGTACTCCTCCCTGCCGATGTCGGGTGACCCGAACCGGGACGGTGACAACTCCGCGGTCTGGCGGTTCACTACTGGTGACGTCAAGCAGGGCAGCTGCCAGGTGTCGGTGTTCGTGCCTCGCGGCGACCTGCAGCACGTCGGCGGCTACCCGAGCTACTACACCGTCTACCAGGGCGACGAGACCAAGGGCCCGTCCGGCGACTTCCGGGTCTTCCAGACCAGCCGGCAGGGCAGCTGGGTCGACGGTGGACGGTTCGCGGTCACCGGTGGACGGCTGACCATCAAGCTGCACTCCCGCGGCAAGGACTGGACCGACAAGGGCCCCACCTACGCGCACCACGCCGCGGCGCAGATGAAGATCGACTGCAGCGCCTGACGAAAGTCGGCGAATTCAGGAGGAAACCGTGTTCGTTTGGGATCAGGGCGTGATCATGCCCGCCGAGATGGACGGCTTCGACGAGCTCGACGAGGTGTTCCTGCACCTCGCACCGGAAATGTCGGACAACCTCAGCGCTGCGGTTGCCAACCACCTGGACAACGGAGACGAACTCGCGGCCGCCCAGGCGCTCGCGGCGTTCGCCGAGCGTCGGCAGCTCCCGGTCTCCCGGGCCGACCGGCGCACCCTGCGGGACGTGATCGAGTCGCACAACGGCGACCTGACCTGCGTCGACCTGCTCGACGGCCGCGCAGGCGCGCGGCTGAACGGCGACACCCAGCTGCTCCCGGCCCTGCCCCTGCCGGCCCGGGAAACCGTGCCCATGCGCACGGCGCCCCGCCCGCACGTCGCGGACGTCGCCGCGGCGCAGACCGCCGTGCTGCCGGCCATCCGGCCGCTCGGCACCGGAGCGCACCGCCGCTGGTGACCCGATCTCCCGGCTCCTCCCGCGGGCCGGGAACGCGCTGCACCGCACACTCACTCCCGCGCCCAGAGTGTGCGGTGCAGTCGCGCATTACCGAAAGTGCGCGATCGATTACCGCGGGCGCGCGACCCTTACAGATTCTTACAAGGTCCGACTGACGTTTACAGACCGTTGGAATCTCTTCGATCCCGGCCATTCCGCAGGTAGCGTTCCTGGTGCCAGAGAGGCCGCGGGCTAGTCGGAAATTCCCTAGCCCCACCAATTCCGCCGAATCGCGACGAACAGCCGAAGACGTCTGTGCCGCGGCGCGAACCGGCGACACCGGGAGTGAAGAACGTTGCTGGTTCGTGTGCTGTCCGACGTGACCGTGTTCGCCGACCGCCCCGAGTTGCAGGAGAAGATCTCCCGGCTGCTCGACCAGGCTCCCGAGCGCCTGTCCGGCGCCTCCGATGTCGCGGTGCTCGCCTACGGTGGAACGCTGCCGGCGGACGCCTTGGTGCACTGCGTTTCGCGGCTGAGCCGCTCCTACCGGGTGCTCGTGGTGCTGCCGGAGCAGGCCGCCGCGCAGGTCCCGGAGCTGCTGCGGGCCGGCGCGCTGGGCTTCATCGGCGACGGCTGCGACGACCAGGAGTTCTACGACGCGCTCGGCGTGGTGGCGCGCGGTGCGGTGTACGTCGCGTCGGGTTCCCGGGCAGCCCTGATCGGCGGCGGCGCCCCGGCCGAGCCCGCGCAGCAGGTGCTCACCCGGCGCGAGCAGGAGGTGCTGCGCTGGATCGCCGACGGCTACACGCATTCCCAGGCGGCCCGGCGGATGGGCCTGTCCGGAGCGACGGTCGACACCTACGTCAAGCGGATCCGGGCCAAGCTGGAGGTCCGCAACAAGGCGGAGCTGACCCGCAAGGCGATCGAACTGGGAGTCGTCCGACGGGAACCCCTTCTAGCAGCCGCCTGATCCCCAGCCGATACCCCGCCCGACGACGCCTCGCCCGACAACGCCTCGCCCGACAACGCCCCGTCCACGCCCCACACGGCGGCACCCAAGGTTCGGTCCTCCGCAATTTCAATGGAAATCAGACCTCTGATTTCCATTGAAATTGCGGAAGTTGTCCACAGGCCCCGGCGAGTCGGGGTCCGACACGCCGAAGACCCGCAGTTTCAATGGAAACTGCGGCGGGGTCGTCGGGGTCGAGTCTCAACCGGCCAGTGGTAGGCACGCGGTGAACTGGCAGCCGCCCTCGACGTTCTGGACGGCGACGTCGCCGTGGTGCGCCTCGATGATGCCGCGCACGATCGCCAGCCCCAGCCCGCCGCCGACGTCCTTGCCCGCCGGGCGGGACGGGGTTCCCCGCCAGCCCGGTTCGAAGACCTTGTGCAGGTCCGGCTCCGGAATTCCGCCGCAGGCGTCCGAAATGGACAGCACCGCCCGGCCCTCCGCCGCGTGCGCGCACACCGTGACCGCGCCGCCGGGGTGGGTGTGCCGGACGGCGTTGCTCAGCAGGTTCCCCAGCACCCGGTTGATCTGGCGGATGTCCACCCGCACCGCGACCGGCTCGATGCCGCCCGGCACCAGCCGCACGCCGCAGCTGCGGGCCTGCGGCTCGATCGCGGTCACCGCGTCGCTGATCAGGTCCGCGAGCGACACCGGCGTCAGCGACAGGGTCAGCGAGTTGGACTGGATGCGGGACAGGTCGAACAGGTCGCCGACCAGGTGGTCCAGCCGCTGCGTCTCCTGCAGGATCAGGCCCAGGTAGCGGTCCTGGTCGCGGGCCATGCCGTCCTGCAGCGCCTCGGTCATCGCCCGCAGGCCCGCCAGCGGCGTGCGCAGGTCGTGCGACACCCAGGCGATGAGCTGCCGCCGCGACGCCTCCAGCAGCTGCTCCTGCTCCCGCGAGGCGGTGAGCGCGGCGCTGGTCGCGGCGAGTTCCTGGGTCAGCACGGCCAGCTCCGCCGAGCCGGACTGGGCGGGCGCCGCGAACCGGCCGTTCTCGCTCATGGTGCGGGTGGCGCGCGCGAGGTTCCGGCTGCCGTGCAGGATCCGCCTGCCGAGCAGCAGGCACAGCATCACCGACACCGCGGCCGTCGGAATGCACGCCAGCAGCACGGCGGTCATGCCGCGCACGGTGAAAAGGTCGAGGAATGCGAGCACCACGAAGGTGAAACCGATGGAGATGACGGTGATGACCGCGAGCATCATCATCATCACGACGAGCGACCCCCGCCGCAGGAACCACAGGATCCAGGCGCCGAGCAGGCCCACGGCCACCGAGCACCACAGCGATACGAGCGCGACGAAGATGAGGTCGTGCATGACCTTCGTTTCTGTTGCTGTCGACCAGGTGTTTACATCTGGTAAAGGTGCATCAGCGGCAGGTTCCCCCCAGATCGGGGCAAAGTATAGGCTACGGCTGAAACGCGGTGTCCCTTTTGGGAACGTCGCCTTCCCCGATTTCTGGAGTAGGTGTGGCGTCGGATACTGACCGGAACGGGGGCGCTGGGTCGCCCGAGGACCGCTCTCTGGATTCGTTGCCGCCGGAACTGCGGCTCTACGTGCCGGCGGAGGGCACTCCGGTCGAATCGGCGAAACCCGACGAGCCGTCCTACGAAAAGGTCCCGCTGGCTTCGCTTTCCGGCGCGGCGCGGCCGGAACCGGCGCCCGCCGCTGACGTTCCGCCCCAGCCGGGCAAGGACGTCGGCCTGCCGTCGAAGGTTTCGCTGATCTCGCTGGCCGCTGCGGCGGTGATCCTCGTCTCCGTGCCGTTCGTGCTCGCGGTGCTGTTCTCGGGTGACGACGACACCCCAGGGCTGGCCGGGGACGGCGTTCCGATCGACGCGGTGGAGTCGTTGCCGGGGCATGAAGCCGTGGCGGAACCGGTGCCGGCACCGGCCCCGCGGCCCGAGCTGACCGCCGGGAACGACGTCCCCCCAGCCCAGGGCGAGGAGCCCGCCGAGACGGGGAAGGACCCGCTGCCCCCGCCGGATCAGTCGAAGGTGAGCGGGCCGAGCGGCGGGAGCGGCACGCTCATCGCCGGGGCGGGCTGCTCGAACACCGCGACGGAGCAGTACCAGGCGGTCGGCTACCACTCGAACGGCAGCGAGGGCTGGTACATCCGCAACGGCGGTGCCGCCGACGGCCGTTGCCGCGGCACCTTCGACGCGATGCCGATGTCCGGCGACCTGGACGCATCCGGCCCCAGCAACTCCGCGAAGTGGACCTTCGACGTGTCGGGCAAACTGACGACCGGCACCTGCGCGCTGTCGGTCTACATCCCGAACGACGGCGACCGCCGCAACGTCGGCGCGACCAAGGCGCACTACTCGATCTTCAACTCGTTCGAGCAGGGCGCGGCGAACGTGATCGGTGTGAAGGACATCAACCAGGTCACCAACCTCGGCAAGTGGATGGACCTCGGGTCGTACCAGATCACCCAGGGCAAGATCTCGGTGAAGCTGCACGACCGGGGCGAGGACTACGCGGGCGGCGCGGACGGCGAAGGCGCCCACATCGCATCGACCCAGGTCCGAGCCACCTGCACCCCGGCCTGACCTCGGTGGCTACTGGAAGTGGTTGCCACTCAAGGATGATCCAGCCGGATTCTGTCCTCTGTGGATGCGATGATCGGGGCGCGACGGCACGAGCCGTCGCGCCCCGATCTTGCTAAGCAGCCGGTTCCAGCACGAACACCGGAATCTCGCGCGAGGTCTTCTCCTGGTAGTCCGCGTAGTCCGGATAGGCGGCGACCGCGCGCGACCACCACAGCGCCTTCTCGTCCCCGGTGACCTCCCGCGCCACGTAGTCCCGGCGCGTCGGCCCGTCCTGCAGTTCGACGGTCGGGTTCGAGAGCACGTTGTAGTACCAGACCGGGTGCTTCGGCGCCCCGCCGAGGGAAGCGACGGCGGCGTAGGAACCGTCGTGCTCCACGCGCATCAGCGGGGTCTTGCGGAGCTTCCCGGACTTGTTGCCCTTGGTGGTCAGGACGATCACCGGCAGCCCGCGCATCGTGGTTCCCCTGGTGCCGCCCGAGCCTTCGTACTCCTCGACCTGGTTGCGCACCCACTCCGTCGGGCTGGGTTCGTACTCGCCGGTCAGCGGCATTGAAGCGCTCCTAACGTCAGCGTCAACGGCGCCTGTGGAACGCCCCCGGAGAAGCCCCTATTCCCCTGCCGCCGACCGGCGAACCCGCCAGGATCAGTCGAAGACGGTGACGCCCTGAGCGGCGGGCTGCAGCGTGCCGACCTTCATCGACTTGATCGGGAACTCCGCGTAGAGCCCGCCGTTCCCGGTGTTGGTGCCGTCGGTGCCGAAGATGGTGGCGTTCACCGCGTCGCTGGCGCCCGGCACGCCGACCTGGAAGCCGGTGGCGACGAAGGTGTTCGAGTCACCCTTGTCGCCGAATTCGATGAGCACGCCGGCGAAGCCGGTCTGGCCCGGGTCGAGGCTGAAGTCCGTCGGGCCGCCCGGGATCTCGACCTGCTGGGTCGGCACGTCGCCGGTGCTGTTGGACATGTCGAGCGGCGTGACCGTCGGCCAGCCGTTCAGGTCGCAGACCTTCTGCGACTCGTTGGTGACGGCCATCAGCAGGACGCCGGGGCGGTCGGGCTGGACGTTCAGGTCGACCTTGAAGTCGCTGGAGGTGCACTTGGCACCGGTGGTGCGCTGACCGCTGCCGGACGCCTGGCCACCGGCCGTCGTGCCGGCGGAGGGCTTGGAGTCGCTCGTCGACTTGCCGTCACCGGCGGACTGGCCGGGGTGGAACTCGCCGGGGGCGATCCCGGCGGCCGCCGCGGAGCCATCGGTGGTGCCCTGGGGGGTCTGCGGCGCGGCAGCCGGCTGGCCGCATCCGGCGAGCAGGAGGGCGCCCCCGACGAGTCCGGAGATCGCGCCGAGCGTCCGAGTGCGGTTGAGCTGCATTGTTGACCCCTTCGTAAAGCTGTTTCGTTCCCCTTTGCCCCGTAAGACGTGTACTGCCCGACGAGGTTGTCAATGAGCCGAAAGAAGTTTTCAAAACTCCCTGACCAGCAGTGATGCAATCACATGATCAGGCTTCCCCGGAACCGGCCGGCAACGGGTGCAGCGCCTCGGCGCCGAACCTAAGTTCACCTCCGGCCGCTGCTCTGGTCACGGGCCGGAGAGGTGGGGGAACCCCTCACCGCAGGGCGAGGCGGGTGCGGATGTGACCTTCATCGGCGAAGAAGCGGCGACCGGTACCGCACAAGATCGCCCGGACCTTGTAACCTTGGGCACGCGGGTCGTTAGCTCAACTGGCAGAGCAGCGGACTTTTAATCCGCGGGTTCAGGGTTCGATCCCCTGGCGACCCACCAAAACCCCAGGTCAAACGGCCTGGGGTTTCGTGTTTGGTGATCGTCCGGTGCACTTTTGGTGCACCTTTCGAGCGGGCCTAGCTCTTCAGGGCGCGTTCCAAGGCGTCCGCCGCCTGCCTGCTGACTGCCTTCCGGCCCATGTACACATCCTGCGTCATCGACGGCCGCGAGTGTCCGAGCTGATCGGTGATCAGCCGCGCGGACAGCCCCGCCGCATCCAAGATCGTCGCAGCGGTCTTGCGGAATACATGCGAGGTCACCCACGCGAAGCCGTCACTACCCCGAGTCTCGCGGAGCACTCGCCGCTTATTCGACGCGTCACGGAGCCTGCCGAGGCTGTCCGGGAACACCGGGCCGTCCGGGACATCGGTCTCGGCGAGGCGCCGACGCAGCATCTCCACCGCCCACGAGGGCCCCGTATTCGGTCTTGGTGGACTTCCTGATCAACCCTTTGCCCTTGACCCGGACCACGTTGAAGTCGCCCCTAACGCCCCTCCGCCTCTAGGTCGACATCGAGCCAGTAAACCGCCAGTGCCTCGCCGATACGAACACCAGTGGCGAGCATGAAACGGGACAGGTCCGGAACGTCCCAGCGGACGGCCTTCTGATCCGATTCGAGTTGAGCGAGCCCCTGAACGCGTTCGTTCAGGGTCAGCGCGCGTGGAGGCTTCTTCCTCCTGCCTTCGATGCGAGTGGTCTCAACCGTGGCCGTGCCCTTCTTGAGCTGCAACGGCCTGCGCGGGTCGAGGACATGTAGCCGGGAGCCCGTCATCTGGCCTGCGCGGACACCGACCGGGACTAGTTGAAGGCGCCGCCGGCGTCAAGATCCCGGGACCTTGGCGCTCCACTGACCGCAAACCGCTCTGACTTGCCATGAGGTTGTCGATCACAATCTCTTTTCGCCGGTCCCCGAGTAGGCTGCAGCGATGACGGATCTGAGTCTGGAGTTCCTATCGATTGCGGATGAGGCGAGCTTGCTCGCCCAGCGCGAGGCTGACCTTGACGCGGAGACGCTTTCCGCCTTGAAATCCGCCGCTGAGCAGGTCGGCAGGTCGTGGTCTAAGTCCAGTCTCGGTTACCAGGCCAACGTCTACTATGCGGACTTCGAGGTGCCGCCTGCCGGGGCAAAGTTCAGCCGCGAATGGGGATTTCGAGGCGCGTTTCACGGCACGATCGGCGACTGGCAGCGGTACGACTCTGACGATGTTGTCGCCAGTATTAAGAAGCTGGCAGGGAACCCTGACTTGGCTCCGTCCCGAGAGGTGTCGGATGCCGCGAGGAGCCCGGTGGAAGTGCTTATTCATCGGGCACGCTCGGCTGCGGTGCGGGTCAGTCCACCGCATGATGACTATTTCAAGGAAAACTGCGAGGAGCTCCAGCGGATCTCGCTGCCTCCGATTGACGCGATTGGCGCCTCGCTGATGAACGTCACCAGTGGGCAGTTCCCCGTTCGGGATATGCAGGCTGCGGAGGACGGCTGGCAGGTGGCTGGCCACCAACAAGTGATCGCCGAATTGATGCACGTGCGATCGCCCTACAGTGCCGCACGACGTCTCGCTGAGGTGTGCACGAGACTGGGACACCACCTCCAGGCGGTCGAATCGAGCGCGGAGGCGGTGTTGATACAGCTCGGTAGCAAGATCTTCATCGGGCATGGCGGAAGGTCGAGGGAATACCTACGGCTCGGCATGTGGCTCCAAGATGAGGGTCTTGAGTGGGAGGTATTCGACCGCACCCCAACTGCCGGGCTGAGCACTAAAGAGAGACTCTCTGAGATGCTTGACAACGCTCGGATGGCGTTCCTTTTGATGACGGCAGAGGACGAGACTGCCGAGGGCAAGGTGCGCGCCAGGGAAAACGTAGTCCATGAGGTTGGGCTCTTCCAGGGGAGGCTCGGCTTCACGAAGGCGATCGTTCTGCTTGAGGATGGCTGCGAGGTGTTTTCCAACATCTCCGGGCTGGGGCAGATCCGCTTCCCCGAGGGGGACATCAGCCCCGCCTTCGACGAGATCCGAAAGGTGCTGCAGCGCGAGGGCATACTCCCCCTATCGCCGGGTCAAGCAAAGTAACCGCCGCCTCGAAGGCAGCAGAAAGCTACCGACCAGACCGGCATCCGCGCAGTGTCAACCGCTTACTTTGTTGGCTTTGAAATCAAAGTCTCGGTGCTCCGGCTAGGCCGCAGTTTGTCGGGCCCTAGCCCACGTGTGTTTAAACTTTCTCTACTTCATCAAGGGCGGCCCCTGCGGGGCCGCCTGCCTGCTGTATGCGAGCCAGGACGAGGCCGCCGACTTCCTGTATGCGAGCCCGGTCAAGCCGCTGATGGCCGGCCGGGCGTGCGGTTCGCTGCGCTCACCGGTCCCGGCCGGCCATCGGTGGCGACCGGGCGCGAGCGGAAAGGTCGGCGGCCTCGTCATGGCGCGAGCGGAAGGCAGGCGGCCCCGCAGAATCCGCCGAGATGGAGATTTGAACCACGGATGTCCTGACTTCACTGGGTCGGCTGGGCGAGCCGTCGAAGAACGGTGCTGGGCGCGCAGCCGAGTTCGTCGCCTCACTACTCCAGCAGGTATCGAGCCGTAACGTCATACACGGGGTTGCCTGGCTGTGGTCGAGTCCTCGGAATCTCCGTCGTAACTCTTCGGCGGCGTCACCGTGACATAATCAGTGCTTCTGGAGTTATCGAAGCTGGTATAGCCGGGACTGTAACCGCCACGAGAAGATATGTTGCCTGCCTACTTCTTCTTGAAGGGCTACTCGTTTACCGCCGCCCCGGCCTCATCGGCAGATGGTGTAGTACTCCTGTGCTCAGTGCTCGTGTAGTTCGCGGCAACTCGCCATCGCTTAGGCCAATCCTTCCAGTACGGGTCCCCTCCTGGTCTGTTGCTGATCTTGAACCTTAGAGGCCCGGCCGAAGATATAATCGCCGAAGGCATAGCGACTATACGCGATTCACGAGTTGGCATCCCAGGGGCAACAGCCCAGGACGGAAAGTATAGCTGCAAGCTGTTTGCGCCATTTCGATACGTCAATTCTGATCTGCCAAAGGAGTCCCGATGCTCTCTCTCGAGCAGGTATACCTGCGGATAGATACCGCTAGCAATCACACCTTCTCGCCAAGATGCGATTCGCTCAATCGCTACCGCAATCTCAGATTTGGTCGGGAAATCGTTATTGCCATGGAGTGTGGCGTTGCGGATTTTCACGACTGCAGAGTCTTGGAGGAGTTGGCTCACGCCCTGGAGTGATTGCAGTACGGATGCCCTGCCATCTGTCGTTAGATTGAGGAACGGGATCGTGTAAGGAAAGGCAAAGGGCTTCGGTGTACAGCGGCATTCTGCGGGAATTTGGTGCGCTGGTCGCTGGTAGTCACTTTCAGGCAAGCCGCGAAGCGCCTTTGCTAGTCGTGCAAATCCGGACGCCAGAGGAACAAGTGTGTTCTTGCCGTTCCGTTTAAGCGCGAAATCGGAGTTGGGGACCGGTGCGTGGATGTCGAGAAATTCGAGAAGGCTTGCTGATACGTTGGGATCGTACCAGAAAGAGTCAGATTCCAGATAATGATCAGTTGTCAAGGCCCACGTTGAGAATATAAGGGCGCGCGCCAGGGCGTCCTCGGTTGCGGTGAACAGATTTGATATGGATCCACGTAGTGTTTCTTCAGCTGCCGCCGGGTCTTTAAGAATCTCCGTCAACTCAGATTCTTGAGTCGCGATACGTTCCAAATCCACAAAGATTGACGCAGTGGTATCAACGCCCAACTTCCAAAGCATCCTCTCAAGTAGCATGTCGCGATCGATGCTATCGGCGTCTATAACACCTAGGAAATTGGCTGCAGCTAAAGCAGACTTGCGAGTCCCGAGTACGAGGTCCCTTAATGCAGACTTGGGGCTGAGCTGACGTATTGCGAAACCGAGTAGCTCCTGCTCGCTTAGGCCATCTGGCTGGTCGAGTGCATACTGTAAATCCTTCGGATCGAAGAGTCCGGAGCTGTAGTAAAGATGGTGCAAAAGTTGGTGCAATTGCTTAGCGGCGAGACCGGTATGTGCCGGAGCCGTAAAACGCACGCCGTGCGTACCGATTTCGGCCCGCAGTCTGTGTTGGCCATGAGTCCAACGGAGGAATTTCCGGTTCCGAAATTCGTAAGGGGGGATTTCCAGTCCGCCTGAGTAGATCGCTCGGTCAATGGCCTCCATGATTTCTGCGTCCCTGTGTAGGAGTAGCACTTGCAGTAGGCTTGCTTTATCGAGCGCAGCGACAAAGTCTGCAGGATTTCCTATAACCACGCCGAGCCTGCGCGACAGATCGTTCTGAGAATCTGACTCGCGGAACTTGCGACGAAGCAACCTGTCGCATACGATACGTGTCTCGTCGAGAGTGAGCCCGTCCGCAATCGTTTCTATGAGAGCTTCGTAAGAGTGAATTCGGAAAGGGTTATCGAGTTCCATGCATGCTTCCGTAACGAGACGTGCGTTCTCGTTAGCTACTCCAGAATAATGATCTCTGATGTAATCCCCGACCACACCGCGTGTCTTTGCGATCGCAGTATCCCCAGTCGTGAGGTAAATCGGGTGTATAGCTTCGCATGTCTCGTCTGAGCAGAGGTATCCTGGAACCTCATAATCGTCGGATAATGGCAGCGCGCGCATCTCGTCGGAGGCGAGACATCCAAATGGTCCGACGACTGTACGCCCCCCTTGAAAGACGCCGATCGGAAGAGATCGAAGTAGGTTCAAGGTTTCTCGGTTATTGAGTCTAGTTCGCTCAGGATACATCTGTGCCGCGTTGTCGTGAAGCTCTCGGCCGAAGATATACGGGAAATGTATTTTTCGCATTTTAGCTTCAACGGAAAGGGCCTTTCGCATTGCGTCTATATCGGATTCAAGTGATACGAATAATCCGTCAGCGCATCCGAAGGCGAGGAATTCCGCCATTTTGAGTTCATTAGGCTTTGTGCGGCGACGCCGATCGAGCACGCCTTGCCGGACGCGCTCGCCGAGTTCGGTGAGTCGGATGGGGCGTATAAGCGCGTCAGGGACTACGTAATTGTTGTCTATAAAGCATCCTCGGAGAAGGTCGCGGATCTGCAGTATCTCGTTGTACTTTTCGCGGACAGCAGTGTCCTTGAGTGCTTCTGCGAGTTCAATGTCCGCTGGCCGAAGGGCGGATCCACCGCCGTCAATTTGAGCCACTGCATAACCTTTCCGACGAGCAATCACATCGCCAACATACAGTACTTTGTGGAACTGCTGTAGCGACCATTAGAGGCAAGCGGCCCATCAAGCACTCGTAACTGGAAGTCGGGGCATCGGCGATTAGCTCGTAGAGTTGCTACCTCTGTCAAGGATCGCGGCCCGATTTGACGGTGTTCAGGGGGCTTCTGCATGTCTTGGGCCCGCCCCTTGGCTAGCTGTAGGGGGACGTTGTGAACGGGCGACCCGGGGGTTCAAGGTTCGATTCCCCCACAAAACGTCCAGATCGCCGTGTGGCCAGTGCTCCATGTGGGTGAGGCGTGATCGGTTAGCTAGAAACCCTTCGGATCACGTCGGCGCCCCCGATATGATCGCCCCTGCGGCCGTTAGGGGGAGACTGCTACTGCATTCGGAAGCAGTGCAGCCCCCGGGCCATCTAGGTTCAGAAGTTTCGATCGACGGGCAGCCATTCGACCAGCAGTGCACACCCAGAGCCCACACTTTACCCCCACAAGACAACGACAAACGACGCTGAGCGACCATCCTCAATGGCCGTTTTCTTTCGTTATTCGACCAGCTGACGAGGGCTACCGACGTCCAACGTCAAACATCGGCAAGCGTCGCCCCGTAATCCGCGGGTTCAGGGTTCGATCCCCTGGCGACCCACCAAAACCCCAGGTCAAACGGCCTGGGGTTTCGTGTTGGTGGGCCCCGGTTGCCACTGAATTGCCACTTTTCCTCGCTACTCGGCGGAGCCCACGAACTTCAGAGCCGCGGCGCTACCCGCGACTCCTGCCCCAGCCGAAGTAGTGATCTTGCGTCATCGACACTGGCTCGCGGCGCTGTGCGACGAGCGGTTGTGGATCTTGCTGAACGCGGGGTGGTCGTGGTTGTCCATGGTCGGGGCACCTTTGTCGCCGCCAACGGCTAGGCCGCAGTCTGTCTGGTGTCAATTGATGTTGGACACTTCGGCTACGTGGCGTTGAGGCCCAGTAGTGGTAGGCACGGGTCAAGTCCCTCGACGTCGACCGGGATGGTGCGATGCCGCTCCCACTCCGCTCGGGTCAGGCGTAGTCGATGCTCAATTGTCAACTGTCCACGAAGGGCGCGGCGTTGGAGCCCGTCGGGTTGGTAGCCGAGCTTGGTGGACACGGTGCGGGAGGCGACGTTGTCCTCAACTGCAGCAGAGATCGCCGCTTCTGCGTTGAGGCAGGCGAAGGCGAGGTGCAGCACCGCGGCGCGCATCTCGGTGCCGATTCCCTGTCCCTGGTGGCGCTGTCCGAGCCACGAGCCCGTGCGCACCTCACCGGTGATGGACAGGTCACGGGCCCCGATGCTCTGCTGTCCGACGACTACACCGGCGTGAAACACGGTGAGGTTGAGCGACCAGTCCTGCGGGGTCCAGTCGCCTAGTTGCGTCCAGTGGTGCTGGATGACGCTCAGAGCGACCTTGGCCGGTGACTGGTCGGTCCAGGGCACGCTGAACGGCATGACCTCCGGGTCATGGACGCCGCCGGCGGCCAGGTCGGCTAGAGCGCCGAGCTCTTCAGGCGAAGGCAGATGCAGTTCGAGCCGTGGCGTTGTCAGCCGCAGCCCGAGCAGGGGGAAGTGGTCGACCAGCATGTCGCCATCTTGCCCGGGAGATCATCTGCAGTTCCAATCGCGGCACGGCTTCGGCGGTCACCCACTGCCACACGGATTTCCTAGGCTCCCCGAACTCCTGGTCTCAGCTCAATCCTCGTATCGTCGGTTTCCCGGAAGACGAAGGTGGAGCTGGTATTGGGGTTCCAACCGACAGGTACCACGAAGTACCGCCCGTTGCGTGCGGCGAGAAGCCGCAGACCTGTGTAGCGATAGCGCAGGTCGGTCACTTCGCCCAGGTCTTTCGGCTCCACCCCCGGGCCTCGCAGGCTCAGGCGCTGGCTGCTGAAAACCACTACTTCGGTTCGCTCTTCGATGTGTTGCGCGTCGTACACCGCCTGTCGTGTGCCTTCCTGCCCTGCGAACAAAGCAATTCCCCAGACCAGGAAGAAGACAGCGACCAAGACAGGAATTCCCTTGCCGAGTGCGTTTCTCGAGCGGGCTCCGCGCTGGGCGGCTCGACTTTGTCCCAGCAGCAGCCCCGCGGCGATTAGCGCGAAGGCCAGCGGATAGAATGGATAAACCGCCTCAAAGTCGATGATTCCGGCGGCGAAGACGACCAATCCGGCAACCACGAGTGCGAGGTGGTAGCGGGCCAGCGCCGTCCATGCCGAGGAGGTTGCGCGCCAAAGGCGACGGGTCAACGGCAGGGTTCTCGGCGAAGCAGGAATGCTGATTACGACCAGTGCAAAAATAAGCGGCCACGCAACCGTTTCTGTCAGCACTCGGGTGCTCTGGATTACGAAGTCCGTGAAACTCATCCCGATGTCGAGTGCGGAGAGCTGGAAATAGGCGTAGTAGCGGCCGGTGTAGATCGCTCCGAAGTAGAACATCAAAGCGGCGAGGAGAGAAGCTTCCGCGGCTACCAGCTTGAGAGAAGTCATGCGCACCGCGGAGTCCCCGGGCTCCTGACGAATGGCGGGCATCACGTTGCGGGCGGCCCCTCATCCGGAGGTGTATCGGGGCCTGGGGGCTCGCCGTCACCGTCGGCTCCCGGAGTCTGGGTGGGGGTCGGCTCCGGCGGAGGGGGGACAATGCCGTTGGGCGGCGTCTTGGTGCGCAAAGGAGGAGGCGGCAACGGCTCGACGGGGTCTCCGCCCTCTGCGGGCTCGGAGGTTTCCTCCGGTGCGGGCGAGGGCGTGTCTCTGTCGTTTGGTGCGGGGCAACCGGCTGCGAGCAAGCAGCAGGCGCTGATGAGCCCAATGTTGGCCAAACGCCCAGGCATGACTCGCACGGTGCATCACCACGCATGTTTCCGAAATATGATGGCAACTTCTCATACTGCCGCGCGATCGTGTCGAACGTTGGCCGCACTCACCCTATGGTGGGATCGAGATGTCGGCTCCGGGTGCCTGGCGGTGGCCCCTGGGCGTCCGGTTCATGCGCCGATCTCCTTGCGCAGTGAAGTGGTGAACGCCTGCAGTGCGGCGATGGTCTTGTCGTGGTGTTCCTTGTCAGGCGTCTTGGCTCGCCAGCACGCTTGGACGTAGGAGTTCGCGTGATCACGGGTCTCCTGCGTGCACAGCAGGTGAATGACCGCGCGGCCTCTCTGGAGTTGAGACTGCCACTCGCGCAACTCGCTCGGTTCTAACGATGCCTGCCAGTGCTTGCTGCCGCTCTGGAACTCGTAGATGTTGGTGGCCGCACTGACCATCTCTGCGGCACCGGACAGCTTCTGGTCACGCAGCCACTTCCGCTGCTCACCCCTGCTCTTGATCCAAGCCCCGAGCAAGGCGCCCGAGAAGCCCAGCAGCGCGCCGATGATCCCAGCCAAGACATTGATCACGGGCTGACCCTAACCGACCCACGATGTCCACAGTGGACAATTCGGTGCCCGCCTGCTGAGGGCTGATCCGCTCACAGCAGCGAAACCGGAGATGTGCACCGGGGTGGCGGCATTGTCGGGGCATGACGGATCACGAGAAGCAGCCACTGTTCGACCACCGACTCCGAGAACGGTTCTTCAGCCAGCGGGTACTGGTCCTCGATGGCCCGCTCGACGACGACAACGGGACAGTGCTCGCCACCCAGCTGCTGTCCCTCGCGAGCGAGGATCCCCGCAAGGACATCGCGTTGTGGATCCACTCGCCGGGCGGCTCGGTCTCCGCGATGCTGGCCATCCGTGACGTGATGCGGCTCGTGCCGTGCGACGTGGCCACGCTCGCGCTGGGACTGGCGTGCAGTGCGGGACAGTTCCTGCTGTCGTCGGGCACACCCGGCAAACGCTTCGCCCTCCCGCACGCCCGCATCCTGATGCACCAGGGCTCGTCCGGGATCAGCGGATCGGCGGTCGAGGTGGAGGTGCAGGCGGACGACCTGCGGCACACCCGGGACACGGTGCTCGGGATCATCGCGGAGGACACCGGCCAGCCGATCGAACGGATCTTCGCCGACTCGTTGCACGACCGCTGGTTCACCACCGAGCAGGCACGCGAGTACGGCTTCATCGACCACATCGTCGACAGCCTCGACCAGCTCGTGCCCGTGCGCACGCACCAACTGGGGCTCGGCGCGGCGACGGGAGCCGGCGAATGAGCACCTACACCATTCCCAACGTCATCACGCGCAGCGTGGCCGGCGAGCGGATCATGGACGTCTACTCGCACCTGCTGTCGGAGCGGATCGTCTACCTCGGCACCGCGATCGACTCCGGTGTGGCGAACGCGTTGATCGCCCAGTTGCTGCACCTGGAGGCGGACAACCCGGAACGAGAGATCAACCTGTACATCAACTGCGAGGGCGGCGACCCGTCCGCGATGCTCGCGCTGTACGACACGATGCGCTACATCAAGGCGCCGGTGGCGACGACGTGCGTCGGCCAGGCGGTTGCGGCCGGTGCGGTGCTGCTGGCCGCGGGCGAGGCCGGGCACCGATCCGTGTTGCCCCACACCCGGGTGGTGCTGCACCAGCCCGCGGCGCAGGGCCGCGGCGCCATCCCGGACCTCATCATCCAGGCGGACGAGGTGGTGCGGGTGCGCACCCAGCTGGAGGACATCCTCTCGGCGCACACCGGTCGCGATGTCGCGGACCTGCGGCACGACACCGACCGGGACCGCGTGTTGGACGCGGCGGGCGCCGTCGACTACGGGCTCGCGGACCGCGTCCTCGACCACCGAACCTGAGATCGCGTCTCAGGCGGCCATGAGCACGGGTCCCGCGGGACGGCGCCCGACCGCGGGACCCGCGCCGCGGCGCTGCCGGACGTCGCCCGCGATGCCGGCGAGCAGGTCGGCCAGGTCGACACCCAGCGCACCCGTGACCGCGGCGATCATCTCGCTCGAGGGCTCCTTGCGACCGCGTTCGATCTCGGACAGGTACTGCGGCGAGATGCCGGCCCGCTCCGCGATGTCGACGAGGCGGCCACCCTGCTCCTCCCTGGTCGCACGCAGGCTCCGGCCCAGCACCTCGCGCCACAGCGGTTCCGGTTCACGATCCGGCATGCGGGTGCGCTTCTGGTGGAAGGGAAGGATGTCCGCCATACCGTCATCCTGGCACCGGTCCCGCGCCCCGGGGCAGCGGTTCCGCTCCCGGCGGAAACACCCCGACTCGGCCCGCAGGGCATCGCCGCCTCGTCGGTCGCCGACCGGTTGCCATGCTTTTCGGCCAGATCGACGTCTTGGTGCGAGCTCGTGCCGGCCTGACCGCGCCGATTCAGAGCTGTGCCGGACGGTTCCGCACGAGGTAGCGCACCAGCATCGCGCCGTCTTCGGTCAGCACGGAGGCCAGCTCCATGTCGATGGGGTCGAGCGGCAGTCCGGTGGCGATCCGCCCGTGCTCGCCGCTGACGAGCAGCGGCGAGATCGTCAGCCGCAGCTCGTCGACCACCCCAGCGGCGAGGAGTCCGCCGAAGAGGTGCGGGCCGCCTTCGCAGTCGATCCGGTTCAGGCCGCGTTCGGCCAGCGCCTCGGTGGCGGCGGCGAGGTCGACGGTGTTCTCCCCGGCGATCAGCAGTTCGGCACCGGCCTCTTCCCAGGCCTTCTGCTTCTTCACCGGCGCGCTGGCGCAGGTGATCACCAGGGTCGGCGTGGCGGCCTCGGTGATCACCGGAGCATCGACGGGCAGGGACCTTCCGGTCGTGACCACGGCGGTCGGCGGGACATCCCGGAGCCCGTGACGACGACGCAGTTCGAGCGTGGACTCGTCCGGGTGCACGCCGCGGAACTCCTCGACCATCGCGGTCGTGGCACCGACGAGCAGGACGTCCGCGAGATCGCTCCCGAGCTTGAGCACCTTCTGATCGGCTGGGCTGGAGAGCCGGCGCGCGCGGCCGCCCACTTCAACGGCTCCGTCAGCGCTGGAGACGTAGTTGACGACCAGCCATCGGCGGCCCTCGGGGTACGTGTAGAGGCGTTCGAGCCGCTGATCGTCGAGGTCGGCGTGCTCTGGCCAGATCTGCTTCATCACGAGATCCATTCCTGCTCTCGCGCCGGAGTCCGCGTGCCGTTGATGCAGGCGACCATCTCCAGCGTGCGCCGAGTCGGCAGAACCTGATGCACGCGGAACATCGCTGCTCCGACGCGGGCCGCGATCGCGGTGGCCGCCAACGTGCCCGTGAGGAGTTCGTCCCGGTCGGCGACGTCGAGGTCGAGGCTTTCGCGAACGAAGGTCTTGTTCGACAGCGCCATCAGCACCGGCCAGCCTGTTTTCACGATCTCCTGCACCCGCGCCACCAGGGCCAGGTGGTCGGGTGTGTTCTTCCCGTATCCGGTGCCGTCGACGAGGATGCCACCGCGCGGGACGCCCTTGGATTCGGCGAGCTCGGCCAGTCGCACCGTCTCGTCCAGCACCGCGGTGACGACATCCTCGTAATCCGAGCGAACCGGCTCCGCCCGGGGGACGCGGTTGGAATGGGTGCACACGTAGCCGGCCTCGTAGGCCGCCGCCACGTCGAGGATCTGCGGGTCGGCAGCGCCCCACGCGTCGTTGATGATGTCGGCGCCGGCCCGGCAAACCGCATCGGCGACCTCGTGCCGCCAGGTATCAACGCTGATCAAGACGTCGGGATGCGTTGCCCGGATCCACTCGACGGTGGGCAGCACCCGCCGGATCTCCTCCTCGGCATCGACCTCCGCGCCGGGACTCGCGGTCACGCCGCCGATATCGATCACATCGGCGCCTTCCGCAACGGCACGATCGACAGCCGCCTTGGCCGCGTCCTCCTCGAACGTGGCACCCCGGTCGTAGAACGAATCGGGAGTCCGGTTGACGATCGCCATCACCAATGCCCGGTCTCGAACCACTCGCCGGCCACGGAACGCGAGGTCGAATGCGCTGGAGCCAAGTTCCTGCACTGGCCCGATCCTTCCTGCGGTAGCTGCCCGAGCCGCCGTCACCCTCTGTTACCGGAGGTGCGCCCAGGGGTAGGTATGCGCCAGTCTGCCAGAGCTGATCCCACCGCCATCCGGTCGAGGAGGCATTCCCGACCGGATGGCCGAGCCGATCCGGCCGCTGCCCATGGCCTGAGCGGCGTGGGATCCAGGTCGCGCCGTACCGATCATGCACCCGAAGCAATCGCATGTCGGTTGTGGTAATGCGAACCAAGGTTCCTCGGCCATGCCGTCGGTGACCGGCGAATAGTCCGCGACTTCGTCCGGCGTGCCACATTTGACCAGTTAGGGGCGCGTGTGACAGGTGAGTCAGGACGTCACGGCAATGACTTCACCGCCTGCCGCCTCCCCCGAATTCGGCCGCGGGCGGGTGGCATATCCGGGCGATTTGAAGTAGGACGAATTCCACATGTTCGGGCATCGGTTTGAGAACTCTCGTATCACGGTGCAGTAACTAAATTCACCGGTATTTTGTTATTTAATCGTGAGCAGTGTGGAAAATCGCTGGTCATCGTGCCTTTTTGATTGAGATTCGTCTTTTTGCCGGGCGCGTAACGGGAGTAACGAGTTCGGGGATCCGCTGGATTAATAGCCCGGAGGGGGATCGCGTTACGGTGTGTCGCATTCCGCTACACACTGCGATCGCTGGTCGGATCGCGCAAATACAAGAACGACAAGATCGCGCCATATCGCCTACCCCGACCAGGCGGTATGAGCAGGTCAGATCGGAGTGATATGGGCTGCTCCCACGCCCAATCCTGCCCCCTCTTCCCGTTGTTAAGAGCAAGCTTGAGCGGCTGGCGCGAATCCTATTGCGACAGCGATGACAGGTGGCGTGATTGCGCCCGGTACAAGTTGGCGTCCCGGGGCCAGCTCGTTCCGATCTCACTGCTCCCGAACGGCGCTGACGTGGGGCACATCAGGAAGGCCGCCGAGCGGTCCGCCACGGCCGAACCGACCCCGCCGGCCCCGCTCATCTCCGAGTCGCCGGAGACCGTGGCCTGGTTCGAACCGGCGCCGAGACCAGACCTGACCAGGCCTCGCGAGTCGTCATTCCGCTCTCAGTCCCCCCGGCCCCCACGGCCACAGCCACAGCCGCAGCCCCCGCAACCCCCGTCGGCCCCTTCGCGGGCCCCGCAAGTCCCAAGAACCCCACCGACCTCGGACCGGGTAACACGGCCCGCGCGAGAGCAGGGCCCGAAACGCCGCTGGTGGACCCGACTCGCCGAGTGGATGAGAGGCCCCGCATGAGCAACTACTGGCCCTGGTGGGCGGGCGCGATCGGGCTCGCCCTGGTCACCATCAACTACACGCTGATCACGGATCGGTCCTTCGGGGTGTCCTCGGCGTGGGATCGCGTCCTGCACTGGCGTGCCGAACGCCGCATCGAGCGGCAGGAGGCCCAGTTCGCCGACGACCGCGCCCTCGAGGAAGCGTTCGCCGCGGCGACCGCCGCGGAGTTCGGGACCCGCTCCGAAGCACCCACCTCGCCGGACGTGATGCGCGGTGACGCGCGGCCGCACGGCCAGGACGCCGGATCCGCGGCGCGCGAGCAGAGCACGACGCAGACCGTGCGCTCGGCGCCTCTGGTCACCCAGGCCGCCCTGCTCCTGTCGATCTTCGTCGGCGGCTGGGTGGCCGCCGTCGTCGCAGGCCGGTTCGAGGTCCGCTTCGACATGGGCGAGGGTTTCCGCCAGCTCGTCACCGCCGATTCGAACGTCATGATCGGCGTGCTGTTCGTCGGAGGCATCCTCGTCGGTTTCGGCACTCGCTTGGCCGGTGGCTGCAGCTCCGGCCACGGACTCAGCGGCTGCGGGCGGTTGCGTCCGGTCAGCCTCGTTGCGACTGCCGTCTTCTTCGGCACCGCTGTTGTCGTTTCGTTCCTGCTGTGGAAGGTGATCTGATGCGTACCAGGGGCGCGGTGCTCGTCGCCAACATCATTACCGGGCTGGCTCTCGGTTTCGTCGTCACCAACATCGGGTTCGGCGACTACACCGAGCTGAACCGCATGTTCACCTTCCAGGACCCCCGCATGCTGTACGCCTTCGCCGGGGCCGTGGCGATCATCGTGGTGATCTTCGCCGTGGTGGGCGTCCGCCGCACGGCAGGGCGAATCCACGGCGGCGTGATCCCCGGGGCGGTGCTGTTCGGCACCGGCTGGGCGATCTCGGGTGGCTGCCCGGCGATCCCGATCATCCAGGTCGCCAGCGGTTACCTGCCCGCTCTCGTCACGATCGCCGGTGTCATGGTCGGAATGTGGTTGTGCCGCTGGGCCAACGCCAGGTTCTTCCAGCTCGACCGCGGCTCCTGCGGGCTGTAGCGACCGATGCGGGGGCCTGTCCTGGACCGGGCCCCCGCATCCTCTTGGCGTCACCGCCGACGTGCACGCCCTTCGGGCGACTCGGCAGCAAAGAACCCCAGGCGCAGACCTGGGGTTCTTTGCTGCCGGGGTCTTCCGCCCGTAGCGCTCTCAGCGGGGCTTGGGGAGGCTCAGCGTCTCCCGCAGCTCCTTCAGACCTAGGGTCCTTTCCTCGTCCCGGCCGTCCTCGACGTGGGTGTAGAGCGTCAGCACCAGCCTCCGGGCTCGCTCGTACCGCTCGTCGCTCCAGGTCTTCAGGCGATCCAGGGCCGTGCGCACCGGTTCGAAATCCCCTGGGAACAGGTGCAATCCGATGTCGGCGAGTGCCGGATTGCTGACCTCCGCGAAGGTGAGGGCGGACTCGAAGGGCTCCCGGACCACGACGCCTTCGCTCACGCCGCTGTTCTCCATCTGGTCGTACACGAGGTCCAGCCACGTGTCGCCCGCCAGCAGTTCGCCGAACCGGACGGCGACCCACGGGTGCAGTCCCTCGCCGCCGCCCCTGGCCGGGTGGGACTCCCTGTGCGCGTAGCTGAGCACCTGGCCCGCGCGTCCCTTTTCGTCCTGCCCGATGAGCACATGCCCTTCGAGGTGACCCGCGTAGCCGGCGAACAGGCCGTCGCACATCTGCCGCGCGTTCCGCAGCGGCTCGAGGGCCGCGGCCTGGTCACCGCTCTGGAGCAGGAGGTTGCCGAGGAGGATGTTGGCGACGTCCCCGGCATCCGTGCCCTCGTGGACGTCGGCGGCCTGCTCGAAGCCGTTCCGGGCCGCCTCCAGCGCGCCGGTCAGTTGAGCGGCGAGGCTCCCGAGGAGCACTCGGCCGGAGTCCGCGGACGTGCACGACTGGAAGTCCGGGGTGAGCATCACGGCCGCCAAGGGGCCCAGCCAGGGGTCTTCTCCCGCAGCGACCAGCTTCAGCCGCTGCCGGCAGGAGTCGCCGAGCCCGTGCTCGCCGAGTTCGATGCCCGCCAGCGCCATGGCGGCATGCCCGGACACGGCGGTGCGTCCCGCGTCGGCGATCTCGGTCAGCAGGGTCCGCGCTTCCTGGGAATCGCCCGCCCGGTACGCCGCCAGACCGCGCTCGACCTCCTCCGGCACCGGGCTCAGCGGGTCGGGCGGAAGCGGGCGGGCTGATCCGTGGTCGTCCAGCAGGGTCATGTCGTCGCTTTCTCTCGTCGGAGCGTTGAGGCGCGAGCATGCCACGAACGGCCGACATTGATGATCACGAAGTAGGGCCTCTCTCCCCGCCGGCCGCTGCGCTCGGCGGGAAACACCGGCAGGCGAGGAAGAATCGGCGAACCTGGACTCAACGGGGCGCGCGAAGTCGTTGGCCACCAACGGAAAACGCCGAAGGCCGGGCTCAGAGTTCGGTCAGGAGGTGGCGGACTCGGCGATCGATCTCGTCCCGGATGGTGCGGACCTCGTCGACGCCCTTCCCTGCCGGGTCGGCGAGTTCCCAGTCCAGGTAGCGCTTTCCGGGGAACACCGGGCAGGCGTCGCCGCAGCCCATGGTGATCACCACGTCCGCGGCTTCGACGGCGTCGGTGGTCAGCTTCGCGGGGATCTCGTTCGACAGGTCGATGCCGAGCTCGCCCATGACGGTCAGGACGGCCGGGTTGATCGTCTCCGCGGGGGCGGATCCGGCCGAGCGCACGGCCACCTCGCCCCGGGCGTGGTGCTGCAGGAGGGCTGCCGCCATCTGGGATCGTCCGGCATTGTGCACGCAGACGAACAGGACTTCGGGGGTGCGGGTCACGATCGCTCCAGGTGATCAGGGGTGGGGTCGGTGAACCGGCGGCGGACGGCCAGGGCGACGTAGACCAGGGCGACCAGCACGGGCACCTCGATGAGGGGGCCGACGACCCCGGCCAGGGCTTGCCCGCTGGTGGCGCCGAAGGTGGCGATGGCGACCGCGATCGCGAGTTCGAAGTTGTTGCCCGCCGCGGTGAACGAGAGCGTCACCGACCGCTCGTAGCTCAGCCCGATCGCCTTGCCCAGCGCGAAGGAACCGGCCCAGATGATCGCGAAGTACGCCAGCAGCGGCACGGCGATGCGGGCGACGTCGAAGGGCCGGTCGGTGATCTGGTCACCCTGCAGGGCGAAGAGGATCACGATGGTGAACAGCAGCCCGTAGAGGGCGACCGGGCCGATCTTCGGCAGGAACCGGGTTTCGTACCAGTCCCGGCCCCTGGCGCGTTCGCCGAGCTTGCGGGTCGCGTACCCGGCCACCAGCGGGATGCCCAGGAAGATCAGGACGGACTTGGCGATCTGCCACGCCGAGACGTCCAGCCCGGCCTGCGGCAGGCCGAGCCAGCCCGGCAGCACCGACAGGTAGAACCAGCCGAGGCCGGCGAACGCGATCACCTGGAACACCGAGTTCAGCGCCACCAGGACGGCGGCGGCCTCCCGGTCCCCGCAGGCCAGGTCGTTCCAGATGATCACCATGGCGATGCAGCGGGCCAAGCCCACGACGATCAGGCCGGTGCGGTACTCGGGCAGGTCGGGCAGGAACGCCCAGGCCAGCGCGAACATCACCGCCGGGCCCGCGACCCAGTTGAGCACCAGCGAGGACACCATCAGCCGCTTGTCGCCGGTGACCGTCGCCAGCCGGTCGTAGCGGACCTTGGCCAGTACCGGGTACATCATCACCAGCAGGCCCAGCGCGATCGGCAGCGAAATGCCGTCCACCTGCACGGCGTCCAAGGCCGGACCGAGGCCGGGGATCCACCGCCCGGCCAGCAATCCGGCCACCATGGCCGCGCCGATCCACACCGGCAGCAGCCGGTCCAGCGTCGACAAGCGCGCGGCCACCGGGGCCTCCGCCGCCCGGGTCATGCGGTGACCGCCTCGGCGTCGGCCGGCACCAGCACGGACGAGACGGCCCGCAGGGTTTCGGGGCGCACGCGGTAGTAGATCCAGGTCCCGCGCCGTTCGCCCTCGATCACCCCGGCTTCGCGCAGCACCTTGAGGTGGTGCGAGATCGTCGGCCCGGACAGCTCGAACGCCCCGGTCAGGTCGCACACGCACGCCTCCCCGCCCGCGTGCGAGGCGATCAGCGACAGCAGCCGCAGCCGCACCGGCTCGCCGATCGCCTTGAACACCCGGGCCAGTTCGGCCGACTGCTCCGCGTTCAGCGGTTCCCGCATCACCGGCGAGCAGCACTGGGTCGCATCCTCGGGACCTTGTTTCGACATGCATCTATCTTGACAGATGTCGAAACAGAGGTTCAAGCTGTGGTCGTATATTTAGATGAACATCTAAGCAAGGGGATGCGATGTCACGCATGCAGCTCGCCCTCCGGGTCGGTGACCTCGAAGGATCGATCGCGTTCTACTCGAAGCTCTTCGGCGCCGAGCCGGCCAAGCGGCGGCCCGGCTACGCCAACTTCGCCATCGCCGAACCGCCGCTGAAGCTCGTCCTGCTGGAGGGCGAGGCGGGCCAGGACACGGTGATGGACCACCTCGGCGTCGAGGTCGACAGCACCGAGCAGGTCGACGCCGCCACCGAACGGCTCAAGGCGCTCGGCCTGTTCACCGACGTCGAGGAGGACACCACCTGCTGCTACGCCCGCCAGGACAAGGTCTGGGTCCACGGGCCCGGCCGCGAACCCTGGGAGGTCTACGTCGTCAAAGCCGACTCCCAGACCTTCGGTGCGACCGAGGCGCAGTGCTGCGCCGATGACGACGCATCGATCACCAACGCCTGAGCGCGAGGCGGCGGTCAGCAGCAGTGGTGGCCGCGCCAGGCTTCTCGGCCTTCCTTCACCGCCACCGCCGCGATCACCAGGGCGACGACGGGGTCCGCCCAGGACCAGTCGAGGAAGCTGTTGAGCAGCAGCCCCAGCAGCAGGACGCCCGACAGGTAGGTGCACAGCAGGGTTTGCTTGGAATCCGCGACCGCGCTGGCCGAACCGAGTTCCCGGCCGGCGCGGCGCTGGACCGCCGACAGGAACGGCATCACCAGCAGCGACACCGCGGCCAGCACGATGCCCACCGTCGAGTGGTCGGCCGACTGCGCGCCGAGCAGGGTTCGCACCGACTCGACCGTGACGTAGGCGGCCAGTGCGAAGAACGACACCGCGATCACCTTCAGCGCCGCCCGTTCCCGGGCTTCGGGGTCGCTGCCGGAGAACTGCCACGCCACCGCCGCTGCGGAGGCGACCTCGATCACCGAGTCCAGGCCGAAGCCGATCAACGCCGTCGACGAGGCCGCCGTTCCGGCCGAGATCGCCACGACCGCCTCGATGACGTTGTAGGTGATCGTCGCGGCGACCAGCCACCGAACCCGACGGGCCAGCACCGCGCGTCGCTGCGAGTCGGCCGTGGTGTCCGCCGCGCAGCAGCCGTCGACGCAGCCGTCCGGCTCTACCGGTGACCCGCGCCGGACATCCCCGCTCATCGCGCTACCCCGGGCTCGATCGCCGCCGCCTGGGCGTCGTTGAGGCACGGCTGATCCGTTTCCACGGCGAGCACGACCTGGACCAGCTCGCCGAGCGCGCGCGCCAGGTGGGCATCGGCCAGGGAATAGCGGACCTGGCGGCCTTCGTAGGTGGCCACGACAAGCCCGCAACCGCGCAGGCAGGCCAGGTGGTTGGAGACGTTCGAGCGGCTCAGCCCCAGCTGCTCGGCGAGCACGCCCGGATAACTCTCCCCGTCGAGTAGCGCGATCAGGATCCGGCAACGAGTCGGATCGGCGAGCGCCTTGCCCAGCCGGGCCAGCGCCGCGCCCCGCGTCTCACACGTCAGCATGAGCGGAACAGTACAGCGCTCAGTGACATATCAGCAAGAACTGAACTGTTCAGCCGTCGGGCGTCTCGGAATGCCGCGCGGGCACGCGCGGGGCGTTGGCCGCCTGGAGTGCAGGGCGCCGGTTTCGCGCGAAACCGCCACCGGTGTCAGGTCCGCGCGCAGCAGTGCCTGGATGGTGCTCGCGCTGGTGAGCACCAGGACGTCCACGTGCGGACTGGTTCCCGTGCGGGTGGGGGACACCCGTTGGTCGTGCTCGTTCGGCGGTTTCCCGGCGGTGGCGGGAACGTCGGCGCGGGGCAACGGCGGAAGTGCTCGTGTCCGAATGAGATCAGGAAGGGGCTTTCATGTATTCGCGAATCCTCCAGGTCGTTTCAGCAGCAGCGGCCACGGTCCTGCTCCCCGCTGTCGGGGCCGTCTCCGCGGCGCAGGCCGACGAAGCGCGCCAGGGGGCCGGTGACGTTCGCCAAACCGCTGTTCGGATCGTCAACGTGAGTTCCGGTCAGAAGCTGATTCCGACCGGATACGGTGCGAACAAGGCCGAGAACATCGTCACCTGGGCGAACGCCGTCGAGGAGGCTCCGGGCGGCAAGCTGTGGCGGCCGGAGGCCCTCGGCGCCGGCCACTACCAGATCCGGAACATCGACACGAACCTCTGCCTCGCGGTCGGCAACTACAACGCGCCCGACGGGAGGACGGCGGTCGTGCAGCAGAGCTGCGCACAAGGCCTCAACCAGCAATGGGAGCTGCCCTACGTCGGCGGCGGACACCTGATCAGTTCCCGAGCGGATGGCCGCGTCGTGACTCCGTTCAACACCGGCGGCAATTACTGGTCGGTCATGGACCAGCGGTCCGGAGCGCTGACCCAGCTGTGGAACTTCCCCCCGGCCTGACGCTCCTCGCCCGCGATCCGCAGCGGCTGTCGGCCCGGGGATTCGTGGTCAAGGATCTTCGCCTCCGCCGTGCCACTTCTGCATGTGCGTGGCGTGGGTGTGCAGGTAGGCGCCGGGTTTGAAGAAGCGGTCGTAGAAGTCCAGGTCCAGGTGGTGGGCCTGGACGTAGTTCAGGATGAACACCGTCGGCACCGTCCCGGGGAACTTCCCGAAGGTGTCCAGGACGTACTGCGCTTGGAGCGCGACGCACGCCTTGAACTCGGCGTCGTGCACCAGGGCGCTGCCGCGGAAGCCCGGGGTGTCGATCCAGGCACCCGGGGTGTCGCGGTGGAACGGCCCGCCGGGGCCGAACTTGCGTTCGGCGAACGCCTCGACCGCCGCCGCCATGTCGCGGTACCGCGGTGGGCAGCAGGCCTCGAAGACGCCTTCCCGGCCGGTGGGGTTCGGGGTCGGCCAGCGCTCGTCCTCGTCGTAGCGGAACCCGAGACCGGGGACGCCGGGATCGCCCGAGGCGCCGAGCATCGCGAATCGGTCGATCCCGTCGAACATCCAGCCGCCGAGCCCCATCGCCTGCAGCATCAGCACGCCCGCGTAGCAGGCGGAAGCCAGCTCCGCCGTCGCCTCGGTCAGCCCGTACTGCTCGGCGAAGGTGAGCGGGAACGGCTCCTCGACGTCGACCAGCCCGCCGAACTCCGCCAGCCCGGGGATCTCGCGATCGTTGACGTCGTCGTAGATCGCGTAGCCGTTCTGGGCGAAGAAGCACAGGATGGCGACGAGGTGCTGGGCGATGTCCGCCACCGGGATGACCAGCAGCGAACCGGGAACGTTGACGCACCAGGTGTTGTGCCCCTCCAGGTAGGGCTCCTCCGCCGGCAGGTACAGCCGCCCGGGCGAGAGCCGGCGCAGCCGCTCGCGGTGCCGCTCGACCACCAGCTCCGGGGTGATCTCCTCGACGGCCGGGTCGACCAGCGCGCCGGCGTCGCGGGTCGGGAAGAAGTAGAGCCCGGAGTCGTCGGTGAAGAAGAACTCGGCGGTGTGGACCCCGGCCGCGGACGGGAAGGTGCGTCCGGCGGCGGCGCCGGCGTAGTTCGCGACGTGCGGGGCGTAGCGGGCGTTCCGGGTGATCGAGTAGTGCCAGCCGGTCGTGCCGCCCATCGCGCTCAGCACGAGCATCCGCTCCAGGTCCGTCAGCGGCATCGGCTCGCGCCTGGAGCGGTAGGCGAGCGGACCGTCCGGGATCTCGTCGCCCAGGGCGAAACGCCGCGAGCGGCGGCCGAAAATCGCCTCCACCAGCGGGAAATCCGCAAGCTCCGCAAGCGCCGTCTCGAAGTCCTCCCCGGGCACAGCGCCAGACTGCACCCGGTGAGCGGGCCGGACCAAGGACTTTCTGCCCCTGCCTGCCCCGGTGCCTGGCCCCGCCCTGCGCCCGGACGGTCACTGCTCACGGGTGCGCGCGCACCATCCTGGAACGACCGCCTAGGCCAGGTGGGTCCTGATTCGTTCGATGCGCTGCTCGATCGGGACCGCGCGGGCCGCCTCCAGTGCGTTGAGAAGTTGTTGGAGGGGCGGGGAATCCGCGACGCCCAGGTTCTTGAACTCGCGTGCGTCGACCACGTTCGGGAACGCCGCGAGCGCCGGGTGGTTCGTCGTCAGCACCTCGTTCCCGCTGCGCGGCAGGAACGCCTTCTGCATCGTCGAGGGCGGTTCGTCCACGATGATCAGCGCGTCGGCCGTGCGGCCGTGTTCCTCCAGGCAGGTGATCTCCTGGGCCAGGGCGGGGGTCAGCTCCGCCGCCCAGACGATGATCTGGGCGGCCAGCGGGATCAGCTTCGCGACGGTCTCGAACCACGTGGCATCCGGGAGGTACAGGGCGGCCCTGGGGACGAACTGGCCGAACGCGGACGACAGCTCCAGCTCGCCCGCCTTCGTGCTGGCCACCGTGATCATCGGCACCGCGAGTTCCAGTTCCGCCAGTGCGGGACCGCAGTCGCGGTACACGATGGTCTGCACGTAGTCGCCCTGCGGATCGCCGGGATCCTCGAGGGCCGACGCGAGCGTCGACGAGAGGCCCGACTCCTCGGCCAGGCCGAAGTTGCGCAGCAGGAGCACGAACGGTTCGCCGGAGCACAGCCAGCTGCGGACCTGGCCGACCGAGCTCAGGTGCTTCTCCCGGGCGGCGCGGACGAGTTTGGCCATGTGGTTCCGCGGGGCACCCGCCAGCAGCCACGGCAGGCCGAAGCCCCTGCGCCGCCTCCTGCGGTCCCAATCGCGCTGCTTTCGCAGGTAGTCGAGGTTCAGCTCGGGCTCGCCGACCGCGAACCCGTCCAGCACCGCGCCCGCGTGCTCTGCCCGGCTGAGCCATTCGTCCACGTCGGGATTCCCGCCCCGATCCCGGCCGAACGACTTCAGGAGCTCGTCGAACTTCTCCCGGGCGGCCCTTTCATCGCCTTCCTGGAGCGACACCAGCGCCGTGTTGTACAAGCCCTGCGCCGCTCTCCCGCGCAGTTCAGGATCCGTATTGTGCCGGTACCGCCGAAAGATCTCCGTCCACAGCGCCGCTTGTTCCTCGCGTTTGCCCGACAGGTTCTTGCCTGTCGCGAGGTGATCGCCGCGCAGGTGCGCGTGGATCGCCAGCGCCCGGCACAGCGCGCGCTCCACCCGGACGTCCACCGGCCTGCGGACGGCGTCCACCACGTCGCGCAGGACGCCGGCTGCGGCGGCGTTGCCCGCCGCATCGGCTTGCCCGGTGTAGGCGCACAGGTCGGTCAGCATGTCGATCACCCGCGCGCCCAGTTCGGGGTCCGGGTGGTGCGCGTAATGCTCGCCGTACCAGCGCAGCAGCAGGAACGAGTCGGCGATGTCGCCGGCGCGGTAGAGCGCCGTCACGGTCTCGTACACGACGAAGGCGTGGTCGCGCGGGTCGTACGGGCCTGAGCTCGCCGCCTGCTCCGGGAGGGTCTCGAACAGCCAGGTCCGGAAGTCCCGGTCGGCCACCTGCCTGGCGGACTCGCTCCGCATTCGCCGCCACCTGCCGATGGCGCCGTCCACCACGTCCGCGAGCGTCAAGTCGTCGTCCACTGGCGTCACCCCAACTTGTGCGTGCCTCGACCGTTCACGGCCGGTTTCCAGGGCCTTTGGCCTCAGGGGCCGGTGCTCGTGCGCGCGTACAGTTCTTCGGCGGAGCCGGGTTCTAGCGATTCGGTCGGAACATACCGGGGTCCGGCGGGATTGTGCGGGCCTCTCCGATAATCAACCGAAGGAGCATCGGTGATGCGTACTGTTCTGCGCGGTTCGCTCGGCCTCGCGCTGGCGCTGCCTCTCCTGTTCGGAGTCGCCGCGCTCGCCCCGGCCGCGTTCGCCGCCCTTCCGGCACCTGCGGTGGCGGTGCAGCTCGCCCCGCAGCAGCAGACCGATCAGTGCAACCAGGACGACTGGGTCTGTCAGGAGCACCAGCAACAACACCAGCACCAGCAAGACATGCAGCAGCACGGGCGCTGAGGGTCGGGCTCAGTCGTCGAGCGCCGCGTCGAGGATCTTGAGCCAGGGGATCTCCAGGGCCTGATCGCTCCTGGGGCCTTGCAGGGGCCAGTAGTCGTCGCCCGTCAGGAGCTGCACGTCGGCCTGGCGCAGCGTTTCCACGTGCGACTTCCACGCCGGGTGGCGGACCTGCGTGACGTTGATCTTCGGGAACACCACCACCGGGATCCCGGGGGTCCCCATCGCCTCGCCCAGCGTGGTCAGGGCCTGGTTGTCGGCTAATCCGAGGGCGAGCTTGGCGACCGTGTTCGCCGTCGCCGGGCACGCCAGGTAGCGGTCGATGGGCGGATGCGGGCGGCCGGCGCCGGGCAGCCGGGGCTCGACCCGGCACGGCAGGCCGGTGACCTGCTCGATCCGCTCGACCTCGCCGAGCGCCCGCAGCCACGCACCGGCCGCGGGCGTGAGCGTCACCGCGACCCGCCAACCCCGCGCGATGGCCGGTTCGATCAGGGCCGGGCGGATCCGCTCCACGCCGCCTGCCGCCGATCCGATCAGTCCCAGGGTCCGCACGCTCATCCCGCCAGTATGTCGGGGGACGGATCATCCGGGAACCGCGGTGGATGTCCACAGGGGACCAGGGCCTTTGGGCTCCGGATTCGGCGCGCGCGGGCGCGTAGGCTCGGTTGGCGGAGCCGATTTCCAGCCGTTCGGTTCGGAAAGTGCCGAGATTTCCGAGTCTCGGCGAACATCAACCGAAGGAGCATCGGTGATGCGTACTGTTCTGCGCGGATCGCTCGGCATCGCGCTGGGGGTGCCACTCCTGTTCGGCCTCGCCCCGGCCGCGTTCGCGGTCAGTCCGGCGCCTGCGGTGGCGGCGCAGCTCGCCCCTCAGCAGATGCACCACCACGACTGCGCGGAGGGCGATGTGATCTGCGAGATGCACGCGCACGAGCACGAGCACGAGCACCACTCGCACGAACACGGGCAGAACCGCTAGGCGGTCGACAGCAGGTGCGAAAGTCATCGGCGGGGCGCCCCGCGCGATGGCCGGTTCGATCAGGGCCGGGCGGATCCGCTCCGCGCCGCCTGCCGCCGAGCCGATGAGTCCCAGGGGCCGCACGCTCATCCCGCCAGTGTGCCGGGGATGGGGCATCCCGGAAATCGCGTCGAATGTCTACATCGGACACGACTGGTGTCAAGGACCTTTGGGCTCGGGATTCGGTCCGCGCGGGCACGTAGGCTCGGTCGGCGGAGCCGATTTCCAGCCGTTCGGTTCGGAAAGTGCCGAGATTTCCGAGTCTCGGCGAACATCAACCGAAGGAGCATCGGTGATGCGTACTGTTCTGCGCGGATCGCTCGGCATCTTGCTGGCGGTGCCACTCCTGTCCGGCCTCGCCCCGGCTGCGTTCGCGGCCAGTCCTGCGCCTGCGGCGCAGCTCGCTCTTCAGCAGCAGGACCACCACCACTGCGCGGAGGACGACGTGATCTGCGAGACGCACGAGCACTTGCACGATCTCCAACGCCACCTGCAAGAGCACGGGCAGCACTAGGCGGTCGGCGGAGCGCCCCGCTGGGCAGGGCGCTCCGCCGGGGTCATCAGACCGACTTGAGGTCCGATTCCTTCACGTAGACCCAGCGGTAGTTGTACGAGATCGGGACGTAGACCTCGTCGCCGACGATCACCTCGTGGTTGTCCGGGTCGTTCAGCCCGTCGTAGACCACGTTGTAGTCGAGCGCCTTGGTCTCCTCGCCCGCGACGTACACCTGACCGGCCGGCACCTTGTACGGCAGCGGCTTGATCTTGCGCGGGTCGATGCCGGACGGGTAGTCGCCCGGCTGCGGCAGCGACAGGCCGTAGGTCGGGATCTGGTCCCGGACCGGCGTGACCAGGTCGGCGCCGTCGGCGGGTGCCGTGTTCGTGCCGCCCGGGTCGCGCAGCCAGGCCTTCTTGCCGTCGAACCAGATGGCCAGCCAGTCGCCCGAGCGTTCCGCCACCGCGTACTGCCGGCCCGTGTTGGCCTTGGCCGACCAGTCCTCGATCTTGGTCGTGCCCGGCGAGCCGTCCGGGTGCACCGTGGGCGAGCCGATCAGCGGCGCGTCATCGCGCGGCTCGGTGTGCAGGTACAGGAAGTTCGCGCCCTGCGCCGGAAGTGTCTGGCAGGGCTTGTCCTTCTGGCACTCGACGACCTCCGGCCGGTTCGCGTCGAACCGCGGGAAGATGGTCACCACGTCGTCGCCGCCGGTGTCGCCGTCCAGCGGCTCGTCCAGCAGCTTCATGTAGTGCGCCCAGTCCCAGAACGGGCCCGGGTCGTAGTGCTCACCGCCCGCCTTCGCCGGGTTGTCGGCGCTGACGTCGTCGTGGCCGACGATGTGCTCGCGGTCCAGCGGGATGTCGTACTTGTCCGCCAGGTACTTCACCAGCTCCGCCGACGAGCGGTACATCTGCTCGGTGTACCACTTGCCGCCCTCGGCGGCGAAGCCCTCGTGCTCAATGCCGATCGAGCGCATGTTCCGGTCCCAGTTGCCGGCGTGCCACGCCATGTCCTTGGTGGGGACCATCTGCGTGATCTGGCCGTCGGAGGAGCGGACGATGTAGTGCGACGCCGCGCCGTGCGCCGGGTTCTGGAACGCCGAGATCGCCGTCTGGTACGAGGTCTCCGTGTCGTGGATGACGATGGAGTCGATCTTGACGTCCTTCGGCCGGTTCGCCGTGTCGTAGTTGCCGTAGCCGCCGGTGGGATCCTGCGGATCGGTCGGGGCGTAGGCCGCCGGGATGTAGCGGCAGTCCAGCTCGGTCGGGCACTCCGGCTTCGGGCCGAGCGGGGCGTCCTTGACGTTCTTCAGGTTGGTGCCGGTGAGATCCCGGTCCGGCAACACCTCCGGGATCTTGGCGAATGCCAGCCGCTGGCCGGTCGACGTGGTGCGGGCGCGGCCCTGGCCGAGCACGTCGTAGACGTCGTCGGCGAAGGACTGCGCGCCGCTGGCCTGCGGGCTGCCGCTGAGCTCGGCGATCGCCGGGTACCAGCCGCCGATGTTGTTCGGCAGGTCTCCCTCGCCGAGGTTCTTGGCGCGCTGGGCCAGCAGCGCGGCACCGGCCCGGATGTTCTGCTCCGGGTCGCGCTTCACCTGCTCCGGCGGGAGGCCCACCAGCGCCGCGGCCTCGGTCAGGGTGTGCAGCGTCGGGTGGTCCCCGAGCTTCTGCAGCTTCGGGTTCTCGCTGCGGAGCTCGTCGGGGTCGATGTCGGTCAGGTGCATCGGGCCGTAGCCGCCGGCCACGCTCTGCTCACCGTTGTGGTCTTCCCACCTGGTGAGCTGGAACGAGGTCGCCATCAGCAGCGGCATCGGGATGCCGAACTCGGCGGCGGCCGATTCGAAGGCGCGCTGCTCGACGGTGTCGGGCGCGGCCGGGGTCATGGGGGTGGCATTCGGGCCGGCGCCGAGGGCAGTGTGGGCTGCGCCGGTCAGCAGCCCGGTGACGCTCGCCGTGACCACAGCGGCTCGCCACCAGTGGAGCTTCCTGGCAGTCAAAGTTCGCTACCTCGCAAAACCAGAACTGGTGTCCTAAGTGGACCTGTGGGGTGCGCTGTCGATCACCGAACCTGCCAGTGGTCCGCAAGCGCTCGTGAGCGCTTTGGATTGCTATGACGCTCCAAAGCACTCACGAGTCCCGGGCGCAGCCGGTCGGCCGCCGCGGGATATATCGGACCATCGTCGTGTCCTCGGTTGATCAACTGCGGGGCCCACCATTCCACCGTTCGACTGATTCGGCACCGTCGAAATCCGATCTGAAACCGGGTCGATACGTGCAGAGCGGAAATTCTTCGCCTTCGGGCCGCCCGAATGCCCGAAAGTGCGAGCAGCGGTCGGGGCGTTGTCCCGGCCCGCTCCCCCCGACGGGCGCCCGGCTACGGCGATTTCGCGCGAAATCGCCACCCCGCGTTCGCAAGGGGGCGGCGGTTTTTTGGGGAAGGAAAGCCAAGGGGCCCAACGGAGCGAAAGGGAGCGGCGCACCCGACCCCTTTCCCGAAAGAGACCCAAACCCCTCCCGTCCCTC
>NZ_JBWKKH010000041.1:0-81119 GCF_056431645.1 Saccharopolyspora sp. NPDC045839
GGAAGCCCACGACTTCATGCACGACGCCTTCCTCCAGCTAGGACACTGCATGATCCTCGCCCGCAAACTCACCCCATTCTGAAACGACCCCTTAGCCCACCCTCGCAGCTTGCACCGCCGCGGGTTCTCAGACGGTGCCCGCCCTTCTGGGCTACTGGGCGAGGACAGCCCCGAGGCCGCGTATTGGTCATACGTAAGTCGGGGCTCCCACAGTCCAGGCGGCGGCCGTAATTCCCGCAGGGGGGCCGCCACCCGCACCGCCACGCAAAGTGAGTCCGGCGACAGGTTCTAGTTCTTGTTCTTGATGTGTTCGCTCCAGTGGGAGATCCACTCGGTCTCCTTCTCGGCGGCCAGGCTCCAGTCGACCGGCATCTCGTGCAGGTTCAGCGGCGCCAGCCAGCTCGGCTGACCGGCCTGCTCGACGGTCGGGATCTGGAAGTACTCCTCGGCCAGCTGCTTCTGCTTCTCGACGCCGAGCAGGAAGTCGAGGAACTTGTCCGCGGCGGCGCCGTTGGGGCCGCCCTTGACCTTGGCGATGCCGTCGATCAGCTGCGGGACGCCGGAGGTGGTCGCCACCGGCTTGAACGGCGCGCCGGTCTTCTTCTGCTGCAGCATGACGTCCTGCAGGTTCCACACGCTGATCGGCGCTTCCTGCCGCTGGATGCGCAGGTACAGGTCGGTCGGGTTGGCCGCGTAGACCTTCGTGTTGGCGTCGAGCTTGCGCAGCCACTCGTAGCCCGGCTCGGGGTTCGCGCCGCCGTTGCGGGTGATCATCGCCGAGTAGATGCTGCGCATCGTGCCGGACGCGGCCACGTCGCGGATGACGATCTTGTCCCGGTACTCCGGCTTGAGCAGGTCGTCCCAGTCCTTCGGGGCCTGCTCGGGGGTGAGCATCTGGTCGTTGTAGAAGACGACCTCGGCGAGCACCATCTCGCCGACCCAGCGGCCCTGCGCGTCGCGGTAGCGCTCCGGAACCCGGTCGCGCACCTGGTCCGGCACGGGGGCGAGCAGGTCGGCGTTCGCGGCCTGGGTGAACTGCTGCTGCGAGCCGCCCCACCAGATGTCTGCCTGCGGGCGGCCCTTCTCGGCGGACACCCGCTCGGACGCCTCCTGCGCGCCGAGCGTCAGGATCCGGACCTTGCCCTGGTATTCGGGGTAGGCGGCCTCGAAGTCCTTGACCACGCTCTCGGCGAGCGCCTTGTCGCGGGCGGTGTAGATGGTGAGGCCGGAGTCGCCGCCGGCGGGGGTCAGGCCGCAGCCGGCGGTCACACCGGCGAGCATCAGCACGCCGGCGACGATGGAGAGGATTCTGCGCATGGCTACCCTTCGCGCGAGGGCTGCGTGGTGTTCGCAGCGGGGGACATCAGGGACGGGGAAACGGCGCCGATGTGCAGCGCCTGCGCGCCCAGTTCGGCGAACACGACCTCGGGTGCGGACGGCGCCGCCGAACCGACCAGCTCGGCGAGTTCGGCGAGCCCGTCCGGACCGAGTTCGGTCGCGGCACCGGCGAAGACCACGCGCGCCGGGTTGACCACGCACGCGCAGACGATGGCGGCGTAGGCCCAGGCCTCGATGACCTGCCTGCGCAGCGCGGCGACGGCGGGTTCACCGGCCCGGTCGGCCAGCTCGGCGACCGGCGCACCGGTCGATCCACCGTCCATTTCGGACAGCGCCTGCCGGATTCCCGGTACGCTCCAGCGCCGCTCGAACTCGCCGCGCCCGCCGGTGTGCGGCGTGGGCGGCAGCCCGGCGGGCAGGAAGCCGATCTCACCGGCGAACCCGGCGGCGCCCCGGCAGAGCGTGCCGCCGGAGACCACGGCGGCGCCGATGCCGTAACCGACGTAGATCAGCACCAGGTCGTCGACGTCGGCGGCGGCACCCCGGTCGCGCTCCCCCAGCGCGATGAGGTTGACGTCGTTGGAAACCTGCACGGGCAGCCCGACCCGCTCGGTCAGCGCGTCGGTGAGCGACCGCCCGCCGAGCGCCTCCAGCACTGGCGAGAGCGTCACGGCACCCTCCGCGGTGGCGACGCCGGGGAGCGAGAACACCACGCGCCCGGGGCGAGGCCGCGGATGTTCCTTCAGCGCCTGCTCGATGATGGCGACCAACCCGTCCAGCGGCTCGTGCGGATCAACGGCGCGGCTGTGCGCGCCGAGCAGCACACCGGCCAGGTCGACCACGGAAACGCGCGCCTGCTCCCCCTCCAGGGACACGGCGATCAGCGATTCGGCGGCCGGGTTGAACTCCAGCATCCGCGGCCGACGGCCGCCGGAGGAGTCGCCGGCACCGGCCTCGACGACGTGCCCGGAGGCCATCAGTTCGCGCACGATCTCGGTCAGCGAAGAGGGCCGGTACCCGGTCAGCCCGGCGAGCTCGGTGCGGGAAACGGGGCCGTGCTCGCGAAGCGCGGCCAGCACCGCATCGGTGCGGATGCGACGCAGGGCCTCGTTCCCGGTGGGCGCCGAACGCTCGTTGACCTCGGACATGCGTAACTTTATACGTCATCCGAAGTAAGTTTCCAATACTTCGCCACCGCCAAAATCCCCAAGCCCCACAACACCTTTCGCGACTCCCGAACGCCACGAACCGATCACGGGCAGTGACATCGTGCGTTCTTGAGCGACTGCTCAAACTTTTCGGCTACTGTTTGAGCAGTCGCTCAAATGAGGAGGCAGAAGCGATGCATCCGAAGCCCCTCTACGTGGAGGCGCTGATCCGCACCGACCTCGACGCGCTCTGGCAGCACACGCAGGACCCGGCCCTGCACCGCCGCTGGGACCTGCGGTTCACCGACATCGCCCCGCTGACCGCGGGCCGGTTCCGCTACGCGACGAAGGTCCTGGGGCTGCGCGTCACCGGTCTCGGCACGCATTCCGGCGAGCGGTTCCGGCCCGACGGCACCCGGACCTCCGTGCTGCGGTTCGCCTCGGCCGACCCGCTCTCGCTCATCCGCTCCGGCTCCGGTTTCTGGCGCTACACCCCCACCGACGACGGGATCCGCTTCATCACCGGGTTCGACTACGCCACGCGTTGGGGCCGCTTCGGGAGGCTGGCCGACGTCGCGTTCCGGCCGCTCTTCGGCTGGATGACCGCGTGGTCGTTCGACCGGCTCCGGATCTGGCTGGAGACCGGGACAGCGCCCGAGCGGCAATCGCCGCTGACGCCATCCGCCGCGCGGTGCCGCCGATCCCGCCCGGCCGGCAGCCACGGTGCGGCGCCCCGGGCGCTCGCCGCGCTGGAGCGACCGTGACCGGCATCTTCGCCCGCGCGCTCGGCGCGGAGTTCGCGAACCTGCACCCGCGGATGCGGGAACGCCTCGACCTGTCGGTGGCGGACGGCGTCGGGATGATCGGGCACGGCGTGATGGACCGCGTGTGGCGCGGACCCGCGTTCACCCTCCCGTTCCTGTGGCTCGGTTCGACGCGGCACATCTTGTTCCCCGAACGCGGCCGGAACATCCCGTTCGTCATCGAGAACTACCCGTACGTCGACTCCTACGGCCGCGAGACGGTTTCGTTCGTCCGCACCTTCGAATTCCCGCGGCGGCGACGGCGATTCGACGCGCAGATGCTCTACACCGGCGACCGGATCGTCGACTACCTCGGCACGCACCAGCACCTCGCGGTGGACCTGGACATCGCGGTGCGCCCCGACGGCGGGTTCCGGATCCGCTCCGGCGGGTTCCGCGTCGGAGCACGCACGCCCGTCCCGCAGGCGCTCGCGGGCACCGCGCACGTCGACGAGTGGTTCGACGAGGACAGCGGGCTGTTCCGGATCCAGGTCGCCGTTGCGAACCGGCGGTTCGGGCCGCTGTTCGGCTACCGCGGCAGCTTCGCCGCGCGGTACGTCCGGCTCGGCAGCGGGGTGAGCGGGGCGGTCAAGCCGCTCCGTGAGAAGGTCCTGGACTGATGAGCACGGGCCGGCGAACCAGCAGCGTGGCCACCAAGCAGCGCTTGGTGGACGCGGCCATGGAAGTCATCCGGCTGCAGGGCATCACCGCGGTTTCCGCGCGGACCGTCGCCGCCGCCGCCGACGTCAACCAGGCGCTGATCTTCTACCACTTCGGCAGCGTCGACGAGCTGGTCGCGCAGGCCTGCATCACGGCGACCGAAGACCGGGTCGCCCACTACCGGGCGCGGTTCGCCGAGGTGTCCACGCTGGGCGAACTGCTTGCGCTGGGCCGGGAGATCCACGTCGGGGAACGCGCCGACGGCAACATGGTCGTGCTGGCCCAGACCCTCGCCGGGGCACAGGCCGGCGGCCGGCTAGCGGAGGCCACCCGCACGGCGCTGGACAAGTGGATCGTCGAGGTGCGCACGGCGCTGGAGCGGGTGCTGGCCGGGTCGCCGCTGGCCGAGGTGACCGACCCGGGCGCGCTGGCGCACGCGGTGTCGGCGAGCTTCCTCGGCCTCACGATGTTCGAGTCGGTCGACCCCGAAGGCGGCGAGCAGGCGCTCGAAGCCCTCGGCCGGCTCGCCGAGCTGGTGGACGTCCTGGAAGGGCTCGGCCCGATCGCCACCCGAGCGGTCCGCGCAAAGCTCCGCAAGAACGCCAAGCCGTAGCCCCGCGAACTCCGGCAGCCATCTGTCCGAAATGGACTCTCCTCGGGCGTCGATCAGCGCGGCACACGGCGGCACCCCAGGTTCGGTCCTCCGCAATTTCAATGGAAATCAGAGGTCTGATTTCCATTGAAATTGCGGAAGTTGTCCACAGGACCCGGCGTGTCGGGGCCCAACATGCCGAAGAGCCGCAGTTTCAATTGAAACTGCGAATTCTTCTTCCCGTCGGCCACACCGCGGCCTGCCGGTAGACCGCTGTCCCCCGGGTCAGGAGTCGACGGCCCAGGCGTTCACGGCCAGCCGACCGGTGGTGCCCAGATCGATCCCGCCGTCCGGCTCGACGACCTGGACCGGTTCGCCCGCCGCCGGAGCGATCTCCAGGTAGCTGCCGTCCACGGCGGGCACCGTCGAGTCCGCCACGTCGTTTCGCCACAGGACCCGCGCGGTCACCTGATCGCCGGGCCGCAGCGTGACCGGCTCGGGCGGCACGTCGTAGCTGTCCGGGGCGCTGACCGGCTCCGATCCGTTGCCGACCACGACGTCCAGCGGCCGGCGGGCCGCGTCCAGCACCCGGACCACCGGGAACCCGTTCGCCGTGTAGTCGCGGGTGCCGCAGTTGGTCATGACGATGCCCATCGCGCGCAGACCCATCGCGGCGTCCACCGGGCCCGCGGTGATCTCGACGCCGGACTCCGGGCAGCCCGCGGCCTGGCTGGTCGGAGCGGGTTCCGGCGGCGGCGCGGAGTCGGGGCCGGTGCAAGCGGCGAGCACCGCGGCACCAGCGAGCACCACTGCGCAGCGGCCGAAAAGCGTTGCCGGAGTCAGGTTCACGGACCGATCTTTCCACATCCGCGGCCGGGATCGTCCCATTCGCGGTGATCACGGCAGTCCAGCCGGCGAAGCCCCGGAGCTCGCCTTCCCGATCACTCTTCGCCGGGCGGTTCCGCTGCCTTGTCCGGTACGGAGACGAGGCTGAACACGTGGCGGACCCGGTCTGCGGTCGGGGCGTTGCCGGTCCGCGCGACGACCGCCGCGTCGAGTTCCTCGATCAGTTCGGCGAACTCCTCCTTCGTCAGCCACACCGCCCCCTGCCGGTAGGCGACACCGTCGCCGGCGGGATCGGCACCATGGCTGGCGAGATAGCGCTCGAAGTCCGCCATGAGCGACGCCGAGAACGCGGTGAAGGCGCGGCGGTGGTCCTCCAGGGCCATCGCCTCCCGGGCGGCCGGGTCCACCACCGCCTGCTCCTGGCGCACCCGGTAGCTGCGCTCCACCGTGCCGCGCACCCGCTTCTCCTCCACCACTTCCAGCACGCCCGCCTCCGCGAGCACTGCGACGTGCCGGTACATCGTCGCCGGCGCGACGTCTGGCAGGCGTTCGCGCAGCTGCGCGGTGGTCAGCGGATCCGAGCCGAACAGCGTCTGCAGGATGCGCGCCCGGACTGGGTGCAGGAGGAGGTCCGCGGTTGCCATGGACCAATGTTCTCACGCCTGATAACGTTCTCAAAATCGATAACAATGAGAAGGGTTGGATCTTGCCCGACACCGACATGACGGCGACCGCGGACGACGGGCTGCCCCTGATAGGCACGCTGACCCTGCCCGCGGGCCCCGGCCCGCACCCGGCGGTCCTGCTGCTGCACGGATCCGGGCGGCTGGACCGCGACGCCAACTCCCGGGGACTCCGCATGGAACTCGGGCCGCCGCTGGCCGCCGCGCTCGCGGCGCGGGGCATCGCCGCACTGCGCTACGACCGACGCGGCGTCGGCGCCACATCCGGCGACTGGCGGGCGACCGGGTTCACCGACAACACTCGCGACGCCGCCGCAGCGCTCCGCGCCTTGGCCGCACGGCCCGACATCCGGGCCGATGCCATCGGCGTGATCGGCCACAGCGAGGGCGCCGTCCACGCCATGTCCCTCGGCTCGGACCCGCTGGTCCAGGCGGTGGTACTGCTGGCCGGGTTCGCCCGCCGCGGCGAGGACGCGCTGCGCTGGCAGGCCGGAATGATCGCCCGCGACCTGCCCGCGCCCGTTCGGCCGCTGCTGCGCGCCCTCGGTTCCCGGCACCTCGCCCGGATCAAGGCGACCAGCACAGACGTGGCGCGCGTCCACGGACTTCCCGTGAACGCCCGGTGGTTCCGGGAGATGCTCGGCCACGACCCGCGCGCGGACCTGGCGAACATCCAGGCGCCCGTGCTGGCGATCACCGGCGGCAAGGACGTCCAGGTCGACCCCGCCGACCTGGACGAGATCCACCGGCTGGTGCCCGGCGAGGCCGAGGTCCACCGGATCCCCGACCTCACCCACCTGCTGCGCAGGGACCCAGGCCGACCGTCGGTGCGCGCCTACCGCCGCCTGCTGCGCAGGCCCGTCGACGCCGGCCTGCTGGCGCAGGTGACCGGCTGGCTCGCCGACCGGCTCCACGAAGCACGACTCGCGGATTCCCGCTGATAGCGACCCGCACCGGTCGGAATCCCTTCGACCGCAAGCACTTCTCGCCTACCGAACCGACCCGTGGAAGGAATTCGACATGACAACGGCAAACCCAGCTCGCCGGAAGAGCGGCCTCGTCCTGTTCCTGGCCGTCACATTCGTGGCGAGCTGGCTGTCGTGGCTGATAGCGATAGCCGTCGGTGGGCCGGCGATGAGCTTCCCCACCGTCATCCCGTACCTGCTCGGCGCGTTCGGCCCGATGATCGGCGCGATCGTGATCCGGCTGCGCCGCGCCTCCCGCCGCCTCCCCGCCCCCGCCCATGCGGTGCGACTGCCGCTGATCAGCCTGGTCTGGGTACCGATCCTGCTAGTGGTGGCATCGGGGACCGTGCTCGCGTCGCCACCATGCTCCTCTTCGGTCCGCTGGCCGAGGAGTTCGGTTGGCGCGGCACGGCGCACCCGCGCCTGCGCGCGTCGATGGGCCGCCTTCTCGCCGGACTGCTGCTGGGGATCATCTGGTCGGTGTGGCACCTGCCGCTGTTCTTCGTCCCCGGAACCGTCCAGGCAGCCTTCGGCCTGCTCACCTGGAGCGGCCTGGTCTACATGCTCAGCGTGATCCCGATGGCGCTGCTGGCCGGCTACGCCTACGAACGCGCCGGCGTCCTGGGAGCGATCGCGATCCACTTCGGCGCCAACGCGACGATGTCCCTGGTGGGCGTCAGCGAGCTGCTGCCGCAAGCGCTCATCGTCGGTGTGCAGACCGTCGTCGCCCTGTTCCTGCTGGCCGTGCACCGCGACCGGAAGAAGGTCAGCGCGACGCCCGAACCGGCACACCAGGAACTCGTCCCGGCCCACCGCTGAGCGTCCAGGGCGGAACCGTGCCGCCGGGCCGGGGTCCGGCGGCACGGAGGCCGGAAAGGAACGTCCGTCCAAAGCGGACTTCAGCGCGTTCGGGCCGGTGACCGGGCGCGGGGCGGGGAAGACGCCCGGTACGGCCAAGACGCGCTGGCGTCGAACTTCGAGGAGTACGTCGGACTGGAGTCCGAAGCCGCCGAGGTGCACGAGTTCTCCGGCGAGCTGATTCCCGGGCTGCTGCAGACGGAGCGCTATGCCACCGAACTCATGCAGGCATGGATACCGCGAGCCGACGAGGTCGTCATGAAGGAGCGCACCGACCTTCGCTCACAGCGACAGGCACGCCTGCACGAGACGAACCCGCTCACCTTGGGAACCGTCATCCACGAGTCAGCGCTGCACCAACTCGTCGGCGGACCCGACGTGATGCGCGAACAGCTCAAGCACCTCGCAGCCAGCGCGAAGCTGCCGAATGTGACGGTTCAGGTTCTGCCGTTCAGCACCGGCGCAATCCCCGCGCTCGGCGCACCCTTCATCGTGCTGTCCTTCCCCGACCAGGAAGATCCCGACGTGGCCTTCGCGGAACACCTCACTGGCAGCGTCTACATGGAGGATCCAGCCGAGGTTGAGGCATATACCCTGAACTACAGCGCCTTGCGGTCCAGGGCGCTGAGCCAGAAGGAATCGATCACCTTCTTGAACCGGCTCACTCGGGAGTTGTAAGCACGGCAAGGAGCGCGTCATGTTAACCCCGGACTTCACCCAGGCGCATTGGCGTAAAAGCAGCCGAAGCAACGGGGGTGGAGGCGCATGCGTCATGGTGGCGCGCGTCCCGGGGGCTGCTGGTGTGAAGGACAGCAAGCTCGGCTCCGCCAGCCCTGTTCTCCCGTTCACGACCTCGGCGTGGTCGGCCTTCCTGCGCGACGTGAGGACCGGGAAGCACGACCTGCGCTGACTGGACGCGCCGAGAGCTCCGCCCGACGGTGTCCGGGCGGAGCTCTTCGTTCGGCAGGTCACCTGTCGGCGAGTTCTCGGCCCGAGGTTTCCAGGCCCCAGAAGTAGCCCGCGAGGGAGCCGACCAGCAGGAGGACCACGCAGGAGGCCAGGGCGGTGGCGATTCCGCAGGTTCCGACGACGATCGGCATCAGGAAGGTCGTCACCGCCGAGCCCAGGCGGCTCGCCGCGACCGCCATGCCCACTCCGCTGCCCCGGGAACAGCTCCGCCGGGTAGACGTAGACCACGTTCCCGATCGCCACGATCACCAGGACGAACAGGGCGGAGATCGCCCAGGAGATCCCGGTCCCGTCCGCCCGGCGTCGGTGGACCGGACCGAGATCTGACCACTGTGGACGATGATGGACCGCGGTTCGCCATCCGGCCGCGCACTGCGGGAACGATCGCGGTCAATGACACGTCGGAGGGAACGACATCTCATTCGCCCGAAGGGAATTCCGCAGTGAACGACGATTGGCCCCAGCAGGTGGGCGGCTGGGAACTCGCCAGGCACGGCCACATCGAGAACTACCGGAAGCGACTGGCCAACAACGTCACGGTCACCGCGATCTGGGAGAACGCGACCGGCACCGGCACGGTCGATGCGCGCGTCGAGACGCTGGGATTCGGCCGGACGCTGACCAGCAGCCGCAAGGAATTCCGGGACAAGGAGGCGTTCTGGACCGCCGCGCGCTGCGTGGTGGAGATGGCCGCGAACCTCCCCTCACTGGGCGCGGGCAACGAAAGCCCCGCCGATTCCGAGCTTTTCGAGGAAGTCGCCGGGAACGTCGAGGCCGAACCCGGCACCAACGGAACCCCGGCAGCGGAGCTGACGTTCACCCTGGTCAACGGCCGCACGGTGACGCTGATCCTCTCCGATGACCAGGCGTTCGACATGTGCACGCGCATCTACAAGCTCGACCAGTACGTGTGGGACGAGCAGCGCGACGAAGACGAAGAAGACGACGAGGACGCCACCGACGACGAAACCGGGGAAGACGACGAGGACACCGCCGACGAAGCCATCGAGGTGCCCGACATCGGCGATGTCCGGTCGGGCCCGGACACCGGCCACGACGTGGTCACGCTCCTGGAAGCCCAGTTCGGCGTCACCGAGGACCACCTCATGGCGCACGTCGACTGGTCGGCCCTGATCGTCGTGGGCGAACCCGCGGTGAGCTCGCTGATCAGCCGGGGCGAGGAGTTGCACGCGGCGCTGCAGCCGCGCTGGTACCCGGTCGTCGTGGACCGGCCCGGCGAGCAGTGGGTCGTGCTGCGCCGGACCGGCCTCCGCTACGTGGGCGAGTGAACTTCACAAGGCGGCCTCACTTCCGGGCGTAGGTGTGGATCGCCGCGCCGCTGTCGAGGACGTGCGTGTCGGCGAGGACGAGGTGCGTGGGCGCGATGTCGCCGTCGAACACGCCGATGCCCTTGCCGAGGACGAACGGGTAGATCTTCAGGACCAGTTCGTCGATCTCCGGCAGCAGCGAGGCGGCGAGGCTACCGCCGCCGGCCAGCCAGATCCCGCCGCCCGGCTCGCGCTTGAGCGCCCGCACGGCCTCGACGGGGTCGCCGGAGAGGACGGTGACCGCGGGGTCCGGGCTGGTGAGGCTGCCCGAAACCACGTACTGGTCCAGGTGGGAGTACGGGCTGGTGATGCCGTCCCGCACGCCCGGCTCGTACGTGCCGCGCCCCATCACCACCGCGTCGAAGCGGTTGCCCAGGTCGGTGACCCCCAGCGCGCCGTGCAGGTGCGCCGGCAGCGTCTGCGGGTACTCCGCGACGAGGTGCTCGACGAGCCCGTCGGGCAGCGGGAAGAACGCGTCGAGCGAGCCATCGGCGCCGGCGATGTAGCCGTCGACGCTGCAGCCGACGAAGTAGGTGAGCTTTCGCATGGGGTTTCCCTTCTTCGAAGTGGTCGATCAGCGACGGGTGCCGGGCTTGGGCAGCGGACGCCGAGCCGGAACCGACCGGGGCATGCGCGGGTGCGGCTGAACCCGCTTGCCGCCCTTGGCCGACGAGAACGAGCACTGAGCAGTGACGGGCTTTCGCATCGGCTGACCACCTCGATTTTAGTACTTCGGCTGTCGTACTCAAAATGTAGTACTGCAGATGAAGTGGTGTCAAGACCTAGGCGCACCGCAGCCCATCGAGGGAGTCCGTCGACGTGGCCGACCAGGTTCGACGACTGGTCGACCACGCGCTCACCGCGACGGCGACCGCTGTGTCAGGCGGAGACGGTGACTCCGCCATCGGAGCGATCGGTGGACAGGCTGAGGTCCTTCCAGGTGTCGATGTCGTCCTGGACACGCTGGCGTCCGGCCGTGACCAGGCGCAGGGCGTCCGAGCCGAGCAGCAGGTGCACGGGTGGTGTGTCGGCGTCGAGCACGGTGAGGATGGCCTGGCCGGCGCGGTCGGGATCGCCGATCCCCTGGCCGGCCAGGGCCTGGCGGCGGGCGCGGATCGGATCGAACAGCTCGTCGTAGTCGGGGATGCCGCGGGGCGCGCGGGCCAGCGACCGGCCCGCCCAGTCGGTCGCGAACGCGCCGGGGGCCACCGCGGTCACCCGCACTCCGAACTGCGCGACCTCTTGTGCGAGTCCCTCGGTGATGCCCTCCATCGCATGCTTGCTGCCCTCGTAGAACGACAGGCCGGGGAACGTGGTCATCCCGCCCATCGAGGTGATCACGAAGATGTGACCGCCCCGCCGTTCGCGCATACCGGGCAGCACCGCCTTCATGGTCGCCACCGTGCCGAACACGTTGACCTCGAACTGGCGGCGCAGATCGGCCATCGGGGACTCCTCGAAGGTGCCCTCGACGCCGTAGCCGGCGTTGGCCACGAGCACCTCGATCGGCCCCAACGCGGCTTCGGCGGCGCGCACGGTCGGCTCGATCCGGTCCTCGTCGGTCAGGTCGAGGATGAAGGCCCGGGCGCGTTCGGGGTCCAGGGACTGGAAGGCGGCCGCGTGCTGGTCGGTGCGCACCGTGCCGGCCACCCGGTGCCCGGCCGCCAGCGCCCGCCGGGCGATCGCCAGTCCGAGCCCGGTGCTGACACCGGTGACCAGGAACGTCTTGCTCATCAGGGATTTCCTTTCAGTGACGGCCCGCAAGCCGTGATCGAGCGCCGCCGGGCGCGTGTGCGCACGGCGATATCGACTCCGCGTGCGCGGCGCACACGTGTCCGGGTGATGGGGGGGTGGCCGGATGCCCGCTGGGGCCGGTCAGGAGTCGGCGTCAGCGCTCCGGGTCGCCGCGGCCGTGGGCTCGCTTCCCCAGCTGGCGAGCAGCCGTAGGCGCTCCTCACTGGGGGAGCCGGTCGGGGCGGAGTAGACCAGCATCGACAGGCTCGGGTCGGCGACCGGGGTGAAGATCTCGAACTGCAGCTCGAGGTCACCGACGATGTGGTGGTGGATCCGTTTCCTGCCGGTGCTGCGTTCGTGGACGCGGTGCTCGGACCACCACGCCGGGAACTCCGGTGACCGCACCATAAGCTCGCCGATCAGGTTGGCGATGCGCTGGTTGCGGGGCTGGTCCGCGGCGGCCAGCCGCAGCACGTGGACGTAGTCACGGGCCACGCGCTCCCAGTCGCACCAGACCAGGCGCGCGCGGGGGTCCAGCAGCGTAAAGCGGACCATGTTGCGTTCCCGGCGGGGCAGTGTGGCGATATCGGGGAACAGCAGTGCCCACAGCGCGTTCCCGGCGACGATCTCGAGATTGCCGTCGCGGACGTAGGCAGGGCACAAGTCCATCGATTCCAGCACCTGTCGCATCGCCGGCCGCAGTCGCGCCGAGTGATCGCCGCGGTCCCGCATCCCGGATGCGGTGCCGGCGAGGGTGAACAGGTGCCGTCGCTCGACGTCGTCCAGCCGTAGGGCGTCGGACAGGGCAAGCAGCACCTGCTCGGAGGGCTGTCCGACGCGGCCTTGTTCAAGCCGGGCGTAGTACTCGGCGCTCACCCCGGCCAGCCGGGCGACCTCGCCGCGCCGCAGGCCGGCGACGCGGCGACCGGCACCGAGCTCGACCGGGAGCCCGATCTCCTCCGGTGTGAGTCCGGCGCGGCGGGCGCGGAGGAAGTCGCCCAGTTCCTTGTTGGCCATGCCTCAAGTCTGAGCTCGCTGTGGTCACCCGCCAATGGGGAAGGTGGCCCTGCGAGGACCACCCAGGCAGATCCGCAGGTCGGGAGCTTGGCGGCGGCCCAAACTTGGCGATCTCGGAACTCGTGAAGGACTGTGTCGCCCGCTAAACCCACTCCTCCCAGAGCGCTGACCGTCCGCGCCGGTGGCGTATCGGCCGCCCGCACTGCGGGTCTGTCCTCAGAGGACACCGCGTATCTGCTGCCCTGCACGGTCGGCGAGAACTACCCGCCCTTCGACGGCTCCGACCGGCACCCCGTCCCCGCCTGAACTCCCGAGCCGGAAAACGATCGTCCTGTTAGGACAGGCCACGAAAGGCCGAGCCTGAACCGTGCCGGTGTCGGCGTTGTGCCGCGGAGCGCGCGCAATGCGTTCGGTCGAACGCTTCCAAGACCTCTATTTTCCTTGCCGCGGACGTACGCTCTCAGCGAACCGCTCGCGCCGAAAGCACGTGGTCCGGCGATCAAGACTACAGTGATCTTCGCACGCGAAACCGCGACGAGGGAAGCGAGCAGCGCGAGATGCCCATACACAGTTGGGCGATGAACAAGTTGATGAGCGATATGTTCGATGATCGGACGATCGTCATCAGCGGCGAGCTGAGCAGAAATACCTCGACCGCCGCGATATCGCAGTTGCTGCTGCTGAACGCCACAGATCCGGATGCGGAAATCAAGCTCTACATCGACAGTGCCACCGGATCCTTACCGGCCGGATTCGCGATTTGCGATGCGATCAACTGCATCAAGCCGGAGGTTTCGACCTGGGCGATCGGCACGGTGGGATCAGCGGCGATTCTCGTGCTGTGCTCCGGAGCGAACGGCAAGAGGTACATGCTCCCGGGATCGAACGTGGTCCTACGGCAACCCGACCACGACGAGGGTCTCGACGGGGAGCCCGTGACGCCGACGACGGCGGACCATCAGAAATGGTCCGATGAAATGGTGCAACTCCTCGTCGCGAAGACCGGGCAGGATTCGGACACCATCGCTCGCGATCTCCGCAACCACCTTCGCCTCTCGACCACCGATGCGGCCCCCTACGGCATCGTCGATCAGGTCATGGCCGACGGCAAGTACGCCCCGCAGGGAAACTGACGCGCGAGTCCCGTTCCCGATCGAGGGCGGTCGGCGTGACCGCCACCACGATCGGCGAACGCACTCCACGCCGGGAACGGGTCTCCGCCGCCAAGATCAGGACCAGTCGACCCAAGGGTGCACCCAACGCGCTGACCAGCGCATTGTCCTGCACGTCACTTACTTCCGAATCCGGGCACACCGGCCCGGCGCGAGACCGACCACTTGGCGGGTGGGGTTACGACCGATATCGGACACCGCCCCCACGCCGCTGCGTCTTCCGGCGGCCCCGACTGCACCATTTGACGATTTTCGCCTAGTGCTCCGCTACTGCATTGAGCGTATCTTCCGGGATCACAGTGACATACTCGTGATGCACTCGATATTTTCGACTTGTCACCTGACGTCGGTAGCATCGGCGTTCGGTTTCCCAGCGGGAGCAGACGGAGGGGCAGGGCACGGAGCGATGAGTAACGAACGGCGGCGCCCGCCCCGATAAGGCCGCTGGGACCGGCAGGGCCGGTACGGCGCGGTTGGGACGTACGAAACCGGGAAATCTGGGGATGCAGCACGAGCACGGCCAGCGATAGCGCGACGCCACGCCGACAAAGATGTCCGCATCGAAGAAGTACGGAGCAATTCCAACGATACGAGCAGTCCGCCCCGCACGAAAGGAAGTTGCGTCATCAACGGGGATATAATTCCATTAGGAAACAAATGGGAACCCGCCACAGGTCGACATGATGCGGATGGCACCGCCCGATTCCGCAACGCGGAACTGGCCGTCCTGGTGTCCCTTCCCAACGAGGTCTCGCGATGGGGCCTCACGTACATGCTGCGCAGTCTTTCCCTGGTGAACTTCGTGCACGGCTGTGCCGATTTCCGAGAGGCCGTGACCCTCCTGGAAAACCGCCCTTTCGACGTTGCCCTCATTTCCGCCGACGAATTGGCGGAGTTCGAGCAGATCTCCTCGGTCGCGGCGAAGCGCGGGGTGAAGACGGTGGCGCTGCTGCGCGACGCCAGCGATGACGTGGTCGCCCAGGCTGCGACGCTGTCCGCGGATGGATTCCTCCTGGAGTCCGCGGTCGATCCGCAGCACCTCGAGGATGCCCTGCTCCGACTGCAGCGTGGCGATATGGCGCTGCCGTCCTCGCTCGCCAGGAAGCTGATCACGGAGCTTCGCCGCCGAGGCCAACCGCGAACGAGCACCGTCCGCCTCACGCCGCGCGAACGGCAGGTCCTCGGCTTGCTCGCCGAGGGGATGAGCAACAAGCAGGTCGGCCGCCGGCTCGGCATCTCCGCGCACGGAGCCAAGCGGCATGTCGCCAACCTGCTGGCCAAGCTGAACTGTCCCAATCGGACTCTCGCGGTCGCCTACGCCATCCGCGATGGCTTGTTGACCAGTTGACCTGAAGGGGGCGGGGTGGGCGCTGCAGCGGAGCACACGCCCACCCCACGAACCTCGGCCGCGGAGGAGGATCCGCGCAAGCACCACCGGCGTCACAGCTGGGACCGGACCTCCCAGAGTTCCGGGAAGAGGCGGGAAGTTATGCGAGAGCGCAGGTATTCCACTCCGGATGATCCACCGGTGCCCGGTTTGTACCCGATCTGGCGCTCGACGCTCAGCGCGTGGTGCGTTCGCCACCGGCCGTACGCCTGATCGACGTCGAGCAGGGCCTCGGCCACGCGCAGCAGTTCCCAGTGCGCGGCGGGCAGGTCTTGATAGCCGTGCTGCCAGACCTTGGCGAGCGAATCGACCCCCCGCTTCTCGACCAGGGCGATGAACGCCTCCCGCAAGCTGGGTTCTTCCAGCCTGCGGACCAGGCGTTCGCGCTCGGCGTCGGTGAGCTGCACCTTGTCGAGGTAGCCGGCGTCCTTCCGCCCGGCCAGGAACTCGATCTCGCGATGCTGCACGGACTCGAAGCCGCTGCCGCCCTGGAGGGTGTCCCGGAAGGCGAGGAAGTCCATCGGCAGCATGGTGTCGAGCACGGCCCACTGCGAGATCAGCACGTTCTGGATCGCGACGAGCCGGCGCAGCAGGTGTTCGGCCGCGTCGAGCCGGTCGGCCAGCAGGAGGTCGCGCGCCTCCTCCAGTTCGAACAGCATCAGCTTGAACCACAGCTCGTGCACCTGGTGGACGACGACGAACATCAATTCGTCGTGCGTGCCCTTTTCCGGTTGGCAGCTCAGGAGTTGATCGAGCCGCAGTACTTCGCGGTAGCGGGACCCCACAGCGTGCTCAGCGCAGTTTCGCCGGTCCGGCTGGACCACGGAAACCTCCTCGGTCGACAACATCTCGGAAACCGTTCGGCTCGGCACTGCCGGCGGGGGCGCGGTCGTGAACCGTGCCTGCCGCACCGCAGCGGAGTGTCGCCGGAGACCGACTCGGCCACGACGAAACGCGGGGCAGTCCCCGCGGTACGGCGTCGCGTCCGATGGACTTCACCACGGCGACTCCACCGGGAAACCGCTCATCGGCTCCTCGAACGCGGCCGCGCCCGTCGTTCGCGCGCCGGTTCGGCGGAGGGACTGCTCTGGGCGGTCACGAAGCCAAGGTTAGGAACGGGGCCGTTCGGTGGCCAGTGCCCAAACGGACGCCCCAACGAGCCCCACCAATGGTCCACGACCAGTGCCCGAACGAGCAGTCGCGCGCGGACGGCCGGCCGTGCTGCACTGCGGCTGGAAAACCGGTGAAGATCCGCGAAGAGGTGGGACATGCTCCGCAACGTCGTCATAGTCGGTGGAGGTACTGCCGGTTGGATGACCGCGACTTACCTGAAGGAAGCACTCGGCGACCGGATTTCGGTGACCCTGGTCGAGTCCGCCCGCGTGCCCACCATCGGCGTGGGAGAGGCGACCTTCAGCACCGTTCGGCACTTCTTCGACTACCTGGGGTTGGCCGAACGGGACTGGATGCCGGCCTGCCACGCGTCCTACAAGCTGGCCATCAGGTTCGAGAACTGGCGCGAACCGGGCCACGTCTTCTACCACCCGTTCGAACGGATGGCCAAGGTGCACGGGTTCACCATGGCCGACTGGTGGCTCAAGCTCGGCGGCGAGCGGTTCGACAAGGACTGCATGGTGATTCCCGAGCTGGTCGACGCCAAGCGGGCGCCCAAGTACTCGGACGGCGAACTGTTCGAGCGGTCCCTGCACGACGGCGGTGACCGGAAGCGCCAGAGCACGATGTCCGATCAGGACACCCAGTTCCCGTACGCCTACCACTTCGACGCATCCCTGCTGGCCGAGTTCCTCGCCGACTTCGGCACCCGCCGGGGAATCCGCCGGGTGCGCGACGACGTGCTGGAGGTGCGCCAGGACGAGCGGGGCTGGATCAGCCACCTGGTCACCCGCGAACACGGCGAGATCACCGGTGACCTGTTCATCGACTGCACCGGATTCCGCGGCCTGCTGATCAACCAGGTGCTCGAGGAGCCGTTCGAGTCCTACCAGGAGTACCTGCCGAACAACCGCGCCGTGGCGCTGCGCGTCCCGGCCGACGTGGAGCAGACCGGAATGCGCCCGTGCACGACGGCCACCGCGCAGGATTCCGGCTGGATCTGGACGATTCCGCTGTCCAACCGCATCGGCACCGGCTACGTCTACGCCGACGAGTTCTGCTCGCCGGAGGAAGCCGAGAAGACCCTGCGCGAGTTCGTCGGCCCGGAGGCCGCCGACACCGAAGCCAACCACATCCGGATGCGCATCGGCCGCAACCGGAACTCCTGGGTGCGCAACTGCGTGGCGATCGGGCTTTCCAGCGGGTTCGTCGAGCCGCTGGAGTCCACCGGGATCTTCTTCATCCAGCACGGCGTCGAGCAGCTGGTGAAGCACTTCCCGGACGCCAACTGGGAACCGGAGCTGATCGCCAGCTACAACCGGGCGGTCGCGCGCTGCCTGGACGGCGTCCGCGACTTCCTGGTGGTGCACTACCGGTGCGCCGCACGGGCCGACACGCCGTACTGGAAGGCGACCAAGGAGCGGCCGTTGCCGCCCGGTCTGGACGAGCGGCTGGAGGCGTGGTCCGTCCGGCTACCCGACCACACGTCGGTCTACCCCTACTACCACGGTTTCGAGCCGTACTCCTACAACGTCATGCTGCTCGGCCTCGGCGGTCATCTGCCCAAGCGGTCGCTGCCCGCGCTCGACTTCCTCGACGACACCGCGGCGCGTGCGGAAATGGCCCGGGTGCGGGAGGAGAGCGCCCGGCTCGTCGCTTCCCTGCCGAGCCAGTACGAATACCTGACGTCTTGACCGCCGGGTTCCCGTCCTGATCCCGGTGACGGATAGCAGGAGGGCCTCTGCGGATCACACCGTGATCCGCAGAGGCCCGATTGCTTTGCACGGGATCACCGAGCCAGGACCTCCCGGACGAGGAGCTGTGGCGGCGGCAGCGCAACTCGGTGTTCTCTGGGCTGTTCGGGTGGTGTTGCTCGTCGGGTTCGGTGATGGTCGGCTGCTGGGCCGGAATTCTGTCGTAGTCGTGCCGAGTATCAGTTTGCGTGGGCGATGACGTGGCGGCGGTGGCCGCGAAGATTCGTGCGGCGATAGCAACGCTGCCGCCTGCCGCGTTGCAGCAGGCCGGGGAATGCCTCGATGAGGCGGGTACGGTGCTGTACTCGCTCGCCGAGGAGACCGACGACGGCGAACTGGCCGAGGCGATCGCCGCGATGGGCGGCGTTCGCGAGGACATTGACCGGGCATGGCAGATCTGCCGCGAGGTCCAGGGAGAGCAGCGCGATGAAGCTTGACGTCTCGGTCCGGGTCTTTTCCGAAGGCGGACACGAACGGCATGTCGTCGTAGAGCATGTGGACCAGCTGCCGGCTCTCGTCGACCAGCTTGCCGCAGAGGACACCGGGTCCGCGATCATCACGCACCAGGACCGCCCCAGCTGGAACGAGCAGGGCCCCGACCACGAGCTTGTGGTGGCGTTCGGTACGGACGGCAGGGCCGCGTTGTCGTACTGGGACACCGAAACACCGCGACACTACAGCCGAGGAAGCGGTCCCGCGGTCGAAGGCTGGGAAGACGAGAACATTGCGCCCCCCCCCCCCCCCCCCCCCCCGCCGACGCCTGGGTGCCCCGCAACCTTGTCGAGAGCGCACTGGAGGAATTCCTGCGGACTGCACAGCGGCCGACGGCCGTGGAGTGGCAACCCGATCCCTTTCCGTTGCCTGACCTGTGACTACCCCGACCGGTGATTGTCGGTCGGGCCGGATGCCTTCGCCACTACGAAGACGTAGCGATCCTGGAAGCTGACCTGGTCTTCGGGATGACACCTGCGGATCTCGGCAATGCCTTCGGCACCGAACTCGAACAACCGCGTCCCGAAGTGCAGGTTCGCCCCGTCGCGCGCCAGGAACCCGTGCTCGACCAGATCCCGGACCGAACGCGAGGTCGTCGACTTCGGCAACCCGGCGCACCGCGCGATCTCCGACCCGCGTGTTGCGCGTCGAGGGCGGCAACTCTGGCAACACCGGAATCCGGATTGTTCCGTTCAGCGGGACACGTGCCCCGGGTATCGGCGTTCCCGATGCCCCGGGGCAGATGCATCAGGAAGTGGTTCCACGCTGCGGCATCCCTCGGGGCGGACCCGGGGGATGCCGCAGCGGGCTGCCACCGGATCAGAGCTGATCGAGATCGATGCTGTTGGCGATCGCGTGGTAGCCGGTGTCGTTCGGGTGCAGGCTGTCGTCGTAGACGTAGCCGGGCCGGGGCAGTCCCGGCCGGGCGGGGTCGGCCATCACCCGGTCGAAGTCGATGACCGAATCGAACTCGCCGCTGGTCCGAATCCACTCGTTGACCTCGACGCGAACCTGCTCGGCCGAGTCCTGGTCGTAGGGGAACTGCAAGCCGCGCAACGGGATTATGGTCGCGCCGACCGGCTTGATGCCGTGCTCGCGTGCGGCTCGGACTAGCTCCCGGTAGCCCTCGATCATCCGCTGTGCGGTCACCTCGCCATCCGGGGGGAAGCACTGCTCGGGGCTATCGAGAAAGCCGCCGAGCAGATCGTTGCCGCCCAACTCGATGATCACCGTGCGAACGCCCGGCCGGGACAGCACGTCGCGCTGGAACCGGGTGCGACCGGCCTGCCCGTAGCAAGGCGAGTCGGACAGCAGCCGGTTACCGGCGATCCCGGCGTTGGCCACGGCGACCGGGCGGTGCGCCGCAGCTAGCCGCTCGGCCAGGACGTCCGGGTACCTGCTGCTGGCACCGGAGGTCGAGCCGGCACCGTCGGTGGCGGAGTCGCCGAAGGCCACCACCGTGTTCCGCTCCGCCAGAGCGGGATCGGCGACTTCCACAGCGGCGAGGTAGTAGGACGACTCGGTGGACTCGGTGTAGGCACCGCCGTCGCTGTCCGCCAGGTGGTCCCCGGCCGCCAGGTAGGACGTGGCGAGTCCCAGCCGGTGGAAGGTCGCCGGACCGGTGGGATCGGTGAATCGCAGCGTCACCGACAGCTTCTCCAGCGGCTCGGTCGGCAGTGGAACCGGATCGCTGACCAGTTCCTGCCCGGCCGGGATCGCCACGTCCGGAGCGCCGGCGAACGTCAGCGTCCGCATCGTGCCGGGCCACACCTGGGCGTTTCCGCCGTTGGCCAGGCCGGGCCGGGCGGGATCGGCAGCGCCCGGCAGGCCGACCGACGCACCGGCCACCCGCAGCGGCGAACTGCCGTAGACGTTCGACACCCTGATCCGGACCTGGGAACCGCCGGTGCTGACCCGGACCACCTGGCGAAGCGTCTGGTCGGCGAAGCCCTGCTCAGACCAGTTCGGCCCGAGGTCGTCGTCGCCGGCCACCGGCCGTTGCGCCGCGGCCGCCCACGCCACCGCCCACCCCGGACCGGTTCCGCCCGCCTCCGCGACTGGTCCGGTGTCCCGCGGCGACGCGCAGCCGACGGCACCGAGCAGCGTGCTCCCGGCGAGTACCGCACCGGCGAGTGCCGTGGCAGTTCTCATCTGTTGCCGGGGTTTTCTCGGGCTGGACATGGGGAATTGCCTCCGTATCTGCGCCCTGTCGGCAGGGCGGCGTGCAGTCCCACCGATCTCACCGCGTCACCGGCCGCAGGTCAGTACGGCTACTACCCGAACCCCGGGTATGGCTGGCCATACCCGGTCGCGAGCCATGGCGATCAGCGCCGACCGCACGGCAACGTCCAATGCGGATGATCATCTGCGAAGGCCGTGCTCCCTTCCTCTCAGCAGTCAAGGCTGGAGAGCTCGGCGGCTTGCGATCAAGCCGAAAGCGCCCCGGCCGATACCGGGGGGTGTGGGGGGCGCGTTCGCCATGCAAGGCGCGTACGCCGAAACCAGCCCAGTGCCGATCGATTTGGGGGCACCCTGTAGATCATGAGTAGTCCTGAGCCGAACATTGAGCAGCACCGTCCCAAACCGATCCCGGTGATGCCCGCCTGGGTCATCTGGGCCGGTACCGGAGTGCTGCTGGTCGTCGCGTCGGTATCGGTGTTCGTCCTACTGAGCCTGTTCGGTGGGGGCACCGAGCAGGACAAGGTCCGGCTGGAGGTGGTCAAGCTCGCCGGGAGCATCGTGATCGGCACCGGTGGCGCGGTCGCACTCCTGCTCGCCGCCCGGCGGCAACGCACCACCGAGCTCGACCTTGCGCACAAGGCCCACACCGCGGCGCTCTCGACCACGCGCAGCGGGAGCGCATCGCCGCCGTCACCGAGCACGATGCCACCGACCGTCGTGTCTCCGAGCAGTTCACCGCCGCGACTGAACAACTCGGTTCGGACAAGGGCCCGGTCCGCCTGGCCGGCCTGCACGCCCTTGACCGGCTAGGGCGGAACAATCCTGACTACCGCCAGACCGTCATCGATGTCTTCTGCTCGTACCTGTGCATGCCCTTTACCCCACCCGAGACAACCGCACAACGCCGCTCCGCACCGAGCACCACACGTCGTCTCGGACTACGTCCTCCAGATCGATATCGCAGCACGCAGCGCGTATCGACCGCAGTCGGCACAGCTGCTCGCAGCGGCCACGCCGAGAGTGCCCAGCAGGAACTCAAAGTTCGCCTCACTGCACAACGCCTAATCACAGGCCACCTACGTGCTTACCCCGATGAGGAAGGCAACCCCCGCGCCGACGAGTTCTGGAACGACATCAACCTTGACCTCACCGGCGCCACCCTCATCGACTGGGACATGCAGCAGTGTCACGCCTTACACTGCCGATTCGACGGCGCAACATTTCATGGTTTCGCCTCGTTCACGAACGCGACATTCCGAGCTGGACTCTGGTTCGGCCACGCGACCTTCCGAGACTCCGCCTGGTTCGCGAGTTCAACGTTCCACGACGCCGTCCAGTTCGAGAAGACGACGTTCCACGGCGCCGTCCAGTTCGCGACCGCGACCTTCCACGATGATCTCGTGTTCCGGGACGTTAAGGTTCGCTCGCCAGAGGATTCCGTCCTCCCTGCTGGTTGGCAACCTCACTACCCTGAGGCATCCCTGTCCGCACCATCTGACGGGTGGGTGGTGCTTGTTGAGGACAAGCCAGGAGACGGCACAAACGGTCACGCTGTTGTGGAGATGACGGGAAATCGAACGTCTCCGAGTCGATGATGCGGGGTGTGCCCGCATCCACCACCGGGCCCGGGGCGCGTTTCTGCGATCAGCGAGTGGCTGCGAGGGATTGGCGCAGGCGCCATGCTGCGTAGTCCCGCGCGAGTCGGGCCCGGTTCTGCATCCCGGACCCGTTCTTCGTGGCGGCCCAGTGCGACCACATGCCCGCCAGGTACGCGGCGAACGTGGTCAGGTGCTCGCCGGCGATGTCGGCGAACGCGGTCAGGTTGGCGTGCGCCCATGATTCCGCCTTGCTGGGCGCGTGTCCTGCTTCGACCAGGCGCAGCACCAGATACGCGCCGTCGACCCACGGGGCCGCGGCTCCGGGAAAGCCCCAGTCGATCAGGTGCACCGCGCCGTCTGGCCCGATGCGGAACTGCTCGCCGTGGAGGTCGGTGTGCGTGAGCCGGTCGCCGTGGGCCAGCTCGGGTAGCTGCGCCGCCCATTGCCGCATGCCCGCAATGTCCCAGCCATGCACCACCTCGGGCGCCTGTTCGGCGAGACGGCCCCACCAGTCCGCAGCGCCCCACCGATCCCGCAGCGACCGCAGTCCCGTCGCGGGGCATTCCCCGAGCCGGTCGACGACCTCGGCGACGAGCGGCAGGTCCGGCGACCCGGGAGAAAGGTCGGCCGGTCGGCCGGGCACGTACTCGAACCCGACCACCAGCCACTCGCCGACGTCTTCGGAGAACACCACCGCGGGCGCGATGCCGACCGCCAACTGTCCGGCTGTGATTTCGTTGCGTAGGAACCACATCCGGCGGCTGACACTCTCGACGCCCTTGACGAACACCCGCCCGGCGCTGGTGTCCAGCACCGCAGCGAGGTCGCTGTGCAGGCCCACGGTGATGTCGGTGGCCGCCGAGACGGGGCCGACGTGCCCCTGTACGGCGTCCCGTACGTGATCGGGTAGTTCGTGCCAGGTGGTCACGTCGGCCCATCTCCTTACCTGACCGGTGGTGGCGTCTGATTCTCGGTGTTCTCGTTGCCGTCGACGCCCGATGCCGCACAGCAACCGTCCTCGGCGTCACCGGGCGAGCACTTGGCGGCCACGTCGGTCCACAGCGCGCCGTCGACCAGGTACCCGGCGCGCTGGATCGCCGTCACCGTACGGGCCCGAGCCGCACCGGGGGTGTTCCTGCTGGGTAGCGCGTTCGGGGCGTCGTTGGGCACGTGGTGAATGAGCCGCCCCGCGATCCGGTTGCAGAACTCGGCGTACTCGCGGGTGTAGAGGATGAAGGTGTGCCAGCCTTTGTCGACCTCGGGGGTCGGTGCGAGTGGTTCGCCTACGTGGTCGGCCGAGACGGCGAGGAACGCTAGCGCCTGGTCCATGATGCGTTCGGCGTAGTCGATGGGCACCTGGTGCTCACTGGCGATGCGGGCGGTGAGCCGGTCGAACAGCGTGGGGTCGATCAGGGTTCGTGCTGCTGCCTGCTCGATGACAGCGGTCATGTGGTCCTCCTGTCAGTACGTGTGCGGACTTCGGCCGGTGGGTCGATGTGCAGCGGGCGCACGGCCCGCGCTGGTGTCCTCCTTTCTGGCTGGATCGGAAAGGGGGTTCCCGGCGCGGTCGGGGCCGGTTGCGGCCCAACTGCCGCGCGTCAACCCCTGCCGCGGGGCGCTCGGATCAGCGGTCCGTCCCGAATTCGCGACCCGCGCCGCGCCGGGGAGCTGGAGGGGATGGAGTCGGGCCACGTCGGGGGGCTTCCGCGGCCCGACCCCATCGGTGTGCCCGGCCACCGCTGGGGTTGGTGGCGCTTGGGCACGTGGTGACGGTGGGGACGCCGGTTCGGGGCGGCGACGTCTCCACCGGGATCAGCGGGCGAGGTCGCGCAGCGCGTCCAGGAGACGGCGCAGCATCCCCGGATGCCACTGCATCGCCTCGCGGTCGTCGACTGGCAACCCGGACTCGATCACAGGTAGATGTCGGGTTTCCTCGGCGGCGACGGCGTCGGCGAGGTCGCCGCGCATCACGACCGGCTCGCGCAATCGGTGCCGACCATGGCCGCGGGTTCCGCGTCGACTCGCGCCACCAGGTAGGCGACCGTCAACGCCCCTTCGCCGCTACCGGCGTGGCGGGCCGGGGCGTAGTAGAACGTCGCCCACAGCGCGACTCCGCCAACACCCAGCAGGGCCGTTGCGACGAACGCGGCCATCATCGGTCAGCCCTCACCGAGTCGATGACAACGCGGCTGCTCTCGATGGCCGCGCTACCGCGCAGCTCTTCCCCCACTTTGTCCATGCTCTTCGCCAGGTTCAGCAGTTCGGCAGAGCTCCAACGGCCCGCCTCGATGTCGTCGACCGCGTATCCGAGCGCAAAGATCGCGCCCCGGATCGTCGTCGCGAGCTTCGCGAACTTCTGGCGATCTTCCGGGGTCATCGCGCGCTCGCCATCGGCGGCAGCCCGATGCGCGTCCGCACCGCGGCGTTGCAATCCGGGCAGGTCACCCACAGCCATGCAGTGTCGCTGGTCTCGGCGGCAAGGCTCTGTTCGCACAGCGTGGTGACCGCGGTGCCGTCCGGGTAGATCGACGCGCCCGGCGGGTGCTCGTCAGCGCTCGCGTGCCGCTGACCATCAGCCGGAACCCAATGGAAGGGGTGCGGCTTGTACGTCGCGCCAATGCTGGTCATGGCGATGACTGTGACTCTCGGTCGAGCAACTAAGCAAGCAATTTGAGAAATTTTGAAGCAACTACGCCCAACTGGGGTAGCTGTGCTGCGTCGAGTGGAGCTGAGCCTAAGGGCGGCACCCAACTGGGCGTTGACCGTTGCTCGTGTTGCTTGCATGATGCTCGATGTTTCGACGACCTGGAGGGGCTATGAAGCTCACGTTCTTGGGAACCACCAGCATCAACGGCTCGTGCCCGAACCTGTACGCCACCGACCGGGGCACCTACGTCGTGCAGGGCTACAAGATCGATGACCCGGAAGCCCTCGCGGCTCTCCATGACCGAGGGATGCCCGAGACGGAAACCGCGGTCGAGATCCCCGCCGGACTGCTGTCGTTCGCGCCGAAGGACACGCGATGACCCGACTGGTACGCGGCGAGGACTTCGGGCGGCTGTTCGAGACCTTCACGCGCTCGGCCTGGCGCTGGGAATGCCAGCCTGAGTATCGGGAACCGCACGAGGCCGAGGCGTTCCGGCAGTTCCTCGCAGGCGAAACGCCCGACATGTCGTTCACCATGGAATGGCTGGCCAACGTCAGGCAGGCCACTGTGTCAGGGCGGCATTTCGAACGGGTGCGGGTGCTCACCGAGCCGCTGACCGACTACCTGCGGTTCGAGATGTTCGCGGCGCCAGGCAACGCCGCGGCGGGTGAAGACATCCGCGTCATGTCGACCACCGCTGCCGTTGAGTACAACCTGCCCGATCACGACTTCTGGTTGTTCGACGACGAGTTGGTGGCGATCATGCATTTCGACGCCCACGGCATGATCGCCGCAGAACTCATCGACGACGCCGACACCGTGGCAAGGCACAGGAGGTGGCGCGAGATCGCCTGGAGTCATGCGGCACCCTTTGAAACAGTCCTGACCCCTGACCCGACGAGATGAACCAGTGAGCACACCCGAACGGCACAAGCTCGAATTCGGCGATCGACTCCGCGAACTCCGGGAGCGCGCCGGCTACTCCGGCAGGGAGTTCGCCAGCGCCACCGGGTGGCAACCGTCCAAGATCTCCAAGATCGAGAACGGCAGGCAGCTCCCGACCGACGCCGATCTGCTGATCTGGGTGCGACTCACCGAAGTTCCGGAGCCGAGGGCCACCGAGTTCCGCGACGAGTTGCGGACGATCCGGCTGGAGTCCTCCAGCTGGAAGCGGCAGCTGCGTACCGGGCACCGGCGACGGCAAGAGCGCAGCCGCGGTATCGAGGCCGAAGCAGGCACGATCCGCGCGTTCGAACTCGTCGTCGTGCCTGGTCTCGTCCAGACCGCCGACTACGCCCGCCACGTGTTCAGTTCGGCCGCCGCGCTACAGCAGGTGCCGCACGACACCGACGCCGCCGTGCAGATTCGCCTGGAGCGGCAGCACGCGCTCTACGACTCGGCCAAGCACGTCGAACTGCTCATCGCCGAGTCGGCCCTGCGGTACTTCGCCTGCCCGCTGCAGACGATGGTGGCGCAGGTCGACCGGCTGATCGCCCTGTGCGGATTGGCAACCGTCCGGTTCGGCATCATCCCGCTCAACACCCGGTTGCCGCACATCCCGGCCAGCGGGTTCTGGATCATCGGCGACACCGTGTTCGTCGAGACCGTCAACACCGAGATCAACACGGACGACCCCGACGACGTCGCCCTTTACAACCGGCTCGCCGACAGCCTGTGGCAGGCCGCCGTCGAAGGAGACGAGGCACGGCGGTTGCTTGTGCAGATCTCCACGGATATCGCCCGGCTGCCTGATCCACCGAGTACGAAGGACTGACCATGTTCACAAACTGGCGCAAGTCCACCAAGAGCCTGCACAACCCCGAACAGTGCGTCGAGGTCGGTGCCGCCCCCTACATGACCGGCGTGCGCGACACCAAGGACCGCGACGGCAGCCTGCTCAGCTTCACCAACGAGCGTTGGGCGGACTTCCTCACCGCGATCAAGGGCGGCAAGTTCGACGCCTGACCCGTAACAAAGAAGCGCCCGCCCCGCCGGCGGGGCGCTTCATCGTTTTCCGGCACCGCGGCTATCCAGTCTGAGGAGTACCTCGAAACCGGCCTGATGCGGAGGAAGTGACCGTGTTCGCCCCGTCCGATCCCGACGTTCACGAGGCGTGGCGATTGCGGCGTTTCCCGCGCAGGCGATCCTCGCCGGTCACGCTCTCCTCGTCCTCGCTCGCCGGCTCGCACGAAGACTGCGGCGCCGTCCACCGCCGGGCTCACCTACCCGACGGGACGGCGCCGCAGAAGGCGTCATCAACTAGATCGCGATGAGCAGACCTCGGGAGGCTGCTTCACGCGCTCACTTCTTCCCGCTCTGCCGTGGTCTTGTCCGGGAACCGCGGTGCGGTCAGCAGCAGAACGCTCGCGACGGCGAGAAGTCCCACGGACGCGACGAGGGCGATGTCGTAACCACCGGTCGCGCTGCGCAGCCACGAGATCAGCAACGGGCTGGCACCGATCCCGACCACGAAGATCGCGTACAGCACGCCGAACAGGCGGCCGTAGCAGGCCAGGTCGTAGTAGCGGGCGGTGAGGTACCCCATGACGTCCACCTCGCCGCCCAGCGACAGGCCGAGGCCGATCGCGGCCACGACGGCGAGGTCGGGACCGCCGAGCAGCAGGGCGAGGAACCCGGCCGCGGCGACGGCGAGGACGATGGCGGCGACCTTCGGCGCGAAGAAGCGGTCGACGAGCAGACCCACCACCAGTCGCCCGACGATCAGCGCCACGCCGACGAGGCTGGCCGTTCCCGCCGCGGAGGCGGGCGACACACCGGCGTCGCGCAACAGCGGGACCAAGTGCACCGACATGCCGCCGAGGGCGAGCGCGAGAAGGAGGAAAGTCACCGCGAGGCGGCCGAAAAGCGCGGTGCGCAGCAGCGGCGCGAGCCGCGGGGCGGCGGACACCTCCTTGCGGGCTGCCGCGCGAGCGAGCCCGCGCGAGCGCGGCATCAGCACGCCGACGACCACCGCGCCCACCAGCACCACGATCCCCAGGATGCGGTAGACACCGCGCCAGTCCTCCGCGATCTGCGCGCCGAGGATCTGCGGTGCGAGAAAGGCGACGAGCCCCGCACCTGCCAAGGCGATGCCGAGCGCGATCCCGCGAGCCCGGTCGAACCGCTCGTTGACCGCGCGCGTGAACGAGACCGGCGACGAGGCCGCCGCCAGCACGTACATCAGGGCCGACAGCAACAGGAAGCTCGTGAAGGGCTGCCCGACGGCCGAGAGCGCCATGAAGATCCCACCGAGCGCGGCAAGGGACACCGCCGACGGGATCCGCACGCCGTAGCGGTCGACGACCAAGCCGATCAGGGGCGACAGGATGATGTTGATGATGGAGCCGATGAACAGCACCGACGAGATCTGGCTGCGGCTCCAGCCGAACTCCGCCTCGAGCTCCGGGATGAACAACCCGAAGGTGTAGAACGGCAGCGACGCGATCCCGAGACCGATACCGATCGTGGCGGCGGTCAACGGCCGCCAGCCGTGCAGGATCTCGGCACCGGGCCCGGCCACCTGATCGCGGCCGAGCCTGCCCCCCGCTGTTTCACTCATTGATTCCTCCTGGCGACGTACTTCGACTTCCACCGCCAGGCCGGGCGGAAGTCCGCCGCCGGCGGGTCCTGACGCACTGCCGCCATCACACCTTCCGCGCCTGGGCGTTCCAGTACTCGTCGCGCAGCTCGCGCTTGAGCACCTTCCCGGCGGGCGACCGGGGCAGGCCGCGGACCAGGATCGACTTGGGCGCCTTCACCGGGCCGAGCCGCTCCTCGCAGGTCCGGATGATCGCCTCGGCATCGATGTCCCGCCCCGGCTTCGGCTCGACGACCGCCGTGACCGCCTCGCCCCACTCGTCGTCCGGCAGGCCGATCACCGCGCAGTCGTGGACCTCGGGGAAGGTGTGGATCACCGCCTCCACCTCCGAGGAGAACACGTTGAGCCCGCCGCGGGTGACGATCAGGTCCTTCTTGCGGTCGACGATGTAGATGTAGCCGTTCGCGTCGCGCAGGCCGATGTCGCCGGTGCCGTGCCAGCCGCCCGGCCGCCGGGTTTCGGCGGTCGCCTCCGGGTTCTCCCAGTAGCCGGGGAAAACCAGGTCGGAGCGGACCGCGATCTCGCCGGTCCGCTCGGGAGGCAGGACGTTGCCGTCGTCGTCGATGATCTCGACGCGGGCGACGACCGTCGGTTTGCCGCAGGAGGCGAGCAGCCTGCGGTCACCGCCCGGGGCCACGGCCCGTGCGGCGTCCTCGGCGGTGAGCACCGTGAGGGCCAGCGGCGCCTCGGACTGCGAGTAGAACTGGGTCATGACCGGCCCGAACACGTCCACGGCCTCGGCCATTCGCTCGGGGGCGACGGGCGATGCCGTCAGGAAGAAGTGGCGCAGCGAGGAGTAGTCGTGGTCGCGGACCGACGGATGCGCCAGCAGCTCGTACAGGTTCGAGGGCGGCAGGAAGATGCGGGTCACCCGGTTGCGCTCGATCGAGGTCAGGATCTCCTCGGGCGCCGCTTCCCGGTGGATGATGACCGATCCCCCTGCGCCGATCGCCGGGAAGGCGAACGAACCGCCGGCGTGGGCCAGCGGCGTCGCGCAGATGTAGCGGGGCGGCTCGGGTTCGGCGGCGTGCGCGCTCACCGCGACGTACATCAGGTGCGCCTGCCGGTTGTTGATCGGCACGATCTTCGGTTTGCCGGTGGTGCCGCCGGTCCTGATGAACAGCATGTTCTGGCTGGAATCCACCGGGAGCAGCGGCGCCGTCACGCCTTCCGGTGCCATCCAGGTGGTCAGTTCCGGGTCGCCGTCGCGGCCAGGACCGATCGACACCGTCGTCCGCAGGGTGGGGACGCGCTCGATGAGCGTTGCGGCGAGATCGGCCTGAGAACCGTGGTAGATCAGCCGGGTGCACTTCGCGAGGTTGAGGAAGTCGACGAGGTCGTCCGCCGCGCTGGCCGCGTGCCCCGCCATCCAGATGCCGCCCGCCCGGATCACGCCGACCGCGCAGGCGAACGCGTACGCGTCGGGCGGGCTCAGTATCGACACGCGTTCGCCCTGCTCTAAGCCCTCGTTCAACAGCCCCACCGCCACCCGGTGGCTGACCGAGGTGAACTCCTCGTGCGTCATCAGCACGGTGCCGTCGGGATCGACCATGCACGGCGCCTGGGGGTTGATGCTGGAACCTCGGTCGAGGTAGTCGATGAACATCATGACTGGAAGAACTCCATTGCTGCGAGATGTGCGCTTGAGCGACGGCTCGGTCGCTCACCGATGAGACGTTCCGCCGGCGCGGATCGTTGCAACGACTTCGTCGACGCCGCGGTTTCCGTTCGCGCAATCGCGAAGCAGTGCCAGTACGCGCTCGTCGCGGTATTCGCGCCAGGGCGCGGCGTTTTTCGGCTCCTCCGCCGGGATCTGGTCGATGAGGGACGTCAGGACCTTGCTCCCGCCCAGTTCCTCGAAGGCCGACACGCCGGCTTTTCGCATGTACCGCACGCACTCCACCCATCGGACCGCGTGGGTGATCTGCTCGGCCAGCGCTTCCCGGACGGCTTGCGCGTCCGATCCGAAGGGCAGGCCGGTCACGTTGGAGACGACCGGCGTCCGGAGTTCACCGAACTCGACCGTGTCCAGGAACGCCCGGAACTCCTCGGCGGCCGTCGCCATCCACGGCGAGTGGAAGGCCCCGCTGACCCGCAGCGGAACGAATCCCCGGACGCCTTCCAGCTTTTCGAAGACCGGCTTGATCCGCTCCAGTCCTTCCTTGCTCCCGGACAGCACGTGCTGCTCGGGGGCGTTGTAGTTGGCGATGACGACGCCCGCGACGCCATGCGCTTCCAGCGTCTCCGCGATGGTTTCCCCGGACACGCCGACCACCGCCGCCATCCCGCCGCCGTCGGCCTGGCCCATCAGCTCCGCGCGACGCTTCACCAGCCGCAAGCCGGTTTCGAAGTCGAAGGCTCCTGCCGCGAAAAGCGCGTTGTACTCGCCGAGGCTGTGGCCTGCCAGGTAGTCCGCGGGCGCCGCGTCCTGCCGGCGCGCCGTCAGGTAGTGCAGCGCGTTCACGACGTAGATCGCGGGCTGCGCGTACGTGGTTCTGCTCAGCTGCCGGTCGGGATTTTCCAGGCACAGCGCCTCGATCGAATACCCGAGCACCTCGTCGGCTTGCCGGCACAGCTCCGGGAAGTGCTCGAACAGGCCCTTGCCCATTCCCTTCTTCTGCACTCCCTGACCCGGGAAGACGTAGGATCGCATCAACTGACCTCGCATCGGAAGTGAGGGTTTTGCAACCTCGTTCTGCCCAGCGGTGCGCGCTCGGGCGTCGCGGCTGCGGTCGCAGCAGGACGAAAAGGGCTCATCAGGCGGCACCGACTTCGACGTAGGTCTCCACGCACGTCTGCTCGATCGCGGCGAGCGGCCCGTCGTCGTGCAGGATGGTCATGTGGTTGGCCGCGTCGATGTCCACCACCCGCAACGCCGGGAGCTCGCGCTCCCAGTCCTGCCGGTAGTTGACGTGGTCCAGGGAGAAGGTCTCGCCGGCCACTTGGAAGTACGGTTCGAGATCACCGAGGAAGAGCCCCCTGCGGTTCCGGAAGTACGTGCAGTCCACGGCCGTCGGGTCCACCAGCGGCCGGACCTCGTAGTCGGCGAGCCCGTAGGCGAGCTGCACCCCGATGTTGCGGAGGGTGAAGTCCACGATCTGCTCGCGGCTCATGGACAGGCCCCGCTCGACGGCGAGATCGGCGAGCCGCCGCACGAGTCCGGCCTCGTCCATCGTGGCGTCGACCTCGTCCTGGTGGATCAGCAGTCGCGTCACCTCGGCGAGGTCCTTGACCCCGGCCGGCCAGAGCAACGAGTTCACCACCTGGATGGCCGCGCTCCGGGCCGTCGCGGACCCGTTGGCGTTCGACTTCGCCAGGCCGGTGCCGTCCGGCGAATCCACCATGATCAGCGAGTTCACGACCTGCCCCTGCTGCTGGAGCAGGCGGGTGATCTCGTAGGAGACGATTCCGCCCAGGCAGAACCCGCCGACGTCGTAGGGCCCCTCGGGCTGCACCGCGCGGATGATCTCGGTGTAGTACTCGGCCATCTTCGGAATGCCTTCGACGGGCGCGTGTTCCGTCATGAAGCCACGGGCCTGGATTCCGTAGAACGGGCGGTCGATCTTCGCGGCGATCGTGCGGTACGACTCGACGCTGGCCAACGCGCCGTGGATCCAGAACACCGGCCTGCCCTCGGTCACGCCGTTCAAGTGCACGAGCTCCGGGAACTGCGGGCCCCCGGGCAGGCTGCCGTCCGCGGCCACGGTCGACAGCCGCGCGACCACGTCGTCCAGGGTGTCGTTCGGCTGCAGCCAATCCGGCTGGAACGCCGGGAACGCGCCGCGGAGGCGGCCCAGCACCGCCACCAGGAGCAGCGAGTTGAGACCGTAGTCGGCCAGCGCCTTCGAGCCGTCGACCTCGTGCTTTTCCAGGCCCAGCACCGAGGCCACGAGACCGGTGACGAAGTCCTCCGGTCCCGCATTGCCGACGTGTTCACCGACGGCCGCCGGGGCGGGGGCCGACCGGCCCGGAGACCGCATGCCGAAGCACATCCGCCGTTCGAACGGGTAACCCGGCAGCGGAATCCTCCGGCGTCGCGTTCCCTGGTGCAGCAGGCTCCAATCCACGGACGCGCCCGCCACCCAGCGGTCGGCCAGGAGATCCATGCGCCGCTGCGCCACGAGGGAACGGAGGAACTCGTCGGTGTCGGCGGACGAGTCGACGATGCCGCGGTCGCGCTGCGCACCGTCGGCGACTGCCACCCGCGCGCGCATCTCCGGGTCGTCGCCGAGCCATCCGCGGAGCACCTCGGCCGCCTCCTCAGCGGTGGCCGCGATCAGCGCCAGCCTGCAGTCCATCGCCTCGCGCCCGGCCTGCAGGGTGTATGCGACGTCCGCCCAATTCTCCGGGCCCGCCTTCGCAGCCCAGTCGACGAACTGCTTCGCCCGTTCGCGGAGGGCGTTCCCGGTCTTGGCCGAAAGCACGAGGATCTGCGGGGAAAGCGCGCTCTCCTGCGCGTCCTCGCCGTGGACGGGCAGGTGCTGTTCGAGCACCGCGTGCGCGTTCACGCCCCCGATCCCGAAGCTGTTGATGCTCGCACGACGCGGGAGCGCACGGCCGTCGTCGCCGGTGCGGACGGGCCACGGGACGGTCTCCGCGGCCACCCGGAGCCGGGTTCCCGCCAGGGAGATGTTCTCGTGCAGCCGCCCGAAACCGGGAATCGCCGGTACCACGCCGCGCCGCACGGCCTGGACCGTTTTCACCAGCGCCGCCAGACCCGAGAACACCTCGGTGTGCCCGATGGACGGCTTCACGCTGCCGAGGTAGATGGCGGAGTCTTCGCCGTCCGGCGCCGCGGTGTCGCCTCCCAGGCTCGCGCGGAGCGCCGCGATCTCCGCGCTGTCCGCCAGCATCGAGCTCATGCCGTGGGCTTCGACGTAGGAGACGGTGCCGGGGTCGATACCCGCGTCGGCGTAGGCGCGTGCGATGGCGGACTTCATGCCGCGGACGTTCGGCGCCGTGAACGACACGCCCTTGCCGCCGTGGGCGACGCCGGTGCCGCGCACAACGCCGTAGATGGTGTCCCCGTCGTCGATCGCCCTGCTGAGCGGCTTGATCAGCACGGCGCCGGCACCCTCGCTGCGCACGGTGCCGTCGGCGTCCTGCTGGAACGGGCGCACGTCCCCGCTGGGGCTGAGCATCCCCGCCGCCCGCATTCCGGCGAAGCGGGCCGGTGACATGATCAGGTTCACGCCGCCGACGAGGGCCTGGTCGCACTCCCCGTCGCGGATGGACCGGATGGCGCGGTGCAGGGCCACCAGCGACGACGAGCACGTCGTGTCGCACTGCTCGCTCGGGCCTTGCAGGTCGAACAGGTAGGAAATGCGATTGGGGATCAGCGCGGGCGCCGGCGAGCTCATCAGGCTCGGCCCGCCGTCGGCGTCCGGCGCTCCGGGCTCGTACTCGCTGGCGGTGGCGGCGACGAAGACCCCCGTGGGCCGCGTCCGCAGCTCCGCGGGCTGATAACCCGCGTCCTCGATGGCGTTCCACGCCGCCATCAACATCAAGCGGAGCTCGGGAGTCACCTGCCGCGCCTCGGTCATCGACATGCCGAAGAAGAGCGGGTCGAATTCGTGGATCTCGTCCATGAACCCGCCCCGGATCGCGGCCGCGTCCACGCCGTCGCCCTGGAGCGCCCAGTCAGCACGCCGCATCGGCGGGCTGGTGATGCACCGTTCGCCCTGTTCGACGACTCGCCAGAACTCCTCGATGTCGTCGGCCTGGGGGAACCTCGCGGACATCCCCACGATGGCCATCCCCTCGGGCTCGGCCTCCTCCCCGACCGGTTCCGCTTCAGCAGGTGCGCTCACTTCCGCGGGAGCGCTGCTTTCTCCGCTGGGGCCAGGGGTTCCGGGCGCGAGCGGGGCTTGGATCTCGGAGGCGTACTCGGTGACGATGAACTCGCTGAGATCCGCTACGGTCCCGTGCTCGAAGAGCACCGTGATGTCCAGGTCGATGTCGAGCTGCTCACCGACGGCACGGGCCACGTTCACGGCGAAGATGGAATCGAGGCCGTAGTTCGAGAACGGCTCGTCACGCGCGATGCGGGAGCGGTCGATGCGCAGCGATTCCGCCAGCACGTCGAGCACTGTCCCCGCAACGTGGTCGAGCAGGCGATCCGCGGGCGCGGACTCGCCGCCCGGGCCGGCCGCGGCCGGGTTTTCGCGCACCGGCGCCCTCTCAACCGACTCCGGCGCGAGATCCGGCACGGATTCGCGCGCCGCAGGGCTCGCCTGCCGCACGACTCCGTCGCTCTCGGCCACGATGATCTGCTGACCGAGATCCGTGGCTTCCCGCAGCGGCAGGGTGACCGGCCCGTACCCCTCCTCGGCGAGGACGCGCTGCCAGCCTTCGACCGACAGGAGGGGGCTGCCCGGGATGCGCGACTCCGCGTCGTCGTAGAGCCACCACCCTTCGAGTAGACCGAAGGTGAACGCGTTGAGGAAGTTGTTCGCCGTCACCTCGTTGAGCAGCAGGATTCCGCCCCTCTTCAGGGGCGCCTTGGCGTTTCGCAACGTGTTCCGGATGTTCCGGGTGGCGTGCAGCACGTTGGCGGCGATGACCACGTCGTACTCGCCGACGGGGATTCCCTGCTCCGCCACCGCGTTCTCGATGTCCAGAATGCCGTAGGCCAGGAACGGGCTGGTCGGCCCGTAGGACCGCTCGGCGTGTTCCAGGAACGCCCGGGAGAGATCCGTGTAGCGGTACTCCCGCACCGCCAGCCCCTCGGCCCGGATGGCGTCCAGGACGATCGCGCTCGTCGCGCCCGTGCCCGCGCCGATCTCCAGGATCCGCGGCTCGAAACCGGCCTCGGCATCGGCCCGGCGCCGCAGGTGGGCGACCAGCTTGGCGGCCAGTGCCGTGCTGAAGTAGATCGATGCCGGGTTGGACTTGTACGCGTTCTCGACCAGCTCCACCGACGCACCCGGGAACATGACCTCCGTGGCACGCCGCTTCCCGGTGAGGATGTCGGGCAGGACCCGGAGTGTCGTCTCCACCAGCAGATGGGTGGCGGCCAGGTCGGGATTCCCCTGCCAGCGCGGCTTTTCCGCCTCCCACTCGCGCCACAGCTCGTCGAGCGGCCGGTGCCCCCGGGCTTCGCCGACCAGGATGCCGTCGTCCCGGCGCTCGAGGTAGCCCTCGATCTCGAGGACGCGAACGCACTCGGCGAACCACAAGTCGTACACCGGCAGCAGACCGGCCGCTTCCCGCGCCGCACCCAACGTCTGCTCGGATCGGCTGAACGCCCCGAGACCACGCAGGTGAGACCACAAGAAGTCGCACAGCAGCCGTTTCATGATCGGTCCCTCCGAAATTGCGCGATCAGATCACGAGCGCGTTCAGTTCCTTGGTTCGTGCACGCAGCCGCTCGAGATCGCCGAACGCGTCTCGCAGCTCCCGGTGGTCGGAGTGGACCGCGGCGAACGACGGCGAAGGCTCGTCCCAGCGGAGCACGACTTCGTCGTCTCCCACGGTGATTCCCCGGGTGTTCAAGGCCGGGCTGAACTTCATCAGGGTCAGCTGGTTCACCGGTCCCGCGCACAGCAGCTCGATCGCCGCCATGAGCTCGCTCGCCTGGATGAGCGGAACGCCGGCGCCCACCACCGCCGCACGGTCGTTCTCCGCCACCGCGTTGTTGAAGCAGTAACCGAGGTTGATCACCTTGGCGGCGCATCCGTAGCGGCGTTCCACCGCGTGCGCGAAGGAATCCACGAACGTGCAAGCGGCGGCGTAGTTCGCCTGCTTGATGGCCTTGAGGTACGAGTTGATGGACGAGAGGAAGAGCGCGACCTCCAGCGAGTCGCCGCCGAAGACGTCCATCAACCGCACGCTCGCGTCGACCTTGCCCCGAAGCACGTCGTGGAATTCCGCCTCGGTCGTCTTGGCCAGGCTCGCACCCGAGAAGACCAGGCCCGAGTGGATGACGCCGTGCACGCGTCCGAAACGCCGTTCGACTTCGTCCCGCGCCTGCCGGAGGGACTCGGTGCTGGTGGCGTCGGCCTGCAGGTAGAGCGGTGCGGGTCCGCCGGAACCCGCTGCTTCGGCGATGGCCGCCTCGATTCGCGCGTCCCGCGGGCTTCGCCCGAGCCACACCACCTGCGCGCCGTACTGGCGGATCAGGTGCGCGCTGAGGGCCCTGCCCAATCCACCTGCCCCGCCGACGATGACGTAGGTGCCGCCTGCCCGGAACCGGGATGACGTCGGCGAACTCGGGCGAACGGTCGTCAGGTGCTGCCGGAACCACGTGCTGCTCCGGCGAATCCGCATGTTGCCGTCCGGATCGGCGGGCAGGCTCAGCACGGCGGACAACGACGCGGTGTCGTACGCGTCCACGTCCACCACCCGCATCTTCCAGTTCGGGTACTCCTTCGCCACCGAGCCGGCCAGGCCCGCAACGCCGGCGTTGGCCGGATCGATCGGCTCGGCCTCGTGCACCTGGTGCGCGCGGTTCGTGATCACGGTCCACCCCAGGGAGCGGTTGCCGTAGCCGGCCCCGAGCAGCGCCTTCACCGTGCGGAAGACCTGCAGCGTTCCAGCGGATTGGCCGTCGACGATGCCCTCACCGGATGCCGCCTCCGCGTACTCGGGCGCCACCCAGATCAGGTGGTCGAGCGCGGGAGCCGACCGAATGGCGGTTTCGATGTCGTGCTGCGAACCGTGCGGTGGAACCGCCAGCACGTGCGCCGACGGGTACCTCGCGACCAGGGCGTCACGCGCGTCCTGCGTCGCCGCGATGATGCCGACCGATTCGGCAGTCCGCGGCCAGGCCTCGGTCTCGACCTCGCGGGCCTGGTCCCACGTGGGGAGCAGGGTCACCGCGGGCGACTCGCTCCCCTCGTCAGGGGCGGCCGTGCGCGCGGTGCGGCGGCCCGTGATCCCCCGGAGGGCGAGGCACACCTTGCCGCGCTCGTCGGCCAGGTCGATGTCGATCCGCCCGGCGTCCCGAGCGTCGTCGCTCCAGCGAACCCAGGCCCACATCTTCTCGGCGCACGGTGCGAAGATCTCCGCCTTCTTGATGGAGAAGACCAACCCGACGTCGCTGCCCTCGGATCCGACGAGCAGCCGCATGCACTGCATCGCCGAGTCCACCAGCGACGGGTGCAGCGCGAAGCTGCGCGCGGTGTCCAGCACGACATCCGGCAACTTCAACTCCGCGAGCACCGCTCCTTCGGCCTCGTACACCGCGCCGCGGCCCTGGAACGCCGGACCGTACTCGATCCCGAGCTCCCGGTACTCCGCGTAGAAGCGTTCCGGTCCCGTCGCGGTGCGCCGGAAGTCCCGGAGCATCCCGGACAGGTCGATCATCGGCTGCGCCGACCGCTCGAGGCGCGAAATCCCGCCCTGGCAATGAATCACCGACTCACCGCCGGCGTTCGCGGCACCCGCTGCCGCGGAATGCACCTCGAAGCGGGTCCCGCTGCCTTCCGGACGAAGCTCCACCTGCACCGTGCGCGGCCCCTCCGCCACGCCGAGGGGACGCAGGAAGACGATGTCCTGCAAGCAAACGCCGTCCGAAGCGTTGTGCCGGGCGGCTTCGTAGGCCCACTGCAGGTACATCGCTCCCGGCACGATGGCGGTTCCCTGCACCCGGTGCTCGCGCAGGTAGAACTCGTCGCCGGTGAGCGTCGTCCGGTCCGGCTGGCGGTCGCCGCTCGGCGATGCGCCGCTCGGCGATATGCCGCTCAGCAGCACGCCATTGGGCGATACATCGCCCGGCAACTCGTACCGGGCCCGGTCGAAGGGATAGACCGGCAACGACACGCGCCCGTAGCGCCCGTCCCGGAACAACTCGCCGAAATCGGGTGTCCGTCCGTCGAGGTACTCCGCGGCGAGGACGTGCGGCCGCGCGGCCGTCCCGACTGCGGTCTCCGCGGAATCGCCGGAAAGCCAAGCGGTGAGCGCGCGTTCCAGCTCGGCCACATCGTCGACCACGCGGGCCCACCGGTGCTGGAAGTGCGTCCGCCCGAGCAGGAGCGTGCAGCTCACATCACCGAGATCCAGATCCCGGCGCTCCCGGCATGCTCGCGCGAGATCGGCAACCTGCTGGCGCAGGGCCTCTCCCGTTCGCGCCGACAGCGCGATCAGCCGGGGGCCTTCCGGCCTGCTCCGCCGGGGCGATGCCGGGGCCTCCTCGATGACGACGTGGGCGTTCGTCCCGCTGGCACCGAGCGACGTGATCGCGGCGCGCCGCTTGCCGCCTTGCGGGACGACCCACTCCTTCGGCTCCGCGTGCACGTAGAACGGGCTGCCCTCCAGCGCGATGCCTGGGTTGGTCGTCCGGTAGTGCAGGAGCCCGGGCATCGTCTCGTGCTTCATGGCCAGCAGCGTCTTGATGATCCCGATCACGCCGGCCGCGGCTTGGGCGTGGCCGATGTTGGCCTTGCTCGACCCCAGCGAGCAGAACTGCTCCTCGCTCGTGTGCGCCCGGAACGCGCGCACGAGCGCGTTGAACTCCACCGGATCGCCGAGCTTCGTGCCGGTGCCGTGCGCCTCGATCAGCTGGATCCCCGCGGCGTCGATCTCGAAGTCCCGGTAGATCTGCCGGATCAACTTCTCCTGGGAATTCCCGTTCGGCGCGGTGATCCCGTTGGTCGTGCCGTCCTGGTTGATGCCGATCCCGCTGACCACGCCGTAGATGTGGTCCCCGTCGGCCTCGGCATCCGAAAGCCGCTTCAGGACCAGCGCTCCGACGCCTTCGGCGGGGACGAATCCGTCGGCGGCCTGGTCGAACGTGTGGCACCTTCCGGTCGGGGACAGCATCCCGGCGCGCGATCCCGCGATGTAGAGGCGGGGCGAGCACTGGACGAAGACGCCGCCGGCGATCGCCAGATCGGCCTCTCCCGCCCACAATCCCTGGCACGCCAGGTACATGGACACCAGCGAACTGGAGCACGCGGTGTCGACGGCCATCGCCGGTCCGTGCAGATCCAGGTAGTACGCCATCCTGGAGGGCACCAGCGAGCTCATGTTTCCCCAGAACGCCTGCGCCGGGTAATCGGACGACGTCGTCAGGTCGAAGTAGTCACCGGCGCCGCAACCGACGTAGATCCCACAACGCTCGCGGTCGAGCGACTCGCCCGCATGACCCGCGTCCTCGAGCGCCTTCCACGCCTCCTGCAGGAACAACCGCTGCTGCGGCTCCATGTAGGAGGCCTCCACCCCGGAAATCCCGAAGAACAGCGGATCGAACTCGTAGATGCCGTCCATGAATCCGCCGTCCGGGCAACGGCTTCCGAAGGACGACAGATCCCAGCGGGACACCTCTGTCACCGGATCGCGGCCCGCTACCAGCTGGCTCCAGAACTCATCGACGTTCCGCGCACCCGGGAACCGGCCGCTCATGCCGATGATGGCAATGGGGTCGCCGCCCCGAGACGCTTCCGTGGTCCGTGGCGCCTCATTGACGCGTGGCGCTTCGATGGTGCGTGGCACTTCGGTGCCCCGAGGTGCTTCGGCGACGCGTGGCGCTTCGATGGTCCGTGGCGCCTCGACGCGCGCAGGTTCGACCGGAGCGGGGAGCGGGCTCGTCTCGGGTTCCGCGTCGGCGGTGATCGCGTCGCCGTGCTCCGCCAGAACGAATCGCACCAGCCTCCGGATGGAGGGATTGTCGAACAGGACGCTGGGATCCAGGTCGGTGCCCAGCGATTCGTTGAGCTGCTGCACCAGATTGACGCCCGTGAGCGAGTCCAGCCCGTAGTCGGCGAACGGCTTGTCGTCCTCCAGTTCTTCCCTGCGGAGCTTCAACGAAGCCATCAGACTCCGGACGAGGGCCTCTTCGACGTGCGTTTCGAGCGAGAGTTCCCGATCGGCCTTCCTCGGGGCGGGAAGCGACGCCCGCGCGCCGACCCGCGCCACCACGGTCTGCAGTCCCAACGACCGGGCCCGCTCCGCCGGGAAGTGCACCGTGCCGAATCCCTTGTCGCGGAGCACGTCTCGCCACGAAGCCGACGACAGCGCCGGGCCGCCATCGATGCGCCAGCCGTCCGTGTAGCGCCACCAGCCGTCGAGGAACCCGAAGGTCAGGTGCGACCACAGCTCGTTCTCGGCGAGCTCGTTGAGCAGGAGAACACCGCCAGGGCGGAGCAGCTCGCGGGCATGCTCGACGGATTCCACGACGTCCTTGGTCGCGTGCAGCACGTTGTTGGCGATGACGATGTCGTAGTGCCCTGCCGCGAATCCCTGCTCGCCGGGCGGCAGTTCCACGTTGAACGTCCTGCACGTCAGGTACGGAACGCGTGGTGAGAACCGCTTTTCCGCTTCGATCAGGAACGCCTTGGAGATGTCGGTGTAGCAGTACTCCGCGATATCGCGCTCGAAGCTCTCCAACTGCTGGAACACGCGATCGCTGGCGCTCCCGGTGCCGGCGCCGATCTCCAGCACCCGGATCCCGGATCGCGCTCCGCGAAGGAGCTCCGCCACCTCGGAACGCACCGCGCCGGCCGTCATCGCGTTGAAGTAGTCGGCGGTCGCATTCCGCCGGTAGACCGCCTCGACGAGTTCCAGCGTCCCACCGGGGAACATGATGCTCGTGGCAGGCCGCTCTCCGGTCAGGATCGCCGGCATGGCCTCGACCATGCGCTCGACCAGCGCGGTCTTGGCTGCCAGCTCCGGATCGCTGCCGCGCCCGTCCTGCCACGCACGCCAGGCTCGCCACGCCTGCTCGGCGTCCGGCGCGCCGTCCCGCGTCCGCAGGAAGTCGCCTTCCCGGACGAGCTCGCCGCCGTCCACCAGCACGTTCACGCTGTGGTCGAGCCACTTCGCGAAGCTGGGCGCGATCACGCCCGCCCCGACCTGCTCGTACCGCACGGGCTCCCGGAAGAGCCCGATCGTCGACAGCTGCGCGAGCATCAGCTGCCGCAGGATCCCGTTCATCTCGGCCGTGCTCTGCTGGTGCCGCGCCAGGAACCGTTCGACCCCATCGGTTCCGGCCCCGAGCACAGCATCGGCGTCGACCGGCGCGCTCTCCTGGGGCACGGCCGACTCCACCGCTTGCGCGGGCTGCCTCGGCCGCACCGGTTCCGCGGTCGGCCAGAACGGCTTCGTGTCGAACGGGTACGTCGGCAGGCTCACCCGTCCCGGCACCTGCGCGCCGTAGTACGAGTTCCAGGCGACGTCGATGCCGCTGACCCACAGGGGTGCGACCTTCTCCCACTCGCCGCGCTCGAACCATTCCGTCGCGAGCTCCTGGAGCTGCTCGGTTCGGGCGAACAGCGATACCAGTTCGTCGTCCTGGCGCCGGACGGTGCCGGCGAAAGCCGCTTCCGGCACGTTCCCTTCGACGTAGGCGCCGAGCTGCGCGGCCAACGTCTCGAAGTCGTCGGCGATGAACGCTATCCGGCTGGCCATCGCCCGCCGTCCGGTCTGCAGCGTGTACGCCAGCGACGCCAGGTCCCCGCCTGCGCCCCGGTACTCCGGCAGGAACGCCAGGAGATCCCGGGCGAGGGCTTCGAGGCGTTCGCCGTCCCGTCCCGAGAGGACGACCAGATGCTCCTCCGGACTCTCGGCGGAAGGTATCGCGCGCGAACGCGGGGCCACCTGCTCGAGCACCACGTGCGCATTGGTGCCGCCGACGCCGAACGAGCTCAGCCCCGCCCGCGGAGGCTCGGAGCCCGTCCCGCTCAGCGGCAGGTTCTGGTCGACCACGAAGAACGGGGAGTTCTCCCAATCGATCTGCGTGTTCGGCACGTCGCAGTTCAGGGATCTCGGAACCTCGCCGTGGTGGAGGCTCAGGGCCAGCTTGATCAGACCGGCGATCCCGGCGGCGGCGTCGAGATGGCCGATGTTGCTCTTGACCGACCCGATCCCGCAGTACCGGCTGCGATCCGTGAAGTGCCGGTACGCCTCGGTCAACGCCGCGACCTCGATGGGATCGCCCAGCTTGGTGCCCGTGCCGTGCGCTTCGACGTAGCGGATCGACTCGGGGTCCACGCCCGACTTGTCCAGCGCCTTGCGGATGACGTCGACCTGGCCTCGCACGCTCGGGGCGTAGAACCCGGCCTTGTCACCGCCGTCGTTGTTGACCGCCACCCCGCGGATCAGGCAGTAGACGTGGTCGCCGGCGGCGAACGCATCGCGGGCGCGCTTGAGAACGACGACGCCCACGCCTTCACCGCCGGTCATGCCGTCGGCCGTGTCGTCGAACGGCTTGCAAAGCCCGTCGCTCGAGAAGTTCAGGCCCGGCTGGTGCACGTAGCCCAGCTCCATCGTGGAGCAGAGGCTGGCCGCGCCGACCAGCGCCTGATCGACCTCGCTGGCGAGCAGTCCCTGGCACGCGAGGTGGAGTCCGCTCAATGCCGAGGAGCAGTTGGTGCTCACAGCCATGCTGGGGCCGCTCAGCCCCAACTTGCTCGAGATCATCGTGGGCACGCTGCCGCCCTGCGAGAGCAGCCAGGCCACGTATCCCTCATTGCTGGCCAGAACGCGCGCGCCCGCCGCGTTCTCCATCAGGCTCGGCAACAGCGCCTGGTAGAAGTTGTTGCTCGTCGACGTGAAGACGCTGGTGTTGGGCACGTCCTCCGGGCGGTATCCGGCGTCCTCCAACGCCTTCCACGCGTGCAGCAGCAGGAGACGTCCCTGCGGGTCCATGAGTTCGGCGTCGCGCGGCGAGATCCCGAAGAACGCCGGATCGAATTCCGCTTTGCCATCGATGACCGCCCGCTGCGGCACGTACCCGGGCCGGCCGATCAGTTCGTCCGGCACCCCGAGCGCACGCAGCTCCTCGGGCGACCAGAACGTGCTGCCGCCATTGCCTTCCTGAAGATTGCGCCAGAACTCCCGGGGGTTCCCGGCCCCGGGAAAGTGGCACGACATGCCGACCACTGCGATCGAGTCGTCGAGGTATCCGTCACCGATGGCAGGCTCCTCCGCACGACCGTCGGGAAGCGGATCGAGCTGCCGGGGCGCACTCTGCGCTGCTGCTCGCGCCGGGGGTGCCGCTTCCGATGGCAGCAGCCCGGCCACATGCCGAGCCATGGCCGCGATCGACGGGTTCGAGAACAGCGCCACCGGCCGCAGCCGGCACCCGAAGGTCCGGTTGATCTCCTCCACCACTTCGATGGCCGAGAAGGAGTCGCCGCCCGCCTCGAAGAACGCTTCGTCGCGGTCGACGTCCTCGCGGCCGAGCACCTGGCCGAAGATCTTGCGCACACTCCGCTCGACGCGGACCGCACCCGCGGCGGCATCGGAGGTGGACCGCACGACCGGCGCCTGCTCACCGGAGTCGTGCAGCCGCGCCCGATCGATCTTGCCGTTGGCCGTGAGCGGGAAGGATTCCAGCGCCACGAACGCACTCGGCACCATGTAGGCCGGGAGGGTCTTCTCCAGATGCGCGCGCAGCGCCTTGGCGTCGATGGCACGCCGACTGTCGCCTTGCACCGTGAAATACGCGGCGAGCCGTTCCGATCGGCCTTTGCGCTCCACCACGACAACGCTGTTCGCGACGTCCGGATGACCGTTGAGCACGGCCTCGATCTCACCGAGTTCGATGCGGTAACCGCGGAGCTTGATCTGGTTGTCCATCCGCCCGAGCAAGACGATTTCGCCGTCGGGCAGCCGGCGTGCGACGTCACCGGTCCGGTAGAGGCGCTCGCCGCGCACGAACGGGTTCTCGACGAAGCGCTGCGCCGTCAGGTCCTGCTTCCCGTGGTATCCCAGCGCGACACCACGGCCCGAAATGCACAGTTCGCCCGGAACCCCGACGGGCACCGGCTGCATGTTCTCGTCGAGGACGTACAACCGCGTGTTCGCGATCGGCGTTCCGATGGTCACCGGCTCGTCGCGGCGCAACCGCCGCGCCGTCGACCAGATCGTGGTTTCCGTCGGCCCGTACAGGTTCCAAGTCTCGCCACGGGACACGAGCTGGTCCTTGAGGTTCTCCGGCAACGCCTCCCCACCGCAGAGGATCTTGACACCGGAGGCGTTCTGCCACCCCACGCGCAGCAGCATGGCCCAGGTAGCGGGGGTGGCCTGCATGAGAGTGGGCCGCCACGCGTCCACCTCCGCCGCGAGCAAGGTGGCGTCCTTGACCGTCGTCGAATCGCAGATGCGGCAATGCCCGCCGGTGATCAGCGGCAGGTAGAGCTCCAGGCCGGCGATGTCGAAGCTGTACGTGGTGACGGCCAGCAACCGGTCGCCCGCGGTCACCCCGAAGGTCCCGGCCATGGCCAGCAGGAAATTGGTCAGCGCCCGATGCGGGACCACCACTCCCTTGGGCTGTCCGGTGCTGCCCGAGGTGTAGATGGTGTACGCGACACCAGGCGTCGACCCGGGACGCGCGGCCCGCGGTTCCCGCACCTCGTCACCGTCGTCCGGGCGGTCCGTCACGTAAAGCCTCGCCCCGTGCGTCTCCACCGCGGACAACGCGCCCATCACGGCCTCGTGGCAGACGACGAGCTCGGCCCCGCTGTCCCGGATCATGTACGAGAGGCGCTCTGCCGGGAAGTCGGGATCCAACGGCACGTACGCCGCGCCTCGCTTCATGATCGCGAGCAGACCCACGATCAGATCGAGCGAACGCTCGAAGCAGACACCCACGTTGTCCCCGGCCCCGACGCCTCGGCGCCGCAGCGCATCGGCCAGCGCCGAGCTGCGATCGGCGAGTTCGCGATAGGTCAGGGTCTGCTCCCCGCAGGTCACCGCGGGCGCGTCCGGATTCGACCCCGCCCGCTCCGCGAAGAGATCCCAGACCGTCCGGTCCTCGGGATGGTCGGCGTCCGTGCGGTTCCACTCGTCCAGGAGGAGCCGCCGCTCAGCGGTGTCCATGAGGTTCAGCCGGCCGAGTTCGGCATGGCCGCCCGAAGCCACGACGTCATCGATCAGGTTGACGAAGTGGTCGGCCATCCGCGCGATGGTGGCGGCGGAAAAAGCGGCGGGGTGGTATTTCCAGACGAGTTCGAATCCGTCACCGGGAACCACGTCCAGCGTCAGGTCGTACTCACCGAGTTGGTGCAGACCTTCCACCACCCGGAACGGCCAGGTGTCGCGGAGCTCGTCCGCCAGGTTCTGCAAAGTTCCGGCCAGGGAGAAGTTCTGGTAGTTGTAGGCGACCTGGAATACCGGTGACCGGAGGTCCGCATCGCGATCATCGAGATCCCGCACGATGCGGGGGAATGGATAGGCAGCGTGGTCGATCGCCTCGAAAACCGTTGATTGCAGCCGCTGGGCGAACAGCGCGAATTCGTCCGATGCCGCCGGCTTGCTTCGAATGGGCAGGGTGTTGATGAAATAGCCGACCGACGAGTCGAAGCGCTCCGACGGGCGCCCGGACACCGGCATCCCGATGACGATGTCCTCCTGCCCCGTGTACCGGTGGAGCAATGTCTTGAAGACGGCGAGCAGGAAAACGCCGGGAATGATCCCGTTCGCCGCGGCGAACGAGGAAATAGCATCGGCCTGTTCCTTCGGCAACCGCCGAGTGCACACCTCGCCTTCGTGCGGCGCGTCGGGAGCCAGCGTCGCCTCGGTGGGCAAACCGGTGAGCGGAATTCTGCCGGCGAGTTCCCGCTTCCAGAAATCCCGGTCGCGCTCGGCGCGAGCATCACCGAGGTACTCGTCCTCCCACGCGACGAACTCGCCGAACTCCGCGGCGCCGGGCTGGGACGATGGTTCCCGGCCACCGACCCGGGCCTGGTAGGCGCGCAGGAAGGTGTCGAGCACGAGGCACAGCGACGGCCCGTCGAGGATGATGTGGTGGACGACCACGAGGACGTACACCTCGGACTCGGCACGACGCAGCACGGACAGCCGGATCAGGGGCTCGCCGGCCAGGTCGAACGGCCGCTGCGCTCGCCGCTTCAGGTGCTCGAGCACATCATCGGCGGGGACATCCGAGATGTCCGCGTATTCGACCTGGAAACGATCGGCGCCACCAGGCGACAAAGAAGGCCCGCCGACCCCTTCCCGGACGGCTGCCGAAAGAATCGGGTACCGCGATACCGCATCGCGGAATGCGTCCTCGAGAGCGGCCTGGTCGACGTGCTCGCACGATAGGCATACCGGCACGTTGTACGAATACGTGTCCGGCTCCATCTTGTGCAGCGCCCACAAACCGCGCTGCCCTTCCGACAGGGGACGCTTTGCGTGCTCCGTCAATTCGGTGAGCAAATCCGTTGTCGAAAGCGTACCCGCGTCGTACCGCTGAACGATTTCACGAAGTGGCATGCCAACGTGCCCATCAGACGAAGTAGGCAGATCCTCCGCCCGCACGGCCGGGTTGCCGCCGGCACCTCCGGACCTGTTCTCAGGTAGGCGACTGGAAGGCATGAGTGCCCTTTCTGGAAGAAACCGCGCTGGGCTGGCTGCCGTACCCACCGATGCTGACAGATCCAGGGGAGAGCGACACCGCCTCGCTGGCGTGTCCTTCAGAGGTGCCCGTATGGCCACCCACGCCGCCGCCCTCTTTGAAACGGGCTTTGAAACAGCATGGCGGCGCGTTGATTTCGATACCGGTTTTCAGCACGGCCGCTCAACGCGTTCGGCACCGAATGCGGAGTTCGCCATGTGATCGGCGAGGCCGGAGGCGATTGATTTCCGCTCAGATCAGATATGCGGCGCCGTCATCCGGCACCGGACGTCGTGCGGTGCCGGGGGCCTGGTCGGCCAGCACGTCGACGACCTCGTGAGATATCAGCAGCCGGTCGCACCGGAAGCACCACGATCACGGGCCGGTCGTCGCGGGCCGGTCGTTGCCGACGTCTTGGGCTTGGCCGGCGCTGGTCCTCGCCCCGCACTGCGACGTCGACCGCGTACCGAGCCCTGCAGTCCACGTCGGCTGGAGGAAGTCGGCCGGATTCAGGACCCGGGAGAACCGGGCCGCCCGCTGCGAACCACTGCGCACCGAGCGCGGCTCGCTCACGAGCACGTGGGGTCCGCAGCCGGATCGAGATGTCTCTGGCCGGATTTCCGCTACCAGCGGACCTCACGCCCGCTTCGCGCGGGCATGCCCACGCCGGCCCCGCACGCCGACCCCGGCGACCACCCGAAAGCGGTCTCAGCTCGCCCAATGCAGCGTGGTCGTGCCGACGCCGGCCTGCGGGGGAAGGCGCAGTTCATGCTCGACGATCGCGGCTCAGCCGTCCGCGTTCGCCGCGCCGGACATCGACACGCGGCTCACCACGTGGTCGACGAGGCCGTACTCCTGGGCCTCGGTCGCGGTGAACCAGCGGTCCCGGTCGGCGTCCGCGAGGATCTTCTCGATGGGCTGGCCGGTCTGCTCCGCGGTGAGCCGGGCCAGTTCGTGCTTCTGCTTGACGAACAGGTCGGCCTGGATGGCGATGTCGGACGCGGTACCACCGACGCCGGCCAACGGCTGGTGCATCAGGATGCGCGCGTGCGGCAACGAGTACCGCTTGCCCGGCGTCCCTGAGGAGAGCAGGAACTGGCCCGCGGAAGCCGCCATTCCCAGCGCGAAGGTCGCCACGTCCGGCTCGATGAGCTGCATCGTGTCGTACATGGCGAACGCGGCCGACACCGCACCGCCCGGCGAGTTGATGTAGAACCGGATGTCGGACTTCGGGTCCTCGGCCGCCAGCAGCAGCAGCTGTGCGGTGATCCGGCCCGCCGCGTCGTCGTCAACCTGGGAATTGAGCACGACGATGCGTTCCTGGAGCAGTCGCTCGTACACCGAGTCGGTCAGGTTGAGACCACCGGTCCGCATGCTCAGTTTGTGGTCGTGCGTCACGTCTACCTACCTTCTCGTCGCCCGTACCGCATGCCGCCCGGTCAGGACTGACTGATCTTGCGACATTACGTGACCAACCCTAACCAACATGCGCGGCGCGGAACGCCGAACCCGCCCACTTTCGCTCAGAGCGTGACCCGGCCGAGGCCTCCCCGCCTGCTCGGCAGCCGATGAGGTCAACGGAGGTGGTCGGCGCTGATCACGTGCTGCCGATGCGCCGGATCAGCGTCCGCGGCGGAGGGCGTCGTGCTGGTGCTGAACGCGTGGCGGCCGCACCAGCGGCGGTGCCCCCTCACACACCCGAAGGCCAGGTGGCGTACTGCCGCAGGCCGTACAGCAGCGGCGGCTCCTGGCGGTACGTCACAGCCGCGACTTCGCCCAGCACGATCACGTGGTCGCTGGCGACCGTGGTCGTGGTGACCTCGCACTCGGCAATGGCATGGGCGTGCTCCACGAGATGGGGAAGGCCCAAGCGCCGGGTCCGCGCCCAGGGCAGCGAGGAGAACCGGTCGGGGGCGCCCGAGGAGAAGACCTCTGCGGCGTGGCGTCCCTGGCTGTGGAGCAGGTTGACCGCGAATCGGCCCTGGTCCCGGATGATGGCGAGAGTTCCGCTGCGGTTGGAAACGCAGATCAAGAGCATCGGTGGCGCCAAGCCGACGCTGCAAAGCGATGAGCAGGTGAATCCGTGGGGTTCGCCGCTGCGGTCCGTGACGGTGACCACGGCGACGCCGCTGGGGAACGCGCTCATCAGTTCCTTGAACGCTGCCGCGTCCTGCTGCACCGGGCTGTCGAGGGCACTGGCCGGCACGCTGTCTGGCATCAGGTGGGTCCCTTCGGTCGTCGGTCCACTCGCCCTGACGGACTGCCGATCAAGACGATATAGAGCCGCGCGGAGTCCGCGAGTGCCTGAACGGCGCCCCCCGAGATGGGCATTGAACGTCTTTCATCCTGGTCGGCCCGCAGCCGCGGGCCGCAAAGCCGCACGTCGATGAGGTGTCGCATGCGCCGCAGGCGCATAACCCACCTACGACACCGGCACCGCCGCGGGTTCACCGTGCCCACCCCTCCGGGGTTCTCCCGGCGAGGACGGCCCTGACGCCGTGTATCGGGCCATACATAAGTCAGGGCACCCACAGTCCAGGAAGCCTCTGAGGTTCCGCTACCCGCACCGCCACGCAAAACGAGGCTGGAAAAACCTCAGTGGGACCTCGCGCGAAGGGCACCGAGGTGCTGGTGCGGCGGCACCACAGGGGAGTCCCCGACCGGTGTATTCCAATGGAGCGTCACCGAACGGCTACCCCACCCGTAGTCGTTCGGCGGCTCCTTCCGGGGTTGGTCAGATGCTCCCGCGCTGGTGATCCTCGGCATGCCACGTGGCACGCAACCGATGGACAGGAGCCTGGGCATGACCGATCTCGCCGCGCGCCGCCCGGACGCCCGGATCGATTCGCTGTTCGAGGTGCTCCGGGACAACGCCGAGCGCGCGCCGGGTGCCACGGCTCTCCGGTTCCTGCCTCCCGGTCACGCGCCGGGCGAGCGCGGCGTGGTCCTCAGCCGCGGGGAGCTGGACCAGCGGGCGCGCTCCGTCGCGGCGGCGCTGCAGCAGGAGGGCATCGCAGGCGCGCGGGCATTGCTGCTGCTGCCGCCCGGCCCGCATTTCCTCGCTGGATTCCTCGGATGCCTGTACGCGGGCGTAGCGGCCGTGCCGTGCTCGCCGGACATCGGCGATGCCACGCAAGACGCGGCCGACCGGTTGATCGCCATGGCAGCGGACGCCGACGTGGCAGCGGTGCTCACCACCGAAGATCTCGCGCCGGCGTTGCGCGACAGGTGGGGGGACCTCGCGCCGCCCGGGGTGTGGTTCAACGTCGATGCGCTGGGCGAGGACCACGCACGGCTCTGGGTTCCGCCCCGAGCGGTCGCGGATGACCTGGCACTGCTGCAGTACACCTCGGGATCGACCGGCCGGCCGAAGGGCGTGGCGGTGTCGGTCGGCAACCTCGCGGCCCAGATCGCCAACTTCCGGGCGCTCACCGAACTCCCGGCGGGCGGCAACGTCGTGTGCTGGATGTCGTCCCTCCACGCGCTCGGGCTCGGGCAGGTGCTGCTCGCGCAGCTGGCGGGCGGAGAAGCCGTGCTGATGACGCCGGAGGACTTCGTCGCCGATCCCTTCCGGTGGCTGGCGGCGATCTCGGCGACCGAGGGACCGGTGTTCAGCGGGGGCCCGAACTTCGCGTACGAGCGGTGCTGCAGTTTGATCGGCGAGGACCAGCGGGCAGCGCTCGACTTGTCGGGCTGGGAGGTCGCGCTCATCGGCGGCGAGCGAGTTCAGGAAGCCACCCTCGAACGGTTCGTCGGCTCCTTCGGGCCTGCCGGTTTCCGGCGCACTTCGTTGTTCCCGGCGTACGGCCTCACCGAGACCATGCAGATCGTCGTGGGCAAGCGCGAACCCGACGCGCTCAGCGTCGCGGTCGATGCCGCCGAGTTGGAGCGGGGTCGCGCCGAGCTGGTGCCGGCGGAGGGCTCCGCGCGGGCGCAAGAACTCGTGGGTTGCGGGGGCGCCGGGCCGTTCGGGCGCGTGCTGGTCGTGGACACCGAGTCCCGCACCGAGTGCGCCGCCGGTCAGGTGGGCGAGGTCTGGGTGAGCGGCCCGGTCGTCTGCCAGGAGTACTGGAACCGGCCGGCGGAGACGGCCGAGACCTTCGGCGGCACCCTGGCCGACGGGGACGGCCCGTTCGTCCGGACCGGCGATCTCGCGTTCTTCCACGACGGCGACCTCGTGCCCTGCGGCCGGCTCAAGGAACTGATCATCATCAACGGCCGCAACCTGTATCCGCAGGACATCGAGGGCGCGGCCCAGCAGGTCTCGCCCTCGCTGGCGAGCCTCCCGGTCGCGGCCTTCTCGGTCGATTCGGAGGACGGGGAGCGGCTCGTCGTCGTGCAGGCGGTGGAGTCGGGCGCCAACGCCGACCTGACCGACCTGACCGACCTCGCCGAGCGAATCCGCTTGGGGGTCACGAGCGCGCACCAGGTCGAGGTGTACGAGGTCGTCCTCGTCGAACCGGCGGCGGTCCCGCGCACGCAGAGCGGAAAGGTCCGGAGGCGCGGCTGCCGGGAGTCCTACCTCAACGGCGAGCTCGTACCGCTGGCGACGAGCACGCGGGTGGCGCCGGCCGCCGAACCCACGGCCGCCAGATCGGCCATGGGCGACCTGTTGCTCGCGCTGCCGCCCGAGGTCCGGGCTTCCGCCGTCACCACGGAGCTGCGCAAGCGGATCGCATCCGCGCTGGGCGCGAGTTGGCAAGAACTGCCCGAGGACAAGCCGCTGATCGGTTTGGGCATGGAGTCGGTGCGCATGATCAGGCTGCGCCACGACGTGGAACGGGACTACGGGGTCTCCCTCCCCATGTCCGAATTCATGAACGGAACCGTCCAGGACCTGTCCCTGGTGGTGCTGCGCGAAGTCGGCGACCAGGAAGGCGACTGAGCCGACCGGACCTTGGCGGCGCCATCGGCATTCGCCCACGCCGTCCTGCCCCTGGCCGCGAACAACCAGCCGAGCAGCATCCCGCAGTGAAGGACCCGCGTGAACAACGAAGAACCTCCTCTGTCGCCCCGGCTGCAGCTCGGCACCCGCTACCTGCCCGGCTACTTGTTCCTCGTGGTGCTGCCCCTCGTCGCGGTCGTTGCGCTGGTCCAGTCGTTGGGGAACAACGGTGTCGCCGCCCTGCCGGGAGCGGATTCGATCGTGTCCAGCGGGCACCGGCTGCTGCTGGCCATCGCGGTCATCCTCGCCGTGACCAGGCTGTTCGGCGCGCTGCTGCGGCTGGTCGGCCAGCCGAGCGTGGTCGGCGAGATCACCGCGGGGATCATCCTCGGCCCCTCCGTCCTCGGGCTGCTGCTCCCGGAGGCAACGGCGTGGCTGTTCCCCGCGGACGTGGTGCCCTCGCTGGAAACGCTGTCGCAGTTCGGCGTCATCCTGTTCATGTTCCTGGTCGGCAGGGAGATGCCGCTCGACCTGCTCCGCCGCAGCGGTGGCACCGCGCTGGCGCTGGCGCAGGTGAGCACCGTCGTCCCCTTCCTGTTCGGCGCGCTGCTCGCGGCCTGGGCGCTGGGCGACTACCGGACGAACGGCACGCCTCTGCTGGCACTGGTGCTCTTCGTCGGCGTGGCCTTCGCGATCACGGCTTTCCCGGTGCTGGCGCGGATCCTGCACGAGCAGAAGCTGGCGGACACGCCGGTCGGCACGCTCGGCCTGGCCACGGCAGGAGCGGGAGACGCCATCGCGTGGTGCCTGCTCATGGTCGTCAGCGCGGTGATCGGCAATGGATCGCTCCTGTCGGCGTTCGTCGCCTGCGCGCTGGTGATCGGTTACGGCGGCGCTCTGATCGCCTTCATGCGTCCCGCGATGCCCCGGCTGGTGGCGGCGTTCGAGCGGTCCGGTCACACGGCGGTGGCCGCGTTCCTGTTGTGCTGCGTGTTCGCCTCCGCGTGGATCACCGATTCGATCGGTGCCCACGCGATCTTCGGGGCGGTCCTGGCCGGTCTGGTCCTGCCGCGCGATTCGGCCACGGTCCGCGAGGTGCTCGGCAAGATCGAGGGCTTGACGATGTGGCTGCTGCTCCCCCTGTTCTTCGCCGTGGTCGGGCTCAAGCTTGATCTCGCGAGCATCGGCGGGCCTGCGGACTGGGGCGTCCTCGCGCTGATCATCGTCGTCGCGGCGGTGGGCAAGATCGCCGGTGTCGCGATCTTCGCCCGGCTGCTCGGCCACGACTGGCGGTCGTCGACCGGCCTGGGGCTGATGATGAACTGCCGAGGTGTCACCGAGTTGATCGTGTTGCAGATCGGGCTGTCCCTCGGGGTCCTGTCGCCTCGCCTGTTCACCATGCTGACCTGCATGGCGCTGGTGACCACGGCGGTCACGGGACCGCTGTTGCGGCGGCTCCAGCTGCACACCACTCCCGCGAGAAGCGCGGCGTGACGCGAGTCGACCTGCTTCGGGAACAAGGGCTGGAGAACATGGACATCGCAGAGGAATGGCTGTTGGCCGACTCCGCCTGGTGGGGCGCCCGCCGCTGGTTCGGCCGGTGCGCCCTGCGCCTCCGCAACGGCGAACCCGCCGGTTCCACGCCTGTCGCCCCCGAAGAAGTTCCGGCCGGCGCCCGGACGAGACGACTCGGCGGCACCGTCCTTCCTGGACTGCGCGATGCGCACGTGCACTCCGGGCTGGTGGACCTCCGTTCGGTTCGCTCCGGAGGGATCGCCGAAGTGCACGATCTCGGCAGCGCCCCCGATGTGCTCGAAGCCCTGCGCGTCGACGACCCGGCCTTGCCGAGGGCGCGGGTGGTCGGTGCCTTCCTGACGGCTCCGCGCGGTTACCCCAGCGACAGGTCCTGGGCCGCTGCCGGGAGTTTCCGCGAAGTGCTTTCCCCGCTCGACGCCGAGGCCGCCGTGGGCGAGCAGCAGCAGGTCGGCGCACATGCCATCAAGGTCGCCCTGAACTCCGACGCGGGCCCCGTGCTTCGGGACTCCGTGCTCGCAGCGATCGTCACCGCCGCACATGCCGCCGGTCTCGCCGTCATCGCGCACGTCGAAGGCGAAGGCACCATGCGGCAGGCCTACGACAAGGGCATCGACCGGCTGGCGCACACCCCGTGGACAGAACGCGTCGATGAAGGGCTCCTCGCCGATGCGGCACAGCGGATGAGCTGGATCAGCACCCTGGACATCCACGGCTTCGGCACCGACACCCCGCAGCTGCGCACCGCGACGGACAACCTGCGGCGCTTCGTCGAGCACGGCGGAACCATCCACTACGGAACGGACCTGGGCAACGGGCCGCTACCGCAGGGCGTCAACCCCCGCGAGGTCACCGCGCTGCTGGCCGCCGGCCTCGCGCCCGACGACGTGCTCACCGCCATGACCGATCTGCGCAGTCCGGTCCCACCGTGCTGGGTTCCCGGCGGGCTGGACCCGACCCCCTCGCGCTTCGCCGACTCGCTCAGCTCCGCACAGGTAGTGGATCCGGTCGCACCGGACCTCCCCGCCTGATCCGTCATCGGAAGGTGAGGAACACATGCTCAGCCACGCCGATCTCCTGGAGAAGGCACGCGTTCTGGACGAAGCCGATCCGCTGCGCGGCTTCCGGGACCGGTTCCTGATCCCGGAGAACAGCGATGTCGTCGCCTACTTCGACGGCAACTCCCTGGGACGCCCCGCGCTGGCCACCGCCGAGCGGATGGACCGCTTCATCCGCGAGCAGTGGGGGCGGCAGCTGATCCGCGGCTGGACCGACGGCTGGTTCGACTGGCCCGAAGAGATCGGGAACCGCCTCGGCCGGGTGGCCCTCGGCGCAGCACCCGGCCAGGTCCTGGTCGCCGACTCGACCACGGTGCTGCTCTACAAGCTCGCCCGCGCCGCCGTGGATGCCCGGCCCGGCCGCGACGAGATCGTCATCGACACCGACAACTTCCCCACCGACCGCTACGTTCTCGAAGGCATCGCCGCCGAGCGAGGCCTGAACCTCAGGTGGATCGACACCGACCCCGCCGAGGGCATCACCGCCGAACAGGTCGCGGGCGCGGTCGGCCCGAGCACCGCACTCGTCGTGTTCAGCCACGTCGCCTACCGATCCGGGTACGTGGCCGACGCCGAAGCGATCACCCGCACCGCCCAGGATGCGGGCGCTCTGGTGCTCTGGGACCTCAGCCACTCCGTCGGCGCCGTCCCCGTCCACCTCGACTCCTGGAACGCCGACTTCGCCGTCGGCTGCACCTACAAGTACCTCAACGGCGGCCCCGGATCCCCCGCGTTCGGCTACCTCAACCGGCGCCACCACGGTCATGTGCGGCAACCCATCTGGGGCTGGATCGGACACCGCGACCCGCTCGCGATGGATCCCGGATATCAACCCGTCGAAGGTGTGCGCGGCATGCTCAGCGGCACTCCCCCGATCCTGGGCATGCTGCCGCTGCTGACCGGCCTGGACATGCTCGAGGAGGCCGGCATCGAAGCGGTCCGCGCCAAATCGCTCCGGCTGACCGACTACGCCCTCGAACTGGCCGACGCCTGGCTGCTCGACCACGGCGTGGCACTGGCCTCCCCGCGCGACCCCGAACGTCGAGGTGGCCACATCACGCTGCGCCGAGAGGACTTCCGCGAGATCAACGACCGGCTCTGGCAACGCGGCGTCATCCCGGACTTCCGCGCTCCCGACGGCATCCGCATCGGCCTGGCACCGCTGGGCACCAGCTTCACCGAAGTCCACCGTGGACTATCGCTGCTCGCCGAACTCGTCGGCTCCCGCAGCGCCCCGCTCGACGGGATGGGTCCGGCTTCACCCACTCCTTGACGTCGTCGCCGACAGCTGCACGAGGTGACCACGCCCCGGACTTGGTGACCTGCGTTTCGAGTGCGCGAAAAGGCAGTTCGCGCTGCTTTAAGCGAAATCTTCCGCTGCTTCGCATTGATCAAGCGGCTCGGTCGGCCATGCTCGACATTGGGAAACCAGGGAGTGTCGCAGACATGAACATCGAGGCAGGGTCATCCAGCCGCGTCGCGTTGATCTTGCCGTGGCTGCCGACCAACTCCCTTGCGCTGGCCCAAACCGCTGGTTAAGCGCTGGGCTATCGATGCTACACAAGCCTGGAAACACCGACGCAGGTCTCTGACCTGGGATGATGAGTGCCCCCGGTCGGGTTCGAACCGACACTTGGACGATTTTAAGTCGTCTGCCTCTGCCAGTTGGGCTACGGGGGCGGTCAGCACTGCTCGTCGCGGCGGATGCCGCACACGTTACGACGCAGTGGCGCTTCGCTCGGTTCCCTCGAACTGCTGAAGGACACCTCGGTGTCCCGGCGGGCGCTGGGTCACCAGCTCCCCCAGCCGTTCCTCGCGGTCGAGAGCTCGGTGAAGCGGCTCCGCACCCAGTCGTGCACGGCGGTCGAGACGTCCGCGCAGTCGGCCCGGTGCTCGAACCAGCGCCAGTCGCAGTTGACGTTGACCTCGAGGAACACCCATTCGCCGCCGACGCCGAGTAAGTCGAAGCCGGCCACGTCCAGCCGCCACTGCCGGCACAGCGCCAACAGCCGCTGGACCAGGTCCTCGGGCACCTCCGCGCGTTCCACCACTACCGAATCAGGATCGACCCACAGCTGCGCCGGGTCCAGCTTCTGCACCCGGAAGCCGATCGCCCGATCGCCGATGACGAACACGCGCAGCTCGTGATCCGCGTCGAGGTACTGCTGGACCAGCACCGGCGCCGGCTCGCGGGCCTCGCCGGTGAGCCGGATGTCCAGCGGGCGCGGGAAGAGGCCGCGCAGCGCGCCCGGCTCGGGTTCGAGCAGGTGGTGCCCGGCCGTCTTGACGATGCACCGGCCGCCGCCCGGACGGCTCCGCCCGGGCATGGTGGTCACCGCGGTCCGGGGCACCCGCAGGCCGACCGCCGACGCGCCCTGCAGCTGCGTCAGCCGGTCGAGGTGTTCGGTGGAACGCACCGAGTTCACCTGCTCCCAGTCATCCCGGCAGGCGAGCCAGTTCGCCACCGCGCTCCACTGCTCGCGGACGTAGGCGCCGTGCACCGTGGTCGGGTCGACCGGGATCGCGCTGATGTCGAAGTGCCGTCGCCAGACCAGGACCGGCCGCAGCAACCAGCGCTGGAACTCGATCAGCGGCGTGTCCGTGTAGATGGTGAGGGCGAGGTCCAGGCTGCGGTCGGCATCGAGGCGCACCATGCGGATGTCGTGCTCGGCCAGCGCCAGCGACAGCTCGTTCATCTCCATGTCGGCGGCGCGCGCCAGCACCAGCACGCACGGCACCGGGTCGCCGGGCTCATCGGCGACGAGGTCCGCGCCGAACACCCGCTCCTGGAAGTCCAGCAGCGTGTCCGGCGAGCGGAAGAAGTAGTCCTGCCCCTGCAGCAGCATCGGGGTCGGGCGGAGGAACGGCTGGGCGGCCGCCCCGGGCGGGTTTCCGAGGTCGGCGGGCCGTCCCCCGGCCTCGTCCATGCTCAGTCGTCCTTCTTCCGGAAGACCCGAGCCGCTTCCTGGTAGTCCTCCGCGAAGTCCGCGAGCGGACCTTCCTCAACAGCACCGCTCCGCAGTAGGGCGGCAAGTTCTTTCAGCGTCAAGGGATTCACCCCTTCCCCCGTGTGACGCATCCTTTCAGGTGACGAACTCGCTATAGTCTTCGATTTCCCGCTACGGATTGTCAAGGTTAGCCGCCCTCCAGATAGCCCGCACGGAGCACGGCGTCGGGAACAAGAAGGCCGCGTGCCCATTCCGGCACGCGGCCCCGTAGCTGCAAGTGCCCGGTCCTTCGACGCCGGTCAGCTCTCGGCGGCCCGCTCGAACGCGGCCCGCGGGTTCTGGATCTGACCCATCGACACGACTTCGCGCTTGAACAGGAACGCCAGCGTCCAGTCGATGATGATGCGCAGCTTGCGGTTGAACGTGGGCATCCGGCTCACGTGGTACGAGCGGTGCATGAACCACGCGATGAAGCCCTTGGCCTTGAAGCCGTAGACGTCGGCGACGCCCTTGTACAGCCCCATGCCGGCGACCGAGCCGGCGTAGGCGTGGCGGTACTCCTTGGTCGACTTGCCGCGCAGCGAGGCCAGCATGTTCTTGGCCAGCTGGTTGGCCTGCCGCACCGCGTGCTGCGCGGAAGGCGCGCAGGTGGCGCCGGGGTTCTCCTCGGTCTTGGACAGGTCCGGGACCGCGGCGCAGTCACCGGCCGCCCACACGCCGGGCAGACCCTCGACCTGCAGGTGCGCGGTGGCCTTGACCCGGCCGCGCTCGTCCAGCGGCAGATCGCTGTTCTTCAGCACCGGGTTGGCCTTCACACCCGCGTTCCACACCAGGGTGTCGGTGTCGAACTCCGTGCCGTCGGAGAGCATCGCGTGGCCGCCCTCGACGGACTTCAGGAAGGTGTTCAGGTAGACCTTGATGCCGCGCTCTTCGAGGGCCTTGACGACGTAGACGCCCATCTTCTCGCTGACCTCGGGCATCACCCGGCCGGCGGCCTCGACGAGCGCCCAGGACATGTCGTCGGGCTTGATGTTGTCGTAGTAGCGCGTGGCGTAGCGGGCCATGTCCTCCAGCTCCGCCAGCGCCTCGACGCCTGCGAAGCCGCCGCCGACGAAGGTGAACGTCAGCAGCCGGTTGCGCAGCTCGGGGTCGTCGGTGTTGGCCGCGGCGTCCATCTTGCCCAGCACGTGGTTGCGCAGGTAGGTGGCTTCGCCAACGGTCTTCAGCGAGATGCCCTCCTCGGCGAGGCCGGGGATCGGCAGCAGCCGCGAAACCGAACCGAGCGCCACGACCAGCACGTCGTAGGCGATGTCCTCGGAACCGGTCTGCGGGTTCTCGACCGTCACGACCTTCTCGTCGTGCTTGATCTCGGTGACAGCGGCGGTGACCACATGGCACCGCTTCAACACTCGTCGCAGTGGCGCTACCACGTGGCGGGGTTCGACCGAACCCGCGGCCGCTTCCGGGAGGAAGGGCTGGTAGGTCATGTGCGGCTGAGGATCGACGACCGTCACGGAGGCCTCGCGGCGACCCAGCTTCTTCTGCAGCTGAAGTGCCGTGTACATGCCGACGTAACCGCCGCCGAGGATGAGAATCCGCGTGGGATCGGATTTACCAGCCATGCCTTCATGGTCGCACCACTGACCGCATTCGCGCTGCGCCGACCCCCCTTAATGTGACGCCAGTCGCGGGTGGCATCAATCACGATCAACGCGTTGTGCACGAACAAACGCGCTGCGTACGCACACCGCAGGGGCGGTGGCGGGTGACGTCAGAATGACATCACCGAGGTGTCATGGGGGCTGGTTCAGGCCACCCTACCGAATCTTGAGCGCCGATGCCCACGCCCGCGAAAATTCTTCCGGGAAGATCGCACCCACCAGACCGGAACCGATCGCGAGCGCTACTGCCCGGACCGGCGCCGTTCGCAACCAAGCTCGCGGGCGGCCACGAGGGCGAGTTCCGCTGTCCGGCCGGGCGGCATGAAAAGACCCGGCCCCTCGCGAGCGAGAGAACCGGGTGGTATGGCGATCACTATACCGCCGGCGCCGTTCGCGTCAACTCAGCTGACGCGTGTCACCAACCGAACGGCTTGATGTACGGGCCGGCCTGGTCCGGAAGCTGGCTCTTGAAGAAATCCTCGGGGCGCAACCGCCGCCACCAATGGCCGCCGGCCCCATCATCGCGGTTGCCCCGGAGATCCATCGCGGTGGCCTTGACGCTCGGGTTGATCGTCGCAACCGGTACGTGCAAGCGCGCGTGCTGCAACGGATAGTGCAGATCACTGTCGTTCGAGAACACCATCGCCGCGTCCACATGCCTCGACAGGACATCAATGAGCAGCCGTGAGGCCACATTGACGTCGGAGCCCTTCTCCTCGAACGTGCTCACCGAAACCAACAGCTCCGGATCTCCGCCTGGACCTTCGACCGCCTCCGCGGGCAACCAGTCCGGAAGCCGATCAGCAGGCGGGGCCGGGACCCTGCGCTGCGGACGCCCGTTCTGAGCCCTCTCGATCAGCACGCCGGTTTTCACGCGAGGAACGTACTTCCCGTTCACGATCACGAGCTCCGGGATGTAGCTCCGCAACGCACCGATGTAGGTCTGCTGATCGCGAAGCGAGGAGTCGTCACCTTCTCGATCGCGCGGCGCGGTGCAGTAGACCACCGTCTCCAGGCGGGCATTCGGCCAGACCCGTGGATTGATCAGAGCCTTCGCGAGGGCAGCGAGGTCCAGCCATCTCCATCCAGCTGTTCCGCGTCCACATGCCGCTCGTGCTCCGTAGTAGACGTTGAAAGCGTCCACGTAGACGCCAACGCGAAGTTCCCGCTCCGCCGATACTGTGCGTAGCTGATCAATCACCTTCGGTACGTTACCGTTCCGTCCTCAGCCTCATGCGTTGGCCGACCTCTTCCCCAGTGCCGCGGAACGCCCCCGGAAGCCCGGTCAGCGGGTGTTAGACCGGAACGTGTGAGCTCCGGCCTCGGCCCGAGCTCACGCGCGCACCACGACCACCCGCTCAGCCTTCGGACGCGCAGGCTCTTCGACGAGCTTGCTCAGGTCGTCGGGGTCGCTCGTCAGCAGCACCACCGGCCGCGCGAGCTCCAGCGCCGTAGCGGCCACCACCGCGTCGATCGCACAGCGATGCCCCGACAATCCAGTCGTACCAAGGAGTTCTCCGGCGGTGCGTGCGAGTTCGGGCGTCACGGGAACAACCGAGACACGGGACAGCACGCGGTGCACCAGGGCATCTCGTGCGCACCCGCGAAGCACCTCGGTCAGCGTGATCGCACTGACCACAACCCTGGAACGCCGAAGCCGCGCAGTCTCGAGGTACGCGCGGGCACGCCCATCCCCGGCAGCGAGCTTCGACAGGCCCTCGCTGTCGAGAACGAGCGCCCCGCCTGCGGCTACTCGGCGTCCGGCCATGTCGCCCCTGCCTCCGCCAAGTACTCCTCCGGCACCGGACCGTGCTCCGCCTCGAGCAGTTCGGCGAGTTCGGCCACGAGATCGAGCTCGAGCTGCTTGGCCACCGCGTCGGTGACGTACTGGCTGAACGCTCCACGCCCCACCCGATGCTGGACGGCCGAGGTCAGGTCTTCGGGCATGGACACGCTGACCTTGCGAGCCCGCCCGAGCGACCGCACGTTGCGCGCGGAGTCGAGATCCGGAGCGCCCTCGGGCGCGGCCGTTCTCGAGTCGAGTTCGCGGTACTGGCTCAACAGCCAGGCCAACCGCTCGGCGAAGTCGGCATCTCTACTCGGGAGCCCACCTGCGGGCTCATGCGGCACGGCGCTCATACGGCAATGCTACCGACAGTGGTAAACACATATCTACCTGCGTCGATGACTGATTGGAGGCCCACCCGTTCGAGTCACGCGGAACGCCCCCGGAATCCGATCAGGGGGTGACCTGGGTCGTCAGGTCGAGTTGCATCAGGGTCGTGTCGATCCACTTCCCCTCCTTGCGGCCGACCTCGTTCAGCTTCCCGGCGACCTCGAACCCCGCTTTGCGGTGCAGCGCCTCCGATGCCGGGTTGCCGGTATCCGCGATCACGGCGATGACCTGGCGCGCGCCCGCCGCTGCCGCACGCCGCAGGAGTTCGCCGAGCAGGTGGCGGCCGATGCCGCGCCCGACGTGGTCCGGGTGCAGGTAGATCGTGTTCTCGACGGTGTGGCGGTAGGCGGGTTTGGGTCGCCACGGGGACACGTAGGCGTAGCCGACCAGATCGTCTTCCAGCGTTGCCACCAGGAACGGCCAGCCGTCTCGCGCTACCGCGCCGATCTTGTCCCGCCAGTCCTGCGCCGCCGGCGGCACTTCCTCGAACGTCGTCACCGTTGTCTCGACGTACCCCCGGAACAGCTCGCCGATCGCTTCCGCGTCACCGGCTTCGGCGTCCCGGACCACCAATTTCGCGGTCATCCCGACATGCTGTCAGGAACCGGCCGACCGGCCTCGACGCGTAACGAGGTCTTCACAGAACCGTTCGACAGGGCACGGGGTTCAGACGGGCTGGGGCGCGTTCCGGCGCGCGGACACCGCGTCGAACAGGAGCCAGCCGTCGATCTGCTCGGTCGACGGATCGTTCGGGTCCCACCCGCCGGCCAAAGCCTCGTCGAGCAGGGCTCGCACGGTGCCCGGCTCGTGCAGGTTGAGCCAACTTCCCCCGGTGCCAACACCTCCGGAGTGCAGCAGGCCATCGGGGACCAGCCACCCGGGGCCTCCCTGGAAGACGATCCGGACGCGCCCACGCGCTCCGGCACGGCCGATCGCCAGGACCTCGCGGCAGACCCGGTCCGGCTCGACGTGGTGCTGGTGGCGCACCGACCACAAGAAGGTCACGTCATCGATCACGAGGCGTCGAGCCTTCTTCCTGCTGCGGACCATCGGCAGATGGTAGCGATACGGCGGAGCGGAGATCGCCGGTCGCGGCGAACCCACTTCGCGATCACGCTGCTCATCGCCGATGCACCCCGGCGAGTTCCTTCGCGTGCTCCAGCCCGATGAGCTTGACGGGCGGCCTGGGCACCACGTTGAGACACCCACGAGTGCTAGCATTGCAGTCAATGACAGCACGCGGAGGAGGTGGCCATCATGTCGACCCTGACGATTCGCGGCCTGGACGACGAGACACACGCACGACTCCGTGTCCAGGCGGCGCAACACGGGCACTCGATGGAAGCCGAGGTCCGGGCGATCTTGCAAGCCGCCGTGGCGCCGCCCCCGCCCACCCGCGGTCTGGGCAGTCGCATTCACGCCCGGTTCGCGGGCCTCAGCGAACCCGAACTCGAACTCCCCACTCGTAGCGAACTTCCTCGTGCCGCGGACTTTGACTCGTGATCATTCTCGACACCAACGTCCTATCCGAAGTCACCCGTCAAGCGCCGGACGCCGACGTGCTGGCCTGGCTTGACTCGCTCCCCGCGACAGAGGTCGCAACAACGGCGATCACTGCCGCCGAGCTGCTGTACGGCGTGACACGGCTGCCCGACGGACATCGGAAAACGTCGCTGATCGCGGCGGTTCACGCGCTGGTCAACGATGATTTCCACGGGCGGGTCGAGCCGTTCGATGCGCCTGCTGCCGCTCAGTACGCCGTCGTGGTCAGCGAACGCGAGAAGCTCGGTCGTCCCATCAGCGCCGCTGATGCTCAGATCGCAGCGATCTGCCGCGCACGCCGAGCAATACTGGCCACTCGCAACATCAAGGACTTCGAGGAGACGGGCATCGAACTCGTGAATCCCTGGTACGCGAATTAGGTCACCAGTGCTCGCCGAGGCAACGCATCGGTGAGGCGTCAGATACCCGCCAGGGACTTGGCCCGCTCCAGCACGCCGCGCAGCATCGCCGGGGTCAGCTTTCCCGTGAAGGTGTTCTGCTGGCTGACGTGAACGGCTCGATGGCGACCGCGCCCCGCCCTCGCCAGGTTCCGGGGTCAGCCTCGCGGACAAATCCTGCTCCGCGCAAAGCCTCTTCGAGCTGATCGCATGGCACCCTGGACATCGTCCGATGGCTTGCTGCTGGCCACACGGATTGACTACGCACGGACGCGAGGTGGCGGTATCTCACCCGCAGCCGTGGCACCATTTCAGGCTGACAGTGGCTGAATGCGAGCCAGCGTGTCGGCGAGCGCGTCCTTCTCCCGCTCCAGGTCGTAACGCGACTGGAGGTTGATCCAGAACCGCTCGGACGTACCGAAAAAGCGCGCCAGCCGCAGCGCGGTGTTAGCCGAGATCCCGCGCTTGCCGTGCACGATCTCGTTGATGCGACGAGGCGGAACCCCGATCGCGACGGCGAGCCGATGCTGGGTTACCCGCAGCGGCTCCAGGTACTCCTCGACCAGGATCTCCCCCGGGTGAACCGGAGGCATGACAAACTCGTCAGACATCCTCGTTCCCTTCAGCGGTAGTCCACGATCTCGACGCTCTCTGGCCCAGCAGGTGTCCACTCGAAGCAGATGCGCCACTGCTGATTGATCCGAATGCTGTACTGGCCGGCTCGATCTCCATGCAGCTTCTCCAACCGGTTTCCCGGCGGGACCCGGAGGTCCTCCACGGTCTCCGCCGCATCAAGGATGGCGAGCTTGCGCAGAGCCGCTCGTTGGACGTTCGGGTCGAGGACCCGCGAACGACGTCGTTGCCATACACGCTCGGTCTCCTTGTCAGCGAAAGATCGCAGCATGAGTTTAACGTAGCACGTTAATAACGGCAAGCGTTATGCGACTGATGGTGCCAGACCTCACCAAGTCCCCGCCAGCTCCTTCGCGTGCTCCAGCACGCCGCGCAGCATCGCCGGGGTCAGCTTTCCCGTGAAGGTGTTCTGCTGGCTGACGTGGTAGCAGCCGAGGAGGTGAAGGGGTGCTCCTCCGTCCGTGGCCGGGAGCTCCGCGTGGGCGTCGTGGCCGAACTTCGGGCGGGGCTTCGGGACCTGCCAGGCCGCGTCCGCCAGCACCGGCAGCAGGGCCTGCCAGCCGAACGCACCCAGCACCACCACCGCTCGCAGCGTCGGGCGCAGCAGGTCGAGCTCGCGGACCAGCCACGGGCGGCAGGTGTCGCGCTCCGCCGGCGTCGGCTTGTTGGCGGGCGGCGCGCAGTGCACCGGAGCCGTGATTCTGGTGCTGTGCAACGTCAAACCGTCGTCGATGTGCCACGCCTCGGGCTGGGACGCCAGGCCGACGTCGTAGAGCGCCTGGAAGAGGACGTCGCCCGAGCGGTCGCCGGTGAAGATCCGGCCCGTCCGGTTGCCGCCGTGCGCCGCCGGCGCCAGCCCGACGACCGCGATCGCCGCGTCCGGCGGGCCGAAGCCGGGCACCGGCCGGCCCCAGTACTCCTGGTCGCGGAACGCCGCGCGCTTGACCCGCGCGACCTCCTCCCGCCATTCGACCAGCCGCGGGCAGGCCGTGCAGCGGGTGACCAGCTCGTCCAGGCCGGCCAGGTCGGCGGCCCCCGGGGCCGCGGCGGAGGGGTCGTCGATCGGGCTGTCGATCAGCCGGGAGGTCGTTTCTGGCACCTCCCAAAAGTGGCAGAAAACCCGTTCGACGGCACGTAATGTGGGCGGCATGGCAGCCAGCGAGGACAAGGCCGACGAGGCGAAGCAGGAATCCACCACCCCGGCCGAGCCGGTCGACGATCTGGTGAGCACCCACCACACCATCATCGCCGGCGGTGCGGAACTGGCCTACACCGCGACGACGGGCCGCATCGTGCTGCGCGAGGAGGTCCACGCCGACGGCAAGTTCGAGGGTTTCAAGCCGAAGGCCGAGGTATTCCTGACCTCGTACGTGGCCGACGGCGAACCCGGCAGCCGCCCGGTGACGTTCGCGTTCAACGGTGGCCCCGGCTCCTCCAGCGTGTGGCTGCACGTCGGGCTGCTCGGCCCGCGGCGGGTCGTCTCCGGTGACGCCGGCGACCTCGCGCCGCCGCCGTACGGGCTGGCCGACAACCCGGAAACCCTTCTGCGGCACAGCGATCTGGTGTTCATCGACCCGGTGTCCACCGGGTACTCGCGGGCGGTCGAGGGCGGCACGCCCGGCGATTTCCACGGATACCAGAAGGACATCGAGTCCATCGCCGAGGTGATCCGGCTGTGGACCACCCGCAACGGCCGCTGGATGTCGCCGAAGTACCTCGCCGGCGAGTCCTACGGCACGCTGCGCGCGGCCGCGCTCGCCGAGCACCTCCAGTCGCGGCACGGCCTCTACCCGAACGGCCTGCTGCTGATCTCGTCGGTGCTGGACATGGGGACGATCCGGTTCACCGAGGGCAACGACCTGCCGTACTCGCTGTTCCTGCCGACGTACGCGGCGATCGCGCACTACCACGGCAAGCACGGCGACCGCCCGCTGCGCGAGGTGCTGGACGAGGCGGAGAAGTTCGCCGCCGAGGACTACCCGTGGGCGCTGGCGCGCGGCGCGCGGCTGAGCGCGTCCGAGCGCGAGGACATCGTGCGGCGGGTCGCCTCGCTGTCCGGGCTGTCCGAGGACTACGTGGACCGCGCGAACCTGCGCATCGAGCACATCCGGTTCTTCACCGAGCTGCTGCGCGACCGGCGGGAGACGGTGGGCCGGATGGACGGCCGGTTCACCGGCTGGGAGCGGGACGCCGCCGGGGAGCACTTCACCGACGACCCGAGCATCTCCGGTATTCGCGGCGCCTACTCGGCGGCGATCAACCACTACCTGCGCGAAGAGCTCGACTACGCCAGCGATCTGCCGTACGAGACGCTGTCCAGCCGGGTGCATCCCTGGTCGTACAAGGAGTTCGAGGGCGCGAGCGTGTCCGTTGTGGACAAGCTCGGCGCGGCGTTCCAGGCCAACCCGCACCTGCGGATCCACGTCGGCTGCGGCTACACCGACGGCGCGACCCCGTACTTCGCCGCCGAACACGTGCTGGCGCAGGTGCCGATCCCGGAGCGGCTGCGGGAGAACATCGACGTCCGCTACTACCCGGCGGGCCACATGATGTACGTCCACGAGGAGTCCCGGATCCAGCAGTCGGCGGACCTCGCGGCGTTCGTGAACACCCGCCCGTAGCGCCAGTGCGGATCGCGGCCCCCGCTCGGATCGGAGCGGGGCCGCGGTTCGCTCGGCCGAGGCGTTCGGCGACCGCGCCCGGAGCGGCTCGGGGAAGAGCCAGGGGAAGACGTCGAGCATGATCTCCATTAACCGACGGGCGACCTCGAACTCGTCGTTCAGCGTTGATCAACTCCTCCGGCGCACCGTGCGGACGCCCGGTTCCGAACCCGCGCCGCCGAGCTGATCACCGGGCCTTGCGCGCCATCCGGCGGATCGCGCGGGCGCCCCCGTGCACTGCGGCCAGCGAGGCGGGCACCAGCGCCACGGCGCCCACCCAGGAGCGGAGATCGTTCCGCCGAACGCCGGCCCGGCCGAGTTCGCGCCAGGCCCACAGCGAGTACGGGATGACCACGGTCGGCGCGGTGACGACGCCCGGGGTGTAGCCGCGATGCGCGGCGCTCAACGCCAGGTGCCCCACCCCGTGCACGCCGAATCCGACCAGCGCGGACTGGAAGAACGGCGACCTGCCGCCGGTCTGGGCGCCGCGGGCCGACGCCGCGAGCACGATCAGCCCCATCAGCGAAATGGCCACCCTGGCGTGCTCGGGCGATATCCCTTCCCGCAGCCAGACCGGCCCGGGCAGCTGCCTGCCGTACTTCGCCGCGTTGGCCTGCGACCACGGCGACATCGTGAACCACTCCTCGACGTCGTTGGCCAGCCAAGCCAGGAACAGACCCCAGGACACCGTCTTGCGCACCGTCGCCTCCTCATTTTCGTTACATGACGTATCGTAAATATAATGGGGCGCATGACCGGTGAGCGCAAGGACGAGTCAGGCCGCGGCCGGGGCCGGCCTCGCCGCGCCGAGGTGGATCACGCCGTCCTGAACGCGGCGGCCGAACTGCTGGCCGAGCGCGGGTACGCCGAACTCACCATCGAGGCGGTCGCGGCACGGGCCGGAGTGGGCCGGCCGACGGTGTACCGGCGGTGGCCGACCAAGGACGACCTCGCGGTCCACGCGCTCGCCCACGCGGTGCAACCGCTCGACCCGCCGGACACCGGCGACGCCTTGGGTGACCTCTGCGAACTGGCGATCTCGTTCGTGCTCCAGCTCTCCGAGTCACCGCTCGGCCGCGTCGTGCTCGGCGTGCACGCCGAAAGCGGCCGTCGCGCGCAGCTCGTGGAGCCGCTGCGCGACCGCTACCTGAAGCCGCGCGACGCGGCGATCACCGAGGCGATCGAACGCGCCCGGCAGCAAGGAGCACTTCATCCGGACCTCGCCGCGGAGACCGTCCGGGACCTGCTGTTCGGGCCGCTGGTCTACCACTGGCTGATCACCGGCGAACCGCTGGACCGGGCCACCGCCGAGGCGCTGATCGCCGCCGCCCGCCGGGCGATCTCCCCCTGAACCGGAACACGCCGCAGCGGACCGAACCCACCAGAAGACCCCGCTCCGAACAGGAGCGGGCGCCTCCGCGGCGACCGAAGCAGTGATCCTTCTATGTGTAGTATATGTACTACATGCAGGGTCATCACTGCTACGAGAGGCACTGGGGTTATGACAGTCGCGAATGAACCGGAGGCACCACCGTCGCCGGTGCGGTTACCGGACGAGGACACCGTGCTCGACGTCCGCGACCTGCGGATGCGCTACGGCACCACCGATGTCCTCAAGGGCGTCGACCTCACCGCGCGCCGCGGCGAGGTGGTCGCGCTGCTGGGGCCGAACGGGGCGGGCAAGACAACGACGATCGAGATCCTGGAGGGCTTCCGGATGCGCTCCGGCGGCGACGTCCAGGTGCTCGGCGCCGACCCGGCGCATGGCGACGAGCGCTGGCGGGCCCGGCTCGGCGTCGTGCTGCAGTCCTGGCGCGACCACAGCAAGTGGCGGGTCCGGGAACTGCTGGCGCACCTGGGGACCTACTACGCGCCGTACTCCACGGACCGGATCACCCGCCCCTGGGACGTCGACGAGCTCATCGCGGCGGTCGGCCTGTCCGAACACGCGGACAAGCGCGCCGGGCAGCTCTCCGGCGGCCAGCGCCGCCGCCTCGACGTGGCGATCGGCATCGTCGGGCGCCCGGAACTGCTGTTCCTGGACGAGCCCACGGTCGGCTTCGACCCGCAGGCCCGCCGCGAGTTCCACGACCTCGTGCACCGGCTCGCCGACGACGACAACACCGGCATCCTGCTCACCACGCACGACCTGGACGAGGCCGAGAAGCTGGCCGACCGCATCCTGATCCTGGCCGGCGGCCGGATCGTCGCCGACGGCTCCGCCGACGAGCTGTCCCGGCAGGTGGCCGCCGAGTCCGAGGTGAAGTGGACCCGGAACGGCCAGCGCTTCGTGCACCCGACCGCCGACGCCACCCGGTTCGTCCGGGACCTGTTCGCGCAGCACGGCGACGAGATCGCCGAACTGGAGGTGCGCCGGGCGACCCTGGAGGACACCTACATGGCGATGGTGCGCGCCCACGAATCCGGGCGGGGCGAGACCGCCGCACTGACCTTTTCCGCGGAGAACAGCACCGAGGAGGCGAACCGGTGAAGGCGACCGCCGCACGCGCCGGCCTGCAGCGCGGCTGGATCGAGTTCCGCCAGACCCTGACCACCGGGCAGGACCTGTGGGGCTACCTGTTCCCCACCGTGATCCTGCTGGTCGTGATGACCTTCCAGCGCGACTCCACAGTGGCCGGTTTCTCGCTCGGCGCGATGTCGCTGCCGGGCGCGCTCGGCATGGGGATCGCGTTCTCCGGGCTGATCAACGTCGCCCAGCAGCTGACGGTCGAACGCGAGGACGGCACGCTGCTGCGCGCCAAGGCCACTCCGGGCGGGATGGTCGGCTACCTCGTAGGCAAGATCACGCTGGTCGGCTGCATGTCGCTGATCAGCCTGGTGATCCTGCTGGTTCCGGGGCTGGTGATGTTCGACGGATTGGCCACCGGCATCGACACCTGGCTGACGCTGGCCTGGGTGCTGGTGCTGGGACTGGTCGCGACGATGCCGATCGGCGCGATCATCGGCTCGCTGTTCAGCAGCCCGCGGAGCCTGGGTCTGGTCATGCTGCCGATGATGGGGCTGGTCGCGATCTCCGGGATCTTCTACCCCATCACCGAGTACCCGGAGTGGCTGCAGTGGATCGCGCAGGCGTTCCCGATGTACTGGCTGGGACTGGGCATGCGCTCGGCGCTGCTGCCGGACGCGATGGCGGCAGCCGAGATCGGCGAGTCCTGGCGGCACCTGGAGACTGTCGGGGTGCTCGGCCTGTGGGCCGTGGTCGGGCTGGTGGTGGCTCCGGCGGTGATGCGCCGGATGGCGCGGCGCGAGTCGGGGTCGAGCGTGGCCGCGCGTCGCGAGAAGGCCATGCAGCGAGTTCGCTGACGTGGCGGAGGAGAACATGAGCGAGACGATCTACAACCGCATCGCGATGCTGCGGGCCGAACGCGGGATCAGCCGCCGGCAGCTCTCCGAAGCACTCGGCGTGCACTACCAGACCATCGGCTACCTGGAGCGCGGCGAGTACAGCCCGAGCCTGCACCTGGCGTTGCGCATCGCGGAGCACTTCGAGGTGCCGGTCGAAGTGGTGTTCTCCATCCACCCCTTCCCCCGCATCGGCACGGGAGAACGCTCCGCCTGAATGCCGGCCGTGAGTCTTTTGGGCTGCTATGGCAACCCAAAAGACTCACGGCCGGGGATCAGCTGGCCGGGAATCGCTTCGCCAGCCAGGTTTCGAAGGTCATCAGGCCCGGGTGGCGGCGGCGCAGGGCCGGGATGTCCACCGTCATGTCGAGCTCGTTGATCGCCGTGTAGGCGCGGTGGAGGTCGGGGTTCTGCTCGCGCAGCGGCTCCAGCGGCAGCTCGACGTGGCGGAGCCGCCGACCGGTCGCGCGGGACAGCGCGTCCGCGATCTCTGGCGGTGTCAGCGAATCCCCGGCGATCTCCACCGCCCGGCCGATGTAGTCGCCGGGATTCTCGAAGGCCAGCGCGGCGAACTCGCCGATGTCGTCGAGCGCGATCAGCGGCTGCGACACGTCGGCCCGGACCGCGCTCACCAGCTCGTCACCCGCGGCGGCCTGGCCGGGCACCATCGCCACGTAGTTCTCCATGAACGACACCGGCCGCAGCATCGTGGCCGGGATGCCCAGCGCGCGTATGTGCTCCTCGATCTCCCTCTTGTTCTCCAGCGTGACGACGCCGGTACGCCGATCCGCGTTGACCGCCGAGGCGTAGACGAGGTGCTGCACGCCGGCGCCCTTCGCGACGTCCGCGACGTTCTTGCCCCAGCGGCGTTCGTCCTCGTGGCTGATGCCCGGGGACAGCTCGGGCGTGATGAAGGTCGGCTGGACGCTGAAAACGCCGTGCACGCCCCGCATCGCGGCATCGAGCGCTTCCTTGTCGTCCATGTCGCCTTGGACCAGCTCCGCGCCGGCCTCGGCCAGCCGCCGCGCGGCGGCTCCCGTGGCGTTGCGGGTGAGTGCTCGAACGCGCCAGCCGCGGGCGAGCAGGCGGGTGGCCGTGGCGCCGCCCTGCTGACCGGTGGCTCCGACGACGAGCACGATTCCTTCTGGTTTGGACACTTCGGCCTCCGCATCGATGGCACAACCGGAACGTGCGCCCCGGTTCAGACGATACGGAACGCACGCCCCGGTTGTCCACGAAAGCGGTAGGCTCGACCCGTGACGACCGAGAACGCCCCCGGAAAACGGCTGCGCGCGGACGCCCAGCGCAACCGCGAACGGGTCCTCGCCGCGGCCCAGGAGCTGTTCGCCGCCGAAGGGCTGGCCGTCCCGCTGGACGACATCGCCCGCCGCGCCGGCGTCGGCCCCGGCACCGTCTACCGCCACTTCCCCACCAAGGAAGCGCTTTTCGAGGCCGTCGTGGCGGAGCGGATCCGGGCGATGGTCGACGAAGCCCGCGACCAGGCCGAGTCCGGCGATCCCGGCCGCGCGTTCTTCGACTACTTCCAGCGCGTCATCGAGCACGCCGCGCTGAACAAGGACATCTGCGACGCGCTGGAATCGACCGGGCAGCCACCGAAAACGGCCTGCCTGGAAACCGACTTCAACGACGCCATCGGCACCCTCCTGGATCGCGCGCAGCAGGCGAGCGCGGTACGCGCGGACCTGACGACGGCGGAGCTGCGATCGCTGATCGTGGGGGGCCTGAACATGTACCGCCGAGCGGTCGCCGAACAACGCCCGGCCAGCGAACTGGCGGTCCTCTACGCAGGCCTCCGCCCGGCCGGCTGACCCCGGCCCGTGAGCACTTTGGAGCGCCATAGCGATCCAAACCGCTCACGCCCCCCGTTCGGACAAGCGAAAGGCGCCCCCGAGCCGGCGGTTCGAAGGCGCCCTCCGCCTCGAAACTCTCCCGTCAGGACACCACGCGGGGGCGTTCCTCCGCGAAGTGGCAGGCCGACGGGTGGCTGTCCAGGCGGACCTCCAGCTCCGGGACCTGCTCCGCGCAGATGTCCTGCGCCTTCCAGCAGCGGGTGCGGAAGCGACAGCCCGAGGGCGGGTTCGCCGGGCTCGGCACGTCGCCGGTCAGGCGGATCACCTCGCGCTTGCCGCGCAGCGTCGGGTCCGGCACCGGCACCGACGACAGCAGCGCCTGCGTGTACGGGTGCTGCGGGTGCTCGTAGATCTGCTCGTCGGAGCCGATCTCCACGACCTTGCCCAGGTACATCACCGCCACGCGGTCCGACAGGTGGCGGACCACGCCGAGGTCGTGGGCGATGAACACGTACGACAGCCCGAACTCCTGCTGCAGGTCACCGAGCAGGTTCATCACCTGCGCCTGGATCGACACGTCCAGCGCCGACACCGGCTCGTCGCAGATGATCACCTTCGGCCGCAGCGCCAGCGCCCGCGCGATGCCGATGCGCTGCCGCTGACCACCGGAGAACTGGTGCGGGTAGCGCTGGATGTGCTCCGGGTTGAGCCCGACCACCTCCAGCAGCTCCTGCACCTTCCGCCGCCGCTCGCCCTTCGGCGCCACCTCGGGGTGGATCTCGAACGGCTCCCCGATGATGTCGCCGACGGTGCGCCGGGGGTTCAGCGAGGTGTACGGGTCCTGCAGCACGATCTGCAGATCGCGCCGCAGCTTGCGCAGCTCGGCGCCGTGCATCTTGAACATGTCACGGCCCTCGAACAGCGCGCTGCCGCTGGTCGGCTTCTCCAGCCGCATCAGCACCTGTGCCAGGGTCGACTTGCCGCAGCCGGACTCGCCCACCACGCCGAGGGTTTCGCCGCGGTTGAGGTCGAACGACACGCCGTCGACGGCACGCACGTGGCCGATCGTGCGCTTGAACAGCACGCCCTGGGTCACCGGGAAGTGCTTGACCAGGTCCCGCACCTGGAGGATCGGCTCAGCCACGGGTAATCAACTCCTCGGCGAAGTGGCAGGCGCTGGCCCGCCCCAGGCCCAGCTGGTGGTAGGTCGGGACCTCCTGGCTGCAGCGTGCCTCGGCGCGCGCGCAGCGCGGGTGGAACGGGCAGCCCGGGGGCACCGCGAGCAGGTTCGGCGGCAGCCCCTTGATGGTCTCCAGCTCCTGCCCCTTGAGGTCCAGGCGCGGGATCGACCGCATCAGGCCCTCGGTGTACGGGTGGCCCGGCTGCTTGTAGAGCGAGTACGCGTCCGCGCTCTCCACGATCCGGCCCGCGTACATCACCACGATCCGGTCCGCGACCTCGGCGACCACGCCCAGGTCGTGGGTGATCAGGATGAGGCCCATGCCGCGGTCCCGGCGCAGCTCGTCGAGCAGGTCCATGATCTGGGCCTGCACCGTGACGTCCAGCGCCGTGGTCGGCTCGTCGGCGATGAGCAGGTCCGGGTCCAGCGCCAGCGACATCGCGATCATCGCGCGCTGCCGCATGCCGCCGGAGAACTGGTGCGGGTACTCCTTCACGCGCTGCTTCGCGTTCGGGATCTTCACCTGGTCCAGCAGCTCGACGGCCCTGGCCATGGCGTCCTTGCGGGACATGCCGCGGCGGGTCCGCAGCTGCTCGGCGATCTGGAACCCGACGGTGTAGACCGGGTTCAGCGCGGACAGCGCGTCCTGGAAGATCATCGCCATCGACTCGCCGCGCAGCTCCCGCCGGCGGCGGTCCGACGCGGCGAGCAGGTCCTCGCCCTGGTACTTGATCGAGCCGCCGGTGATCGCACCCGGCGGGATGTCCAGGATGCCCATGATGGTCTGCGCGGTGACGCTCTTGCCCGAGCCGGATTCGCCCAGCACCGCAAGGGTTTCACCGGCGTCGACGTGGTAGCTGACGCCGTTGAGGACCTTGGCGACGCCGTCCCGGGTGCGGAACTCCACGTGCAGGTCCTCGACCTCCAGCAGCCGCTCCGCCGGGGCCTTGTTGTCCACAGTAGACAAAGCGGTTTCTCCTACTTCTGCTTCGGGTCGAGCGCGTCGCGCACGGCGTCACCGAGCATCACGAACGCCAGCACCGTGACGACCAGGAACCCGGCCGGGAAGAACAGCAGGTGCGGCGCCGCCTGGATGTAGTTCCGCGACTCGGCGATCATCACGCCCCACGACACGACCGGGTCGCGCAACCCGATGCCCAGGAACGACAGCGTCGCCTCGGCACCGATGAAGCCGCCCAGCGCGATCGTGGAGTACACCAGGACCGGAGCGAGGCAGTTCGGCAGCATGTGCCGCATGATGATCCGCGGCGCGCTGGCGCCGAGCGCCCGAGCCGCCTTCACGTAGTCCTGCTGCTTCGCCGAGATCGCCGCCGACCGCATGATGCGCATCGAGATCGGCCACGACAGCACGGCGATCGTCAGCACCACCTGGGCGATGATCCGCGTGGAGCTGGGGATGACCACCTCGGCGTTGAAGGTGGTCAGGATGACGATCGCGCCCAGCACGAACGGCAGGCCCAGGAAGATCTCGGAGAACCGGGACAGCAGGTTGTCCACCCAGCCGCCGAAGTAGCCGGCGACGATGCCGACGGTGCCGCCGAGCACCACGGTCAGCAGCGTGGCCAGCAGACCCACCGCGATCGACGCCCGGGTGCCGTAGACGGCCCGGGCGAAGATGTCCCGGCCGAGGTTGTCGTAGCCGAACCAGGCCTCCGCGGACGGGGTCTGCCGCACCTTGGAGAGATCCTGGAAGGACGGGTCGGCCGAGGTGAACACGCTCGGGAACGCGGCGATGAACAGCAGCACCAGGATGATCAACGACGCCGCGATGAACAGCGGGCGGCGCCGCAGGTCCAGCCACGCGTCGCCCCAGAGGCCGCGGGGCTTCTCGTTCTTGCCGCCGCCGGCGGTGGGCACCGGTTCGTCCGGCCCGACGGCCGGGCCGGTGACCAGACTGGAAGCGCTTTGGTCAGTCATATCGGATCCTCGGGTCGAGAACCGCGTAGAGGATGTCCACGAGCAGGTTCATCAGCAGGTAAACCAGCACCAGCAGGGTGACGATCCCGGTCACCGTGGCGCCTTCCTTGGTCAGGATCGACTTGAAGACCAGGCCGCCGATACCGCGGATGTTGAACACGCCCTCGGTGACGATCGCGCCACCCATCAGCGTGCCGAGGTCGGTGCCCAGGAAGGTGATCACCGGGATCAGCGAGTTCCGCAGCAGGTGCACGCCGACCACGCGCCTGGGCTCCAGGCCCTTGGCGGTCGCGGTCCGGACGAAGTCCGCGTGGCGGTTCTCCATCATGCTGGTCCTGGTCAGCCGCGCCACGTAGGCCATGGACAGCGAGCCGAGCACGAAGCCGGGCACGATCAGCTCACCGATGGACGGATTCGAGCTGACCGTCGGCTTGATGATGCCGAGTTCGCTGCCCAGGGTGATCTGCAGCACGAAACCGGTGACGAACACCGGCAGCGAGATCAGGAACAGGGTGGACACCAGGACCAGGTTGTCCAGGAAGCCGCGGCCGCGCAGGCCGGTCAGGATGCCGGCCGCCAGGCCGATGACACCCTCGATGATCAGCGCGACGAGGGCGAGCTTGATGGTGGTCGGGTAGGCGTTCTGGATCAGCGTGCTGATCTCCACGCCCGCGTAGGTCTCCCCGAAGTCACCGGTGAGGAGCTTCCCCAGGTATTTGAAGTACTGGATGACCAGCGGGTCGTCCAGGTTGTACTTCTCGTGCATCTCGGCGATGTAGGCGGGCGGACAACCGCGGTCGCCGCACTTTCCCGCGAACGGGTCACCCGGAATCGCCCAGACGAGCAAGTAGATGATCAGAGTTGTCCCGATGAACACCGGGATGAGTTGCAGCAGGCGCCGCAACACGTAGCGACCCATTCGGGCCTCCTAATCACAGCCAATGCAGGGCCCGGCCCGCCGGATCACGGCGGGCCGGGCTCCGGCTCGGTTCTTACTACTTCAGGCGCACCGTGGTCAGGTCAAGCTCACGGTAAGCCTTGACCTCACCTTCAGCGATCCGCTCCGAGAAGCCGTACTGCACCGGCTGCGACCACAGCGGGATCAGCGGCAGGTCCTCGGCCAGCAGCTTCTCCGCATCGGCGTAGGCGGCGGTGGCCGCCTCGACGGTGGGGGCCGCGTTCGCCTTGTCGAGCGCCGCGTCGAACGCCGGGTTGCTGTACTTGTAGTCGTTGGACGACGCGTTCGTGCGGTACAGCTGGGTCAGGAAGGTCTCGATGTTCGGGTAGTCGGCCTTCCAACCGGTCCGGAACAGGCCGGAGAACTGGAACGCGTTGGCCTTCTGCCGGAACTCGCCGAACGTCGGGACCGGGACGAACTGGGTCTCGATGCCGAGGTTCTGCTTGATGCTCGCGGCCACGGCCTGCGACCACTCGTTGTGGCCGCCGTCGCCGTTGGTCTCGACGGTCAGCACGCCCTGGAAGCCACCCGCCTGCTGCAGGTACTGCTTGGCCTTCTCCGGGTTGAACTCGCAGGCCTCACCGCACTGGTTCGGGCGGTAGCCCTCGACGGCCGGGGTGGCCCAGCCGTCCATCGGGTCACGACCGCCGGCGAACACCTGCTGGGTGATCGTCTTGCGGTCGACCGACATCGAGATCGCCTTGCGCAGCAAGGGGTTCTTGAACTTCTCGTCGTAGATCGGGAAGCCCATCGTCTGGGTCAGCAGGCCCGGCTTCTGCTTCGCGCGCTCGCCGAGGTCCTGCTTCCACTTGTCGCCGACCAGCGCGGAGACCGGGATGGCCCGCAGGAAGTCCAGGTTGCCCGAGACCAGGTCCTGGTAGGCGCCGTCGAGCTGCTCGTAGACCTTGAACTTGGCGCCCTTGATGGTCGGCTTGTCCGTGCCCACGTAGTTCTCGTACGCGACGAGGTTGAGCTCCTGGTTCGGAATGCGGGACTCGAACTTGAACGGCCCGTTGCCGATCGGGTGGGCCTCGAAGGCCTTCGGGTCCTTGAAGAACGAGTCCGGCAGCGGCATGTAAGAGGAGTAGCCCAGCACGACCGGGAAGATCGTGAACGGCTGCTTCAGCTTGACCGTGAAGGTGTTGTCGTCGACCACCTTGAGACCGGACAGCTCCTTGGCCGCCGGCGCCGGGGCCTGCTGCGGGCCGTCCTCGCCATCCGGATCCTCGGACTGCATCTGGTCGTAGCCGTCGATCTGCTCGAAGAAGCTCGCGCCCTGGAGGCCGTTCGGACCGTATGCGTTGTAGTTCCAGGCGTCCACGAAGTTCTTGGCCTTGACCGGGGTCCCGTCGTGGAACGTCCAGCCCGGCTTCAGCTTGATCGTGTAGTTCTGGTGGTCGGCGGACTCGATCGACTCCGCGACCGCGTTCTCCACCTTCAGATCACTGGCCCGGTAGTTGACCAGGCCGGTGAACATGGCGTTGACGATGAAGCCACCGTTCTCTTCGGTGGTGTTCGCCGGGACCAGAGGATTCTCCGGCTCACCCCAGTCGAGGGTGATGATGCCGTCCTCTCCGGAGCCGCTGCCGCCACCACCGCAAGCGGTGGCGAGCATCGCCACCGCCAGCGGGGCCGCGACCATTGCGGCCAAACGTCCCTTTCGCATGTAGGTCCTCCCGCTTCCACGCGTGCCCCAGCAGTGATTTCCGGGGTCATCACGCGCGGCGGATCATTCACCGCCGCGTCAGACGAGCGTAAACATAAGTGAGAACCCGTTCACGGCAATGCCCTGTCACAAAGCCGTCACTTTCTGAATCGGTACAGTCGATTCTTCACCCAAAAGATGGAAAGTGGTGTCCACATCCCGGGAACTAGCTGATAGACAGGGCTATTCCGTCGAGAATGTCATGCTCACTGACAGTCATGGCGGAAATGCCCGCGCGCTCCGCCAATTCCTCCGCCAACACCTTCACGACCAGCGCACCTCCGCCGATCACGTCCACCCGCCCCGGATGCATGGCGCCGATCGCGGCACGCTCGTCGTGCGACATCCCGAGCAGGTTCTCGGTGATTTGTTCGACTCTTTTCTGGGAAACATGGGAAAGATGAATTGCCACCGGATCGTATTCGGGCAGTTCCTGCGCGATGGCGGACAAAGTGGTGACCGTGCCGGCCACCCCGACCCAGGTTCGCGCCCCCGAGCAGTCCACGGCGGCGAAAGCGTCGTCGAGGATCTGCCGGGTCGCCTTCTCGGCCTCCCGCACCTCCTCGTCGGTGGGCGGATCGCTGTGCAGGCAACGCTCGGTCAGCCGCACGCAGCCGACGTCGGCGGAATGCGCCGCGGTGATGTCCGCGCGCACGCCGTCCCAGGTGCCCACGACCAGCTCGGTGGAGCCACCGCCGATGTCGGTCACCACGAACGGCCCGTCCTCCGGGTCGAGGTCGCCGACCGCGCCGGTGAACGACAGCCGCGCCTCCTCGTCGCCGGTGATCACCTCGGCGTCGACGCCGAGCGTTTCCCGCACCATGGCGAAGAAGTCCTCGCGGTTGGACGCGTCCCGGGTGGCCGAGGTGGCGACCATGCGGATCCGCTCGACGCCCTTGCGCACGGCGATCGCGGCGTACTCGACCAGCGCCGCGCGAGTGCGCTCCAGCGCCTCGTCGGCGAGCCGCCCGGTGGCGTCCACGCCCTGCCCGAGCCGGACGATCTTCATCGCGCGGTAGATGTCGCGCAGGTCGCGCCGGCCATCGTCATGCACGGTCACGTCTGCCACCAGCAGGCGGATCGAATTGGTCCCGCAGTCGATAGCCGCCACCCGTGACATCCGCGTCCTCCTCGCTCGCCGGGGCCGCCCACCGCGTACCCACAGCTAACGCTACCGGCCACCCCGAGCGCCCCGGACGACCCCGACATGCGGTGACCACTAGCCCCCAGGCCCGTGCGGAGCCTTCTCGAGGCGGCGACGAGGCACGGCCCGTGCCATGGGGCGGAACAAGCGAACGGCCTGTTCACTTCACCTATCGGAGCGAACGGACCGTTCACTTCACACCAGCAGCGCCCAACCGGCGTCGGGTGGATGAAGTGAACGGCCCCTTCACTTCACCTACCGGAACGCACAGGCCGTTCACTTCAGACCGGCGCGCGAGGATGCGCCGCTGCCCGAACGAGCTGCCTCGATCTCGTCTCCCTGGTCTGCTGAGCGCTACTGAGGCGGGGCGAAGCCGTCCGGGACGAGGCAGGGTTCGAGCTGACCCGCCGTTCCCTGATCGACGTAGACGGTCTGGCCCGGCACCGCGCTGTGCGGATCGCTCGCGCCGGGGACCGCGCCCGGCGACATGGCGAACTCGCCGTTGGCGAGAGCCGTCGGATCGCAAGCCTTCGGCGCCTCGTCCGGCGTCGACGAGGGCGGGCTCGTCGGTTCCGGCGGCGGAGCCGCGGGCTGCTCCGCCGGAGGCGGCGGGTCCTGCGGGGCGTCAGGCGGCGTGGCCGGAGGCGGCGGGCCGGGCTGGGACGAGTCGGGCGGCGGGCCCGGTTGCGTTCCGCTCGACGGCGGGCCGGGCTGCGTCGCACCCGGCGGCGGCCCAGGTTGCGTCGCGCTCGACGGCGGGCCCGGCTGCGTCCCGCTCGACGGCGGGCCCGGCTGCGTCGCACCCGGCGGCGGCCCAGGTTGCGTCGCGCTCGGCGGCGAGCCCGGCTGCGTCCCGCTCGACGGCGGACCGGGCGGTGGCGAGCTCGGCGGCGGACCGGGTTGCGTCGCGCTCGACGGCGGACCGGGTTGCGTCCCGCTCGGCGGCGGGCCCGGCTGCGTCGAGCCCGGCGGTGCCGGTTGGGGCGCGGGCAGGTGGCCTGGTTGCGTCGAGTTCGGCGGGGTCGCGACCGGTGGGTCGAGGTCCGGCGCGGACGGCCGCGCGATCTCTGGCGGCGTGATGCTGATCTGCGGCTCCGCGGGACGGGGTTCCGGCGCGGGCGGCGGCGGGCCGGTCGGCGCGGGCGCGGCAGGCGGTGCGGACGCCGGGGCCGGTGCTTGCGCGGGCGCCGGGGCCGCCGGAGCCATCGCCAGCACCTGGGGGCCGTCCGGCAGGCGCTCGCCGTCGAGCACGTCGCCGACCTCCGGTGCCAGCTCCGACGGCGTCGGCGTCACGCCCTTCGCGTACGCCGCCGCCCAGATCAGCACCGTCCGCACGTAGCTGTCGGAGTGGTTGTAGCGGAACACCGCCGCCGCGAGACTCTGCGGTTCGCGCAGGTCACCGCCGCTGCACAGATAGCGCGCCGCCGCGAGGGTCGAGTCGTGGATGTTGTGCGGGCTGGCGACGCCGTCGTCGTTGCCGTCGACGGCGAACTTGTTCCACGTCGACGGGATGAACTGCATCGGCCCGACCGCCCGGTCCCACACCGGGTCGCCGTCGTAGCGGCCCGCGTCGGTGTCCGGGATCGCCGCGATGCCCGGCCCGCCGGACAGCCGTGGGCCGAGGACCGCCCGGACCGTCGTGCCGAGCACGTCGACGCTGCCGGAACGCGCGTGGCCCGACTCGATCCGGCCGATCGACGCGAGCACGGACCAGTGCAGGCCACAGCTGCGCTCCACCTGCCGCGCGGCCTTGGCGTACGCGGCCAGCATCGGCTCCGGGATGCCCAGCGACCCGGTCGGCAGCTCCACCTGCTGTTCCGCCTCGGCGGCGAGCCGCTGCGGATCGGCCGCCCGCTCCAGCACCTCGGGGCTGAGCAGCGGGGCCTGCGGGAGGTTCCCGCTGACGCCCAGTTCGCGCGAGTCCGGATCCCCCAGGGCCGGATGTCGCGGCTCGGCCAGGAACGAACTCGACGCCGCCATCAACGTGGTCGGCACCAGCAGCACGGGAGCCAGGGCCGTCAGCGCGACCCACCTCCGCGCCCTCCGCCGCGCTGCGGCGCCGAGCCGCGGCACCGACTTCCACTCGTGCTTGCCGTGGCGTTTGTTGCGAGCCGTCACTAGCTCCATCCCCAGACCGAACATCACCGGAAAAACCGAGACGGGTCCCTGGATACACCACCGGTTCGAGGAACGCCGGATGGCGGGCGGGCACATCACCCGTACGACTGGCGACGGCTCCGGCCAACCGGCCCCATTGCTCCGTGCGGGCGGAAAGACATCCCAGGAGCTTGAATGTCAAGCCGCAGCCGAGTTGACGTGATGGGCCCAGGCGGTGGTCTCGTCGTAGAGGGTGCCGGTTTTGA
>NZ_JBWKKH010000042.1:0-34605 GCF_056431645.1 Saccharopolyspora sp. NPDC045839
GCAGGACAAGCTCATCGAGGAGCACGAGCGCGTGGCCGGCGGCGTCGGCCGGGCGATGTCGATCGGCGTGGTCGACGAGGTCATCGACCCCAAGACCACCCGCCGCCGCATCGCCGAGGCGCTCGCCGCGGCCCCGGCCGGACGCGGCTCGCACGGCAACATCCCCCTCTGACCTGCTGAATTAGACGAAAGAGGGCCACCTCCGCGATGGAGGTGGCCCTCTTTCGTCCGCTGTGGACCTATGACCACACCCCGGTTGGAGCGGTCCGCTTCGCGTAGTCCCGGAAGTCGCGGGGCTCACGCCCCAGTGCCCGCCGCACGCCGTCGGCGAGGTGGGCGTTGCGCCCGTCGAGCACCTCGGTGAACAGGTGGCCCAGCATCGCCACGACCTCGGCCGGGACGCCCTGCTCGACCAACCCCGCAGAGAACTGCTCGACCGTCACCGGCAGGTACTCGATGTCCCGGCCGGTCGCCGCGGCGATCTCGCCGATCGCTTCGGCGAAGGTGAGCAGCCTTGGGCCGGTCACCTCGTACACCTCGCCGGCGTGGCCGTCCTCGGTCAGCGCCGCGACCGCGACCTCGGCGATGTCCTCGGCGTCGACGAACGGTTCGGCCACCTCGTCGACCGGCAGGACGACCTCGCCGGCCCGCACGGACTCCACCAGGAAATCTTCGCTGAAGTTCTGGTGGAACCAGCTCGCGCGCACCACAGTCCACTCCGCACCGGATTCCTGCACCGCTTGCTCGGCGCGCTGCGAGCCGGTCTCCCCGCGGCCGGACAGCAGCACCAAGCGCCGGACGCCGTTGCGCACCGCCAACTCGGCGAACGAGCCGACCGCCTCGACGGCTTCCGGGATCGCCAGATCCGGCTGGTAGCTCACGTAGGCCGATTCGACGTCGCGCAGCACCGGCTCCCAGGTGCCGCGGTCCGCCCAGTCGAACCGCGGCGTCGCCGAACGCGACCCGATGCGCACCGGGATGCCCTTGGCCGCGAGCCCCGCGGCCACCCGGCGGCCGGTCCGGCCGGTGCCGCCGAGGACGAGTGCTGCTTTCTGCGCCTTGTTCGTCATGGCTCTAGCCAAGCGGCAAATTCCGAGACTTCCCATAGTTCATTGGCTCGATTCCATAATCCAGCGTCTAATATCGACTCGTGGACGCTCTCGTGAACCTGCTGGACGGCCCGCGAGCCCGCGGGGCTTTCCTACTCCGGGCGGTCCTGGATCCGCCGTGGTCGCTGCGAATCCAGGACCGGGCGCCGCTGACCCTGATGGCCCTGGTGCGCGGATCGGCCTGGGCCGTGCCGGACGCCGGTGACCCGGTGCGGCTCGAACCCGGCGACATCGCGATCGCCAGGGGCCCCGACGCCTACACGGTCGCCGACGATCCGGGCACTCCGCGGCAGGTCGTCGTGCACCCCGGGCAGGGCTGCAGCGCACCATCCGGCGAGCCGCTGCGAGACCTCACCGACGTCGGCGTGCGCACCTGGGGCACGGACCTGGGCGCGTCGATGAACATGCTGATCGGCACCTACCAGGTCACGGGCGAGATCAGCAGCCGCCTGCTCGCCGCGCTGCCCGCGCTGGTCGTGGTCCGGCAGAGCTCGCTGGATTCTCCGCTCGTGGAGCTGCTGGCCGCGGAGATCGGCAAGGATTCACCTGGCCAGGAAGCGGTGCTGGACCGGCTGCTCGACCTGCTGCTCATCGCGAGCCTGCGGGCGTGGTTCGCCAGCCCCGACGCACAAGCCCCGGCCTGGTACCAGGCGCACCGCGACCCGGTGGTCGGCCGGGCCCTGCAACTGCTGCACCACGACCCGGCGTTCCCGTGGACGGTGGAATCCCTGGCCGCGCGGTCCGGAGTGTCGCGGGCGGGGTTGGCCCGCCGGTTCACCGATCTGGTCGGCGAGCCGCCGATGAAGTACCTGACCGGCTGGCGGCTCGCGATGGCTGCAGATCTGCTGCGGGAGTCCGACGCGACGATCGCCTCGGTCGCCCACCAGGTCGGCTACGGCAGCGCCTTCGCGCTCAGCAACGCGTTCAAGCGGCAGTTCGACGTCAGCCCGCAGGAGCACCGCCGCGCCGAGGCCGCGGTGTGATCGCGGGCGAGGTCATCACTCGCAGGGCTTGAACAGCGCGCTGTTCGGCAGCTTGCTGGTGTCCAGCCGCAGCCCCTGGCGCATTTCGTCCAGGACCAGCGGGTAGACCACGTTCCAGGTCACGCACGTCGACTTGGCCTGCGCCGGCGCGTCCTCCAGCGCCTGGTTGCTCCGGAAGGTCAGCATGACCAGCAGCGCGCCGTCCGGTCCCGGATCGATCCGGTGCACCGTCCAGTCGAAGTCCCGAGTGGTGTCGTAGTTGGCCATCCACTTGTCCTTCGGCAGCTCCAGCCACTTCGAGCGGACCACTGTGGACTTCCACCGGTCGTAGTTCTTGTCGTTGATGGAGCGGAAGTGGTTGTCCAGCAGGTCCTGCACGGTCGACAGGTCGGGATGAGCCGCGGCCTCGGGGGTGTAGACGATGCCCAGCGTCGACGTCATCCCGCCGCCCGGCTCCGTCGTAGTGTTGGAGAGCTGGTCGGCGGGCGTATCGCGGTAGACGTACTGCGACAGCAGCACGCCACCGCCTGCCGCGCCCAGCAGCACGACGATCGCGAGCGGGATACCCCATTTCAGCCAGGAACGCACGCCCCAAGCCTTTCACACCGCCACCGAGGCGATCAGAGGTTCCGGCAGAAAGGCCCGCCCGAGTCAGCCCACCCGGTGCAGCCAGGTCACCGGAGCACCGTCGCCGGCGCGGCGGAACGGTTCGAGGGCGTCATCCCAGGCGGCGCCGAGCAGCTGGTCCACGCGGTGGCCGAAGGCCTCCGGGCCCTTGGCGTTGGCCGCGAGCGTCCGCAGCTGGTCCTCGCTGACCATGATGTCGCCGTTGGCGCTGGTGCAGGCCCGCCACAGGCCCAGGCCGGGCGCATGGCAGAACCGCTGCCCGTCCACCCCGGGACTGGGGTCTTCGGTGACTTCGAAGCGCAGCATCGGCCACGCGCGCAGCGCCGTGACCAAGCGTGCGCCGGTGCCCGGCTCGCCCGACCAGTTGCACTCCGCGCGGAGTTGCCCTGGTGCTGCCGGTTGTGCCGTCCAGCGGAGTTCTGTCCGAATGCCGAGTGCGCCAGAGATCGCCCACTCGACGTGCGGGCAGACCGCAGACGGCGACGAGTGAACGTAGACCACACCAATGGTGTGGCCACGGTCGCTGCCACGGGTGCTCACTGCTGACCTCCGCTGTTCGACGAGGGACGTCTTCCCCTACGACCTCGCGTACTTGGCGATCAACAGGTGCGGCGCCATTCTGCATTGCGGGCGGAGCGCTTCGCCACCAGAACGACGGCATTCGGCGCGGGCCCGCGGGCGCGCGCCGAAGCCGGACCGGCCCGGCGGCGACTGCCCCGAATAGCGGAAATCGCAGATCCGGGGCGTTGTCCCGGGTTTTCGCGCTCGCTCGAAAGCACCAACGCGATGGCGGCGGACGAGTGGTGGACACCACTCGATCGGACGAAAGTCGAAACCCCGCGACATTACTCGGACGCCCCGGCTAACGTCTCTGTTCGAACGTGCGGTCCCCACCGGATCTTGGAGGTCGTCATGCGACTGGTGCGGCTCGGTGCGGAACCGACCCAGGTCGGCGCCGACATCCGGGCGGCCATTTCCGCGTGGGGCGCCGGTTGTTCGGTGCTGGGCGGGGTCGCCGTGTTCGGTTGCCGCCCGCCTGGCAGCCCCCGGCCGCTGGACGCGGTGATCGTGCTGCCGCGCGGGGTGGTCGTGGTGCTCGGGGTCGACCTCCCCGAACCCGCCCTGAAGGTCGACGCGCCGTTGCAGACGCCGTGGACGATCGACGGGTGGCCGCTGGTGCGCACCGAAGGCGCGGTCAACCCCGGACTGGAAGGTCTCGAATCGGCCGCCGCGCTGGCCCGCAGCCTGCAGTCGCGCGGGCTGGAACCGCTGCCGGTGGCCGCGGTCGTGGTGGTCGGCCCGTACGCCGGGCAGGTCACGCAGCCCACCACCGACCTGCACCGCGGGGTGCGGGTGGTGTCGCCGAACACGACCTCGATCCTCGCCGCCGCCCGCGAGCTGGCCACCTACGAACTGCCTTGCCCGGTCGAACCCGCCCTGCGGTTGCTGCGGGTGCTCGACGAGAGCTGCGAACTCGGCCCGGCCGAGCTGATCGCCGAGGGGTTCCCGGAGTCCGGGGCCACCGATCTGGCCACCGCGGACACCATGCTGATCCCGAAGTACACCGACCGGCCCGCGGCCGGCGGGGCGGCGCGCCGATTCACGCCGCGCGGCAAGCTGATCGCGGCGGCCGCGGCGCTGGTGCTGGTCTTCGGCGTCCTCGGGACGTGGTTGACGCTCGACCGGCCCGCCGCCAGCCCACCGCCGCGGACCCCGCCCGTCCAGCGGGCCGACGGAGTCGAGTTCACGCAGCGGGTGGCCGCTCGCGACACCTCCTGCGACTGGCACTCGTTCGGCGACGTGCAGCGCTGGTTCGAGCAGCGGCCGTGCCGGGGCCTGACCCGCGCGGTGTTCGACACCCAGGTGTCGGGGCGACCGGCCGCGGTCTCGGTGGCCATCGTCGAACTGCCCGACGAGCAATCTGCGCGCGAGCTGCGGGAAGTCGCCGACACCGCGGGCACCGGCGGCGTCACGGACCTGATCGCCGACGGCTTGGGCTGGCCCGGCGGACCCGACGGGTTCGACAACGCCGCACAGGCCGTGCAGCAGAACGGCAACCAGGTGCGGATCGCGCAAACCGCGTGGCGGGGCCGGACTTCCAACCCGGACGACGTGGGCCTTCGCGCGCTGGCCGAACGCGGCCTCCGCCTCACGCCCCAACCCTGACCCACCAACCCACCGCGTTCGCCGCAATTTCCATTGAAATTGAACCTTCGATTTCAATGGAAATTGCGGTGGGAGCGGGGGGAGTGGTGGGTTCGGTCACGACTGCTCTGGTTCGCGGGCTTCGGTTTCGCGGGCTTCGTCCGGTTTGGCCTGTTCCGGGATCCTGGACCAGCCGCCGCGGGCCGGGGCTCGGTCCGCGGCGAGGATCCGCGGGGCCTTGGTCAGGTACGGGTTTCCCAGGCGGGCCAGGAACAACGCCGGTGCGTAGAGCGGTACGACCGCCGACAGCGCCGCTGCGGTGACGCCCGCGCGCAGCACGTCGCGCGGCAGCAGCGTGGTCTGCCGGTCGACGAATCCGTCGCTGGTCAGCGCCGCCAGCCACAGCACGAGCACGAAGCCCACCATGGTCCCCACCGCCAGCAGGACCGCCGGCTGGTAGCCGAGCCGTTCCGCGCCGAGCATCACCGCGATCCAGCCCAGCAGCGCCGGCAGCTGGCCGCGCTCGGTCGTCGCCGCCCACAGCAGGCCGCCCAGCATCGCGAAACCGCCGCCGCTGCTCTGCCAGGTTTCGGTGATGCGCTCGGCCCACTCGCCGCCGGTGAGGCCGAGCCGCGCGGCGAGCCTGCCCAGCACGTCGAGCGCGGTCGGGCCGTCCTCCGGCGTGACGAACTGGCCGATGATCCAGGCCAGCGTCCACAGCGACACCGCGAACGCGAGCACCTGCTGCCACCTCGGCCGATCCAGCGCGGCCCGGTACAACCGCAGCAGTTCCCGTGGTTGCGCCTGCACGTCCACCCCTGTCCTCGGCGTCGGAAAGACGCTGCCGATCGTCCGGCCGTTGCGATGATCAAGCCCGGCATTGATCAGATCAGGGGCGTGTCCGCACTGCGGAGCGTGATCGGGTTCAGAACGTGCCCGGGTCTGGCGCGCACTCCCCGGCGCCGGAGCAGGCGGGCGGGATCGGGCGGATCACCGAACCGTCCACCAGCCACTGCCCCTGCTTCCCGGTGGACACCAGGAAACGGCCCAGCGGGTCCGCGGACAGCCGCGCCCCGCCCGCGGTCAGCGGCGGCGTCCGGAACGGCACCCCGGCGCCGATCTTCCGCCCGGTGTCCGCCGCGAAGGTGGCCACCCGGGCCTGCCCGCCGTCGCAGTCCACCGGTTCCAGCGCCGCGACGTCGGGCCCGGACCAGGCGATCGCCACCGGCCCGCACGGCGTGTCCGGCGCCGCCTCGACGTGCCCGGCCAGCGAGTTCGCGTCCTGCGCGAGCAGCAGCACCGCGGCCCGGCGGCTGCCCTGTTCCCCGGCCAGGACGGCGAGCCGGCCGTCGTCGGCCAGCGCCAGGTCGTGCACCCGCAGCCCGGGCGGTATCGCGATGGTCTGCCGGTTCTCGCCGCGCACGACCACCACGGCGTTCCCGTCCAGGTAGGCGACGCGCCCGCCGCCCGCGGCCAGCAGCCGGCCGTCGCCGGCCTCTCCGGGCAGCACCCGCTGCCCGCCCTGCGGGGTCACCTCGACGACCCGGCGTCCATCCACTGTGGACGCCATGGTGTAGATCCGGTCGTCGTCGGCGGCGAGGACGCCGGGGTCGGCGCCGTCGACGCGGGCGACCTCCCGGTCCTCCCGGCCCGACAGCACGTCGAAGGCGGCGATCACGCCCGGCTCCGGCGAGGCCAGGTAGCTGTCCGGCCGGACGCTGATGGGTTCCGGGTCGTGCTGGCCCGGAAGCGCGAACATGGCCACGACGAATGCGGCCGCCGCGACCGCCGCCGCGCCGACCAGCACGATCAGCGGGCGGCGCGGCGATCTCCGGCGGCGCACGCCGGCCAGCAGCCGCGGCAGCGCGTCGGGACTGGGCTCGACGTCTTCGACCAGCTGGTGCAGCTGCGCCCGCAGCAGGTCCACTTCCCGTTTGCTGTTCCCGTCCTTCACACCCGCTCCCCCAGCAGATCCGACAGTCGTGAGACGCCACGCGAGCAGTACGACTTCACCGCGCCCTGGCTGCAGCCCATGACCTCCGCGGTTCGAGCCTCGCTGAGATCGGCGTAGTAGCGCAGCACCACGGCCTCCCGCTGCCGGCGCGGCAGCTTGGCCAGCACCGCGGCCAGCACCGCGCGATCGAGTCCGCGGCCCGTGTCGTCGGGCTGGCTGTCCGCGACGGCGAGCTTCGGCTGGTACTTCTTGGCGATCAGCCGGCGCCGCAGCATCGAGCGGGCCCGGTTGAGCACCGCCTGCCGGAGGAACGCCAGCGCCTTGTCCGGATCGCGCAGCCGCGAACGGGAGTCGAAGACCCGCACGTAGGCGTCCTGCACGATGTCCTCCGCGGTGGCGCGGTCGTCCACCAGCAGGATCGCGATGCGCAGCAGTTGCCGGTAGTGCTCCTGGTAGAGGTCGGTCAGCTTGCTCGTCAGTTCATCCATTGCCGCCAGCCCGTCGCCCGGCCAGGCGGTCACGGGCAATGCGATCGACACCGTCACATATCTGCACGACGCCCAAGCCCCCCTCCTTGGTTGCGGCCGGGTTTCACTTGTAATCAATCGGCTGCACCCAACGGCGGCGAAGTTTACCGGCGGCTCCGCCGATGATGATCTCGTGGCGGCTTCTGCCTGCCCTGCCGCCAGATGGATCATGCCCGGTCAGCCCCACTGCACTACCGCCCCGCGCGACCGGGGTAAGCACCGTTCGGGTGTTGGGAACTCTTGCCGGTCGCCAACCGGCGCGGTAGGCCTGTGGTGCCGCGCGGCGCCGAACCGCCGGCCGGCCGGGCGACCTTGCCGGACGCAGCTCTAGGAGGCGCTGATGAAGTTCGGGATCACCACGTTCATCACCGATGAGGGGCTCGGCCCGGCGGAACTGGGCAGGGCCGTCGAGGAGCGCGGGTTCGACTCGCTCTTCGCACCCGAGCACACGCACATCCCGGCGAGCCGGGAATCGCCCTATCCGGGCGGCGGCGACCTGCCCCGCGTCTACTACCGCACGCTGGATCCGTTCGTCTCGCTCACCGCGATCGCGGCGGTCACCGAGCGCCTGCTGGTGGCCACCGGGATCTCGCTGATCATCGGGCGCGATCCGATCACCACCGCCAAGGAGGTCGCGAGCCTCGACCTGGTGTCCGGCGGGCGCGTCATCTTCGGCGTCGGGGCGGGCTGGAACCGGGAGGAAATGCGCAACCACGGCACCGATCCGGCGACCCGCGGCGCGCTGATGGACGAGCGGATCCGGGCGATGCGGGAGATCTGGACGAAGGAGGCGGCCGAGTTCCACGGCGAGCACGTCGACTTCGACCCGATCTACGCGTGGCCGAAGCCGGTGCAGCAGCCGCATCCGCCGATCTACGTCGGCGGGGAGGGCGAGCGGGCCATCGCGCGGGTCGCCGAGTACGGCGGCGGCTGGTTGCCGCGCGGCGGCACCGAGAACCTCGGCGAGCTGGTGCCGAAGGTGCGCGACCGGGCGGGCTGGCGGGTGCCGGTCTCGGTCTTCGCGGCGCCGCGCGATCCGGCGGTCCTGGAGTCCTACGCGGCGGCCGGGGTGGACCGCGCGCTGTTCCTGCTGCCGACCCACCAGCGCGACGAATCGCTGCGCCGGCTCGACGCGCTGGCGGAACTCGCCGAACGCCACGGCTGATCGGCGATTCCGCCGGGCCACCGCGGCGGGCCAGCGGTGTTCACGGTTCCTCGTCTCGCGATTACCAGGCGTGGCTTACATCCTGGTTACTTCCATGCATCGGGCTGGACATTCGGGACATGCGCACAGATCCTCGTGTCTGCTGTGCCCAGTCGTGTTGCACAGCGCATACGCGGGAATGGAGTCCGGGGACGGTGGCTACGAAAACAGCGCCGAGCGGTGGGGCGGCTCGGAAACGCAGGATGAGTCCCAAGGAAATCGCCATCTGGACGTTGGTGGCGGTCGTCGGCGCGATTTCGTGGGGCGTCATCGCGCTGTTCCGCGGCGAGGAGATCTCCGCGGCCTGGCTGGTGTTCGCGGCGCTCGCCTCGTACGCCATCGGTTACCGCTTCTACGCCCGGTTCATCGCCTACCGGGTGCTGAAGGTCGACGACACCCGTGCGACGCCCGCGGAGCGGCTGAACAACGGCACCGACTTCCAGCCGACCGACCGGCGCGTGCTCTTCGGCCACCACTTCGCGGCGATCGCCGGGGCCGGCCCGCTGGTGGGCCCGGTGCTGGCCGCGCAGATGGGCTATCTGCCGGGCACCATCTGGATCATCGTCGGCGTCATCTTCGCGGGCGCGGTGCAGGACATCGTGGTGCTGTTCTTCTCCACCCGGCGCGACGGACGCAGCCTCGGGCAGATGGCCCGCGAGGAGATCGGTCCGATCGGCGGCATCGCGGCGCTGATCGCGGTGCTGGCCATCATGATCATCCTGCTGGCCGTGCTGGCGCTGGTCGTGGTCGGCGCGCTGAAGGGTTCCCCGTGGGGCACCTTCTCCATCGGCATGACGATCCCGATCGCCCTGTTCATGGGCTTCTACCTGCGCTACCTGCGCCCGGGCAAGATCGTCGAGGTCTCGGTGATCGGCGTGGCGCTGCTGCTGCTGAGCATCGTGGCCGGCAGCTGGGTCGCCGATTCGGCGCTGGCCGGGATGTTCACGCTCACCGGCAACCAGCTGACCTTCGCGCTGATCGCGTACGGGTTCATCGCCTCGGTGCTGCCGGTGTGGATGCTGCTGGCGCCGCGCGACTACCTGAGCACCTTCATGAAGGTCGGCGTCATCGCGCTGCTCGCGGTGTCGATCCTGATCGCGATGCCGATGATGAAGACCGAGGCGATCACCGAATTCGCGCTCAACGGGCAGGGTCCGGTGTTCGCCGGCTCGCTGTTCCCGTTCGTGTTCATCACGATCGCCTGCGGTGCGCTGTCCGGCTTCCACGCGCTGGTGTCTTCGGGCACCACGCCGAAGCTGCTGGAGAAGGAGTCGCAGGTCCGGGTCATCGGCTACGGCGGGATGCTCACCGAGTCGTTCGTGGCGATCATGGCGCTGGCCGCGGCGTGCATCATCGAGCCGGGCCTGTTCTACGCGATGAACATGCCGGCTTCGGTGCTCGGTGACACGCTGCAGTCGGCATCGCAGGCGGTCGCCGGGGTCGGCTTCCAGATCTCCCCGGAGGAGCTGGCGGCGGCCGCGGCGGCGGTGGACGAGAGCACGCTGGTCGGCCGCAGCGGCGGCGCACCGACCCTGGCCGTCGGCCTTTCCGAGGTGTTCTCGCAGGTCATCGGCGGCGACGCGATGAAGGCGTTCTGGTACCACTTCGCGGTGATGTTCGAGGCGCTGTTCATCCTGACCACTGTGGACGCCGGAACCCGGGTGGGCCGGTTCATGCTGCAGGACACCGTGGGCAACGTCTGGAAGCGCTTCGGCGACGTCAGCTGGAAGCCGGGCAACTGGATCGCCAGCGCCGTGATCGTCGGCTCCTGGGGCTACTTCCTGTGGGCCGGGGTGAACGACCCGCTGGGCGGCATCAACCAGCTGTTCCCGCTGTTCGGCATCGCGAACCAGCTGCTGGCGGCGGTGGCGCTGGCGGTGGCCACCACGATCCTGATCAAGACGGGCCGGGCGAAGTACGCGTGGGTGACGGTGATCCCGCTGGCGTGGGACGCGGCGGTGACGCTGGTCGCGAGCTGGCAGAAGATCTTCTCCGCCGATCCCAAGATCGGCTTCTTCGCGCAGCGCGCGGCGTACCAGGCGGCGCTGGACGCGGGCCAGACCAGCAAGGGCTCGGCGCACACGGTCGAGGAGATGCAGAAGGTCGTGGTCAACTCCACTGTGGACGGAGTGCTGAGCATCCTGTTCGCCCTGCTGATCGTGATCGTGCTGCTGGACGCGGTCCGGGTGTGGATCAAGGCGCTGCGAGCCGGCGCGCCGCTGCCGGACACCGAAGTCGCGCACGTGGAGTCGAAGCTGTTCGCCCCGTCCGGACTGATCCCGACGGCCGAAGAACGGCGGATCCAGAAGGAGCTGGAGACGGCCGGGACGCCGGGCGTCGAGAAGGCCGGAGCGGGCACATGACCGGCACGATCGGGGCCAGGCTGCGCGAGTCCGCTCGCACTGCCTGGCAGATCGTGCGCGGCGTGGTCGGCGAGAACGCCTACGAGCGCTACCTGGAGCACCACCGCCGGAACCACCCGGACGAGCAACCGCTGCCGGAGCGGGAGTTCTGGCGACGCCACGTCGACCGCCAGGACGCAACTCCCGGCTCCCGCTGCTGCTGACCAGAAACGTGAAGGGCACGTTCGCCGAGCAACCCGGTGAATGTGCCCTTCACTCATTCCCTGATCGCCGACGGACTCGCCCAGACCACACGGCCGGAGATATGACTGCCCCAGCTGAAGGCGCGCCGGGCTTCCTCCGCCGACGCCACGCTCATGCGAAGACTGCGGTCAGTGCTGATGATCTCGGCCCGCTCCTCGAACGCCATGCCCCACGCCGCGATGCGCACATCAACACGTTCGCCGTATTCCTGAAGCACTGCGAACAACCGAGGCGCTGCATCAGCGACCAGAACGTCCGCAATCTCGGTGAACCGCTCCGCACTGCACATCGGAGGCTTTCCCGATGGATCAGCGATGAGCAGGTCGAGCGGATGGCTCGACAACGTCTTACCTGCCCCGACTAGCATCGTTACCTCCTACGAAGAGTGCTTGATCCGGTACTCAGGGTGATGTTAAGGATGTATATCTGGACGTCCACTTTCAAGATGGACGTCCAGATATTCACCCGAACCAGCGCGAACGCGCCCGCGACTGTGGAGGTTTGACGGTGGTCCAGGAGAACGGCCTCGCTAGCGCGACCGTCCGACGGTGGCAGCTCACCGAAACGCTTCGCCGGCTTCGCGAGGAAGCGGGGTTGACGCATGATCAGGTCATCGCGGAACTTTGCAAGGGACAAGGGAAGTGGTCTCGCCCCAAGCTGTCGCGCATCGAAAACCGCGAACAGGGAGTCAAGCTCGCCGAGGTCGAGCAGCTGCTCGACGTCTATCAAGTGGTTGATCGGGATCTTCGATCTTGGCTCGCCGATCTGGCCAGCACCGCGCACGAACGTGGCTGGATGGTCGATCTCCGGAAGAACCTCCCCGAGGACTTCCATGCCTTCCTGAACCTGGAAGTCGCCCTCGTCGCGTCGCGAAGCTTCGAAACCCTCCTAGTGCCAGGGCTGCTGCAAACCGCTGACTACGCGCACGCCTTGATCCGGGGGATCAACCCGGATATCGCCGAGGACGAAGTCGACCGACGAGTCGCGGCTCGCCTCGCCCGGCAGCAGATCCTTCGCAGGGCCGAACCGCCTGAGCTGCACGTGATTCTCGACGAAGGACTGCTGCAACGGCCGGTCGGCGCGGCGCGAGTGATGCGCAATCAACTTCGTTTCCTCGCCGAAGCGGCGGAAGAAGCCAACATCACAGTGCAGGTCTTGCCCAGGGTGGTCGGCGCGAGTCCGGCACTAGAAGGCCCGTTCTCGATCCTGACGCTGCCCGATCCGATTCCTGACGTGGGGTACTCAGAAGGTCCGGGTCGCGCGGTCTACATCGAGGATCGTGAACTCGTCCGCACCTACACGCTCCGTTTCGGTATCCTCACCGAGCAGTCGCTGTCGCAGGTCGACTCGGTGAACAAGCTTGCCGAAGCCGCTGAGAGCTACGGGTGACGTGCGGTCAAGGAGGGCGCGAAGATGATCGAGCAGAGTGCGTTACGTCCTGAAAACTGGCGCAAGAGCAGCTACTCAGGTGGCGGTGGTGTCGGGGGCGGCAACTGCGTCGAGGTGGCGACGGTGGCCGACGGCCGAGTCGCCTTCCGCGACAGCAAGAATCCCGATGCTGGATTCCTGCTCTTCACCCGCACCCAGGTCGACTCTTGGCTAAAACGCCTCAAAGAGGACGAGCTCGAGCGCCTTTCCTGAATCCGCGCCGGGAGCCTGTTACACCGGAGGCTCTCATGGGTGCCAGGCTCCGCAGGTTAGATGGGTCCATCCAGTTCGCATTGCCGGTGTCGAGAGAGTCCACAGCCTGAACCAGGGCAGTTGACCTGCCCGGCGCATCCGCACGGATCAAGCTGAGCACGGGACGTGGGCTGCCAGATCCGGCTGGCACCCTACTACCTCCAAATCACGAGATCCGTCTGGAACCTGTACGAGGGAGAGGACCCCGAGTACTGGAACTCCTCGTCGACACTGACGAGCTTGAAGAAGATCAGCCGACCCTTGTCGGTGCGGTAGCAGACCTGCGTACCGGAATCTACTGGTGCTGCCAGTTGCGACTGAGTGTCGATCAAGTCTGAACACTGCTTCTTCGTTGGTGGCGTTGAACCAGTCCAGCGACTCCCCTTGTTATTCAAGGGGATTGCACCCTGATTGGCATATAGGTCATTCTCGCCAGCGTCGGAACCGAGTGAATTGTGGTTGTTTCTTGGTGGGATCGATTCGAAGTCGGGATATCCTGTGAAGGCAAACCTGCCCTTCCAACGAATCTCTGGATCGGCGGGTGCGGTTTGGGGAAGTGCCGAGTCAGTGGCGACAGGCGGTTTTTCGACTGTCACCGTCACGGTCTGTGTGACCGGCGCAGCAGCGTTTGGTGGGGCCTTCTTGCTGTCCTGCGCGGCCAGGTAAGTAAACGTGCCTGTCACGACTGCGGAGACTACGGCCGCCGTGGCGGTGGCCAGCCCGAGGCACCCCGTCGTCTGCCAGAAGTTCCTGGGATTGTTGGCGTTGGTCGTCTCCGACCTCGTGACCTCGTCTTGTCGGCTCTCTGACCTGCTGGACTGATACGTCATGGTGAAGCGATTCCCCAGTCGTCGACTTCCCGCCCGAACACGATAGCGAGCACCGGAGATCGGCGATGGAGGGCCACCTCCGCAACCTCCGCCCATCATCACCGTGCTCGGACCTGCCGAGGTGGCCGACGTACGGCTGCCCGGCCGCAGTTGTACTACAGGCGGGCAGCCGTCGGGCAGTGCTGGCGTGTCTGATCAGAGCCCGTGCGTACTTTTCGTCGCTATGGTGACGAAAAGTACGCACGGGCCTGTCGCGTCAGGACCTCAGGTCTTCGGTCGTCAGGCGCAGGGCCAGGGCACCGAAGACCACGGCCGCCGTTCGGTCCAGCCAGCGTTGGATCGCCCGGCGGCGGAGCAGGACGTTCGACAGCCAGCCCGAGGCGAGGCCCACCGAGGCGTCAACGCTGAGGCCCACCACGACCAGCAGCCCGCCGAGGGCCAGCAGCTGCACCGAGATCGGCCAGTCCGCCTGCATGCCGATGAACTGCGGGACGAACGCCAAGTAGAACAGGATCACCTTGGGGTTCGACACGTTCGTCAGCACCGCCAGCGCGTAGATGCGCCGCAGCGACCTCGCCGGTGCCGCCTGCACTTCCGGAACCGCCGACGCCCGCCACGACTGGATCGCCAGGTACAGCAGGAAGACGACACCGGCGATCCGCACGACCTCCAGCGCCGCGGGCACCGCCTGGAACATCGCGGTCAGCCCGAGCGCGGCCACGACCGTGTGCACGACGATGCCGCTGGACATGCCCAAGGCCGCGACGACGCCGCCGCGCGGCCCCGAGGAAATGCCGTTGGCCAGGATGAACATCATGTCCGGGCCGGGCACCAGCGAGATCACCGCCGCAGCACCGATGAACGCGAGCACGATTCCGAGATCCATCTCAGCCCCCGATCCGAGCGCGGTGCGACCGGGGCCGGGGCCGGGGAAGTGTGGTCCGAGTCAGTTGGGAAGTCCTCTCGCGCATGACCGCGACCGCGGTCAGCCTGATTTGGGGATTTCCCGGAAGGATACGTCCCTGAACCGATCCGGTTCCTTGGGCAGGCGGAGGATTCGTTCGCCGATGATGTTGCGCTGGATCTGGTCCGTGCCGCCGCCGATCGACGTGAAGTAGGCGTTCATCGCGGCGAAGTTCGCGTCGTCGCCGTCGGGGTGGCCGGCGCCCTCCAACATCGCCTCCGCGCCGACGATCGCCGTCTGCACCCGGCCGGTCTCGTGCAGCAGTCGCGACATCAGCAGCTTCCCCAGCGATGCCAGCGACGACGAGGTGCCCTGCTCCAGCTCGGCCTGCGCGCGCTGGTTGTTCCAGCGGTTCGCCGCTCGCAACGTCAGCACCCGCGCGATGTCCTGGCGCACCACGGGATCGTCGAGTCGTCCGTGCCTGCGGGCCAGCTCGATCAGGTCGACCTCCCCGCCGTCCTTCTTCGCGCGCCGCGTGCTGGCGCCGCGGTTGGACTCCGCGAGCACCACCCGCTCGTAGGCCAGCGCGGTCTGCAGCACCCGCCAGCCCTGGCCGGGTTCGCCGAGCATGTTCGCCGCCGGAACCCGGGCATCGGTGAGGAAGACCTCGTTGAAGTGCGCCTCCCCCGTCATCTGCCGCAGCGGCCGCACTGTCACGCCCGGCTGGTCCATCGGCAGGAAGAAGAAGCTGATGCCGCGATGCTTCGGCGCCTCCGGGTCGGTGCGGGCGATGAGCATGCCGTAGTCGGCCTCGGCCGCGTTGGACGTCCACACCTTCTGCCCGTCGATCCGGTAGGAATCGCCGTCCGGGACCGCGGTGGTGCGCAGGCCCGCCAGGTCGGACCCGGCGCCGGGTTCGCTGTAGAGCAGGCACATCCGGACCTCGCCGAGCAGCAGCGGGCGGATGAACCGCTGCCGCAGCTCCGCGCTGCCGTACGCCAGGACGGTGTTCGCCCACAGGTTGGTCCGGTCCTGGCCGCTGCCCGGCGCTCCGGCCCGGCGGAACTCCGCCTCCACGGCGTCGGCCGATTCCTCGTCCAGGCCGAGCCCGAAGTTCTCGCGCGACCAGCGCGGCACCGCGTAGCCGCGATCCACCACCGCGGCCAGCCATTCGGCGCGGTCGGCCGCCGGGTCCCAGTGGCCGGCGAGCCACTGCGGCACTTCGCTGCGCAACGAGTCGATGTTCATGGTCACCCCTGATCGGCGATGGCGGAGAGGTAGCGCTCGCGGTGCGTCGCCGCGTCGCCGAGCAGCTGGGCGCTGCTGCGGGCTCGGCGCAGGTAGAGGTGCGCGGGGTGTTCCCAGGTGAAGCCGATCCCGCCGTGGATCTGGATGTTGTCGGCGGCGACCCGCACGAAGGTTTCGGAGCAGAAGGCCTGCGCCATCGCGGCCAGCGCGGTGGCCTCCGGGCTCCGCTCGGCCAGCGCCCAGGCCGCCGCGTAGGCGGTGGAGTACGCCGATTCGACCTCCACCAGCAGGTCGGCGCACATGTGCTTGATGGCCTGGAAGCTGCCGATGGCGCGGCCGAACTGGAACCGGGTCCGGGCGTACTCCACGGCCATGTCCAGCGCCGCCCGGGCCCCGCCGGCCTGTTCGGCGGCGAGCGCGACCTCCCCGGTGCGCAGCGTCCGGTCCACCGCCGCGGCGGTGCTGCCGGGGTCTCCGACCGCCCGGGCGGGCACGTCGTCGAGGGTGATCACCGCGAGCCGCCGAGTTCTATCCACAGTGGACATCGGTTGGATGGAGACGCCGTAGGCGGCCGGGTCGACGGCGAACACCCGCGGCCCGCCGGCGACCAACAGCAGCAGGTCGGCCGTCGCGCCGTCGAGCACGAAGCGCTGCTCGCCGGAAAGCCTTTCCCCGGCGGCGATCGACTGCTGCGCGAACACGACCGTCGCGGTGCGCTGTCCGCTCGCCAGGTCCGGCAGGAACTCCGCGCACGAGAGTTCGGTCAGCAGCGTGGCGGCGAGCACCGAGCTCGACAGGTACGGGCCGCAGAACAGCTTCTTGCCCATCTCCTCCAGCACGATGGCGAGCTCGACCGGCCCGGCCCCCGCACCGCCGCAGCTCTCCGGCACCACCAGGCCCGCCAGGCCCAGCTGCTCGGCGAGCAGCTTCCACAGGTCCTGATCGATGCCGGTCGCGCTCGCGGCCGCCGCGCGCACGGCGGGTTCCGCGCTGTGGTCGTCGAGCACCTCGCGCACCGCCTGGCGCAGCGCGTGCTGCTCATCGGTGAAATCGAAGGTCATGTCGACGCTCCCGGAGGGCGAAGGGGTTGCCGCGGATCGGTTTCGGCCGACATGGCGTCATCCCTGCCCAGCAACCCGGTGCCGATCTCCCTCGTGCACCGGCCCTGCGCAGGTGCGGGAAGCCCCGCCACCGGTGGGCGGTCGGCCGGGCGCCGAAGGCCTGGATCGTCGTCGCGGCAGTGGCCCATTCGAAACCTCCGCTGGTTTCGCGCTGAGTCCGACATACCCGAACATATTTCCGACGGCTTCCGTCCGCAATAGCCCTTCGGGGCTCAGGACCGGGCGTGCACCCCGGCCAGGACCGTGTCGACCAGCTCGGCCAGGTAGCCCGCCGACTCCGCCCAGACCTGCCCGCGCAGGTGCGGCGGCGTGGCGCGGACGTGGTTGGACACCGCGCCCGCGATCAGGTCGGCGATCAGCGCCACCGACGCGCCGGTTGGCAGTTCGCCGCGCTCGATGCCGCGCCGCACGATCGCGCGGGTCGCCCGGATGTGCTCGGGGTACGGGTCGTCGGTCAGCGACTCGGCGAGCTCCGGCGAGAACTGCGCGTCCACGCCCAGCCGGGAGGTCAGCGCGCCCTCGTCGGCGCCGAGGTACTCCATCCAGCCGCGGGCGAACTCGACCAGGTCGGCGCGCAGCTCGCCGGTGTCGATCTCGGCGATGAACCGGGTGCGCTCCCGCACCGCGGCGACCAGCAGCGCGGCCTTGTTCGGCCAGCGCAAGTAGAGCGAGCCCTTGCCGATCCCGGAGCGCCGGGCGACCTCGTCGAGCGAGAAGCCGCTCCAGCCGCGCTCGGCGTACACCGCCCGCGCCGCCTCCAGGGCGCGCGTGTCCACCGCTGGGTCCCGGGGCCGTCCGACGCGCTGTGCCTTCGCCACCACGCCATCCTGGCACCTGAGCGATCCCTTCCGTCCAGCACGGGACCGGATACCGGCCGAGAGGAGAGCTGCCTTGCGCACCCAGGTCGCGATCGTCGGTGGCGGCCCCGCCGGGCTGCTGCTGTCCCACCTGCTGCACCTGCACGGCATCGATTCCGTCGTGCTGGAGCGGCACAGCCAGGAGTACGTCCAGCACCGCGTGCGCGCCGGCGTGCTCGAACAGGGCACCGCGGACCTGCTGCGCGAAGCCGGGGTCGGCGACCGGATGCTGCGCGAGGGCGACGTGCACGACGGCGTGCACCTGCAGTTCGACGAGGAACGCCTGCGCATCCCGTTCCGCGAGCTCACCGGCCGCGGGATCACCGTGTACGGCCAGCAGGAGGTGGTGCGCGACCTCGCCGAGCGCCGCCGGCGCGATGACGGCCAGGTGCTGTTCGAGGTCGCCGGCGTCGGCGTGCACGACGTGACGACCGACCGGCCGTTCGTCCGCTTCACCCACGAGGGCGTCGAGCACGAACTGCGCGCCGACTTCGTCGCGGGCTGCGACGGCTTCCACGGCGTCTGCCGGGACACCATCCCGGCCGGGAAGCGGACCGTCTACGAGCGCGTCCACCCCTTCGGCTGGCTGGGCGTCCTGGCGTCCGTCGCGCCGTCCTCCGGCGAGCTGATCTACGCCAACCACGCCAACGGATTCGCGCTGCACAGCATGCGGTCGGCCGAGGTGAGCCGCTTCTACCTGCAATGCGCCCCGGACGAGCCGCTCGACGAGTGGCCGGACGAGCGGATCTGGGCGGAGCTGCGGACCCGGCTGGGCACACCGGGCTGGACGCTGCACGACGGCCCGATCACCGACAAGACCGTCACCGCGATGCGCAGCTTCGTGGCCGAACCGCTGCGCCACGGCCGCCTCTTCCTGGCCGGCGATTCCGCCCACATCGTCCCGCCGACCGGCGCGAAGGGGCTCAACCTCGCGGTGTCCGATGTGGACCGGCTCGCCGACGCGGTGGCCACCTACCACCGGACCGGCAGCACCACCGGCCTGGACGGCTACTCCGCCGCCTGCCTGCAACGGGTCTGGCGGGTGCAGAACTTCTCGTGGTGGATGACCTCGCTGACGCACCACTTCGGCGGCCCGGACGCGGCCTTCGAACGCCGCCTGCAGCGCGCCCAGTTCGACTACCTCCGCACCTCCACCGCGGCGGCCACCACGCTGGCGGAGAACTACGTCGGCCTGCCCCTGCGCTGACGGTTCACAGATCGACCGGCAGCCACCCGGAGCCCCGGTGCCCGGCGGCGTTCCGGTGCTCCTCCCACCCGGCCAGCGTCGGCAGATCGGCGGCGTCCGGGGCGCCCAGCGGCGGCTGCCACTGCCGGCCCGCCGCGACGACCACGAGCGGATCGGGCGGGAGCCCTCGCCGGAGGTCGAGCAGCAGGTCCAGGAACCGCTCGCCGAGCGGCGCATCCGCGTTGTCCAGCAGGGCGACGCAGTTCATCGCGCGCCCCGACCGCCGGCCCGCGTAGGCCTGGCGAAGGTCGGCGAGGAAGGCCGCCAGGAGCACCTCGTCGAACTCGCGCGAACCCACCGCATCCGGCTCCGCCCACGGATCCGGCGCCACATCGGCGGAATCCCGGAACCCGGTCAACGCCCGCAGCCGCCTGCGCCACTGCGCCCGCTCGCCGCCGCTGAGCAACGCGTCCGCGAGTACGCCCGACCAGTTCAGCAGGGCCCCCGACGCCTGCAACGCGCCGACCACGGCGTCGAACGTCACCCGGGAGAAGTCCGGCTGCTCCGCGGCGAGCACCGCGTTGCGCAGCTTGGACAACGCCGTCCCGGCGCCGAAACCCGAGCCCGCGGCGACGATGCACAGCATCAGGTGGCGGAACTGCGGCGACCCCCGGCCGCCGAACCGCACGGCCAGTTCGACCACCGCCCGGCGCAGCGACGTCAGCCCCTCCGCGTCGAAGTCGAGCCGGGTGTGCGGGACGGACGGCCCGCAGTCCTCCGCCAGGTACGCCAGCATCTCGGTGCCGCTGCCGAGCAGCCGGATCACCGGCAGCTCGCGGGCCCGGCCGTCCGGCGGCGTGATGCACTCCTGCACGAGGTCGTGGAGCAGGTCGTACCGGCTCCTGACCACCGGTTCCGGTTCGGGCTCGGGATCCGGCGGCGCGCTCGGGCCCGCCAGGTGCTTGTCGAGGGCGGCGAGGAGCCTGCCGAGTTCGGAGTCGGAGGTGCCGGGGTTGAGCACCACGCCGTTGTGCTGCGTCAGCGGCCGCAGGCCGGTCGGCAGTTCCGCCGATTTCGGCATCGCCGCGTCGTCGATCAGCACCGGGATCACCCGCACGCCGTTGTTCAGCGCCGTCGAGATCTCCCGCACCACGACGTCCTTCGGGTTCTCCAGGCGCCGTTGGCCGAGCTCGTCGGCGATGACCATCCACTGCGGACCGATCACCGCGAGCAGCACGGCGCAGGACTCCAGCTCGCGCTCGATCTCCTGGACGTAGTTGACGCCCGGGTCCATCCCCGTGTCGAAGAACACCCGGTCGGCGCCGAACCGCTCGCGCAGCACGACATTCAGCCAGCGCGCCGCGTAGGCGTTGTCGCCGTGGCGGTAGCTGATGAAGATGCGTTCGCGCGCGGGCGCTTCGAACGGATGCATCGACCACTCCCCATCGTCGACCGGTCGCTACGGCAGGTACGGGATTCCCGTCTCCGAGATCACGACCGGCACCGACGAGATGGGCCGGCCGATCTCCTTGGTCACCCGGAAAACCAGCAGGGCCTTGCTGTCCGGGCGCCCGGTCTCCGTGTCGAAGGAGAGCCAGCCGCTGGCGCCGTCCACGGCCCCCGTGTCGCTCATCCGGTCGAACTCCGCGGCGACCCCGTCCGCGCTGGGCAGCTTCTCGCCGAACTTGTTGTTGTGCACGGCGCGGCGGGCCGCGGTTGCCGCCACGCCCAGCGCGTCGAAGGTGACGATGGCCAGGCCGTCGTCGATCGATTCGCCGGGGAACTCCTGCTGGAAGACGGCGGTCGCGGTGGAACCGGGGATGAAGTACTCGGTCGATCGCCGCGGGAAGTACTGCGGCGCGGCACGCCACGCGGCCGGCGCGGCCAGCTGCGAGTACTCCAGCGTGATCCCGGATTCCAGGCTGCGCTGGATTTCCGGGTCGCCGCCGATGTTGACGACGCTGTCGGTGATCAGCACGCGCATCTTCAGCTCCGTGCAGGAGCGGGAGGACAGCGCGTTGAGGAACGGCTTCAGCTCGCGCAGCCGGCCGGCGAACAGGATCACGTCCGGCCTCTTCAGGCAGATGTTCGGCACCATCGCCGGGAAGGTGTTGGCGGTGGCGAGCTGCGCGGAGTCGAACGGTTCGCCGCGCACCAGCTTGCCGCCGCGCTGCTGGTACGCGGCCTCGTACGCGTTCGCCAGGTCCCGGGCGAAGACCTCGTCCTCGTTCCGGTCCCAGACGACCAGCGCGAGCTGCGTCTCCTCCAGGCGCTTGACCAGCGCGCCGGCCTGCGCGGAGTTCGGCGGCGCCACCCGCAGCAGCCCCTTCGCCTCGGCCGCCGCCGGATCGGTCGCGAACTTGTCGGCCGTGATGATCGCGCCGACCATCGGAATCCCGTGCTGGGACAGGCGGTTTATCGCGTCCCGGGTGCCCGCGAGGCTCTGCCCGAGCCCGGTCACCGCCACCAGCCGGCCGTTCTCCTCGGGCTCCGCGAGCTGCCGCAGCTGCTCGACCACCGGTTCCCACTGCGCGCTCCGGCTGCCCGGGTTGGCCAGCAGCACCTGGATCAGCGGCAGGTTGCCGCCCCATTCCTCCCGGCCGTCGGCGTTCGCGCGCAGCTGCGAAACGTAGGTGCCCTCCAGGCCGCGCCGGACCGCCTCGATCGTGGTGGTGTCGGGCTTGGCGACGGTGAGCGGGCTGAAGTAGGCGATGCTGACGTAGGGCTTGTTCTGCTCGCGGCTGATCCGCCGCACCCGGGCGTTCTCCGCCGCGATCTTGTCCTGCACGACCCGCAGACTGCCGTCGAAGCCGCCCCGCCCGTCGCTGAGCCCGAACTCGCCCGGCCCGTCGGTGACCCCGATGCACTCGTCCAGCGGCCCCGTCCGATGCAGCCCGGCAGCGCAGCCGCTCGTCGTCGTGACGACGAAGTAGGCGGCGACCACCAGCACCACCGCGCAGGCCGCGGCGATGCCCAGCTGCGGCCAGCGCCGTCTGACCACCGGAACGCGGAACGGTCGCCGCTCCCTGCCGTCCTCCCCCATGCCGACCTCCCCGTCCGCACAAACAGGCAGTCCGCAACCATGTCGTCGCGGAACGTGATCAGTCAAGCCGTTCCTCGAATCCGGGGCGGACCTGTGATCCCGCACGGAGCAACGCTGGGCCGGCCGGTGGAAAAATCGTTTCGCGGCAGGAGCACCAGGCTGAATAATCGGCCCAATGGAGTTCAGCGATTTCGACGCGCGGGGATATCGCACCGTGGACGTCCGCACCGGATACGGCGAATGGGTCGCGCACTACGAGCAGACCGTCGAGGACGCGATGGACATCGCGCTGCTCGACCGGCTCCAGGAGCCGTCCTGGGCGGCCGTCGCGCGGGCCGCCGACCTCGGCTGCGGCACCGGACGGACCGGGCAGTGGTTGCGGGACAAGGGAATCCCGTCGATCGACGGGGTGGACCTGACGCCGGAGATGCTCGCCGTCGCGAAGCGCCGCGGCGCCCACGACCGGCTCGTGGAGGCCGACGTCGCGGCCACCGGTCTCCCCGATGCGGCCTACGACCTGGTGATCTCGTCGCTGATCGACGAGCACCTGGACGACCTGAACCCGCTGTACCGGGAGGCGTGGCGGCTGGCCGCGCCGAAGGCCGCGTTCGTGCTGGTGACGTTCCACCCGCACTTCATCATGACCTCGGGCATGCCGACGCACTACACCAACGACGCCGGCGAATCGGTGGCCATCACCACCAACGTGCACCTCATCAGCGACCACGTGGCGGCGGCACTCGCGGCGGGCTGGCGGCTGGCGGAGTTGCACGAGGGCGTGATCGACGAGGAATGGCTCGCGGTGAAGCCGAAGTGGGAGCGCTTCCGCAACCACCCGATCTCCGCCGCCTACGTCTGGCGCAAGGACGGCTGACACGGTCGGGCGATGCCGGGAATGCCGCGGGAGCTCGCCGTGTTGGCCATGGCCATGACCGCAGAACTCGACAAACTCGGCATCTGGCGGATGTCCACCGAACTCGACCCCGAACTGGCGATCGAGGTGGAGAGGCTCGGCTACGGCACGATCTGGATCGGCGGCTCGCCGCCGGCGGACCTGGCGCTGGCGGAGCGGCTGCTGGACGCCACCGACGGGATCACCGTCGCCACCGGGATCGTGAACATCTGGAACTCCGATGCCCGCACCGTGGCCGAGTCCTACCACCGGATCGCCGCGAAGCACCCGGACCGGTTCGTCCTCGGCATCGGCGCCGGGCACCGCGAGATGACCGACACCTACACCAAGCCGTACCAGGCGCTGGTCGACTACCTCGACCGGCTGGACGCCGCCGGGGTTCCCGCGTCCGGCCGCGTGCTCGCCGCGCTCGGCCCGAAGGTGCTCCAGCTGGCCGGCGACCGGGCCGCGGGAGCCCACCCGTACCTGACCGTTCCCGCGCACACCAGGCACGCCAGGGAGATCCTCGGCGACGCGCCGCTGCTCGCCCCGGAGCAGAAGGTCGTGCTCGACACCGACCCGGAGCGCGCCCGCGCCACCGGCCGCGCGGCGGTGGAGATGTACCTGAACCTGAGCAACTACACCAAGAACCTGCGCCGGTACGACTTCACCGCCGAGGACGTCGCGGTGCCCGGCAGCGAACGCCTGATCGACGCCCTGGCCCTGCACGGCAACGCGGCGCAGATCGCCGAAGGCATCAACGCGCACCTGGAGGCGGGCGCGAACCACGTGAGCATCCAGGCCCTCGGCGACGACCCGCTGCCGACCTTCCGCGCGCTCGCCGAAGCGCTGCGCTGACGTCAGGGGCGGGTCGGGGATCTCCCCGATGCGCGGTCGTCGGCGCGGCGGGAGGCTTCCCTGGTCCGAAGTGGAGGATCGGGGGGTTTCGTGGCGACGCGTGAGGCTTGGTCGAGGTCGCCATGGACGTTCTTCGCGCTGGTCGTCGTCCTGGCCGCCCCCTTCGTGCTCCTAGGCGAGTTCTCCGACGTGCGGCTGCCGGCGAACCTGCCGTTGAGCCGGCGTTCGCGACGCCCGCCATGCTGGCCGCGGCGACCCTGGTCGTGGCCACTGGGAGCCGAAACCCTTGTCCGATAACGGTTTTCGTCCAGCTGATCACAGGCGAGCGCCGATGCCGTCCAGCACGCGTTGAAGGCCGAACTCGAACCAGTCGTCGAGCCGCGCCGCCGAGGACACCTCGGCCAGCCACGGGTAGCGGACGCCTGCGGTGCCGACCAGGTGGTCCCGCCGCGCCGACCACCACTGCTCGTAGCCGACCCCGGAGTCCCGGAACGCCTCGTCCTCCGCGGTCAGCAGCAGAGCCATGCCCTGCACGTAGCCGCTGACCAGCAGGTACACCGAGAGGCTCGTGTCCGCGTCGAAGTGCCCGGCGAGCGCGGTCATCGACCGGTCGACCATCGCGAGCACGGAGCCACCCAGCGGCGGGCGCGTCGAGGCGAGCACCGCCAGCACCCACGGATGTCGTTGGTACAGCGCCCATTCCTGGCGCGCCTGGTGCTCCAGGAATGGGCGCCAATCGGCGGAATCCCAATCTGCTGGCCGGTATTCCGCGACAACGGCGTCCACCATCGCGCGGACCAGTTCGTCCTTTCCGGACACGTGCCGGTACAACGCCATCGCGGCAACACCGTTGCTCGCCGCGACGGCGCGCATGGAGACGGCGGCAAGCCCTTCGGCGTCGGCGATCCGGATCGCGCTCCGCACGATCGCCGCGCGATCCAGCTCTCCGCGCGAGTGTTCGCCCCTGGGAGCGGAACGGCGGTTCAGCCCGCCGCCGTCCTTTCGAGCCCGGTACGCGCGCGCCTGGCAGGACCGGCTGCAGTAGCGGCGCGGCCTGCCCCGCTCGGCGGCCGCGAGCTCGACACCGCATTGCGCACACCGCATGGGATCTTCCTTTTCGTCACACGACTTACCGTGACGAAAAGGCTCGCCACCACCCGATACTGCCCGAAGAATGACGGGAAAGCAGGGATGTTTACCACGTATTGGAGGGACCGCGATGGATCTGATCGTCCGCCGGGCCGTGCCCGCCGAACTGGACCGCATCGTCCCGGCCTACGCCGCGGCCTGCGCCGACGAAGCGGTCACCAGCTGGGTCACGTCCGGCCGGGAGCTCCCCGGCGCGCTGTTCCGGGACTCCGTCCGCGAAGCGCTGGGCGCGGACGAAGTCCTGGTCGCGCAACGCGCGGGCGGGACGATCGAGGGACTGTCGGTCTGGCTGACCTTGCGGTCGGCGGAGCGGGTCCGGCGGGAGGCGGTGGCGCTGGCCGAATCGGCCGGCGCCGATCCCGTGCTGCGCCGCATGGCCACCGTGATGACGCTGGTCGCGCAGCGGCACCCGGACGAGCCGCACGTTTTCCTGTCCGCCATGGGCGTGCTCGCCGCGAGCCGCGGAAGCGGCGTCGGAAGCGCGATCCTGCGGCACCGGCTCCGCCGAGCCGACGCCGAGGCCCAGCCGACGTACCTCGAAGCGAGCACGCCGCGCAACCAGGCCCTCTACGCGCGGCACGGCTTCGAGCCGCTGGGCCAGCCGATCGCGCTCCCCGACGACGGCCCCCGGCTGCAACCCATGTGGCGCGAACCGCGCCCCGCAGACGGGTGACCTACCGCAATTTCCATTGAAATCGAAGGTTCGATTTCAATGGAAATTGCGGCCAGAACAGGACTCGCTTGGCTGCGCGGCGGGCCGAAGGCCCTTGCCCGGTGGGGGCTCTCGCCCGGTCGGGCGACCCGCCGGCAACGCACCTGATCAGTCGATGATCGCGGTGGCCTCGACCTCGACCAGGTGCTCGGGCACGTGCAGCGCCGCGACGCCGAGCAGCGTGGCCGGCGGCACCGGGGTGACGCCCAGCTTCGCCGCCGCCCGCGCGACTCCTTCCATGAACAGGGGCAGCTTGTCGGGCGTCCAGTCGGCGACGTAGACGGTCAGCTTCGCCACGTCGTCGAAGGAAGCGCCGACCTCGGCCAGAGCGGTGCCGACGTTGAGGTAGCACTGCTCGACCTGGGCGGTGAGATCGCCTTCGCCGACCGTGACCCCGTTGGCGTCCCACGCGACCTGCCCGGCGATGAAGACCAGCTTCGAGCCGGTCGCGATCGACACCTGCCGGTAGGCGCCGATTTCCGGCAATCCGCCGGGGTTCACCAGGGTGATGGCCATGCTGCCTGCTTCCTCCTCGTGCGAGCCAGGGGGCTCGTCTCCTCCGGTTCTTCGAAGACCGTAGGAAAGTGGCCGCTGACATGGAAGAACGCACTTCTCAGTGACTCGGGAACCTCGCGGTGACCGAGCAGTTCAGCGCGATGACGGCAAGTCAGGACCGGTCGGCGAGATCGTGCGCGGGGACGCCGGCGATCTCCAGGAATGCCTTCGCCGCGGGCGTCGGGCCGACGTCGTTCCACGCCAGGTACTCGATGCGGGCCGGCGCGTCGGACACCTCGATGGTGTGCACGCCCGTCAGCTGCGGCACGTAGGTCGAGGCGAGCATGGCGATGCCGAGGCCCCGCCGGACGATCCGGACCATCAGGTCCGGGGCGGGCACCTCGAAGGCGATGTCGCGGTCGAGGCCCGCCGCGGCGAAGGCCTGATCGGATTGGGCGCGACCGGCCGACCCGAGTGGGAAGTCCACGAACACCTCGGCGGACAGCCTGCGGAGGTCGACCTCCGGTTCCCCGGCGAGCGGGTGCCCGGGCGCGACGACAGCGACGAGCCGATCCCGGGCGGTCACGCGGGTGCGGACCCCACGCGGCTGGATCGTGGCCGGCAGCCCCAGGCAGGCGACGTCGATGACGCCATCCCTGACCCGCTCGACGAGCTCCTCGCTGGCGCCGACGCGCAGGCCGATGCGCACGTTCGGATACCGGCTGCGGAACTCGTGCAGCGCGGCCGGGATGTCCACCGCCGCGACGGTGGGGATCACGCCGACGGTCAGCCGCCCGCGCACCTCGCCGAGGGCTGCGGCGACCTCGGCCGCGGCACGCTCGGCGGCGTCGAGGCATTGCCGGGCGGCGGGCAGGAACGCCTCGCCGGCCGGCGTCAGCCGCACCCGTCGGCTGGTGCGTTCGAAGAGCTTGCCGCCGAGTTCCCGTTCCAGGCGCGCCACCTGGTGGCTGAGCGCGGACTGGACGACCAGGCACCGCTCGGCGGCGCGGGTGAAGCTGTTCGTCTCGGCGACCGCGACGACGTAGCGCATCTGCTGGAGCTCCATGGATCTATCGTGCATCGAGATGGATTCGGTGACAAACATGTGTTGGACTCATCTATGCTGGTCGGTCGAGACTTGCCTGGTGATGAACCAGACGATCTCCGCGACCGCCGGCAGCGGCGCGGCAAGCGGGATCGCATCCCGCACCGCGTTGACGGCGCTCGCGCCCATGGTGTGGGGCACGACCTACGTGGTCACCACCGAACTCCTCCCGCCAGGACATCCGTTCTTCGCGGGGATCCTGCGCGCGTTGCCCGCGGGGCTGATCGCGTTGGCGCTCACGCGGACGCTGCCGCGCGGGACGTGGTGGAAAAAGGCCGCGGTGCTCGGCGTGCTGAACATCGGGATGCTCTTCGCGATGTTGTTCGTGGCTGCCGAGCGGCTGCCAGGCGGCGTTGCCGCCACGCTCGGCGCGTCGCAACCGCTCATCGTGGCGGTCCTGGCGGTCGCGGTCCTCGGTGAGCGCCCCTCCGCTTGGCGGTTCACCTGGGGTGTCGTCGGCGTCGTGGGCGTCGGCCTGGTGGTGATCGGCCCGGATGCGGCGTTCGACGGTCCCGGGATTTTGGCCGGCCTCGCCGCCGCGGCTTCGATGGCGGTGGGTGTGACGCTCACCAAGCGTTGGGGACGTCCCGCCGGTGTCGGGCCCACCGCGTTCGCGGGGTGGCAGCTCACCGCCGGCGGCCTGTTCCTGGTGCCCGTCACGTTCTTCTTCGAAGGGCCCCCACCGGCGATCGACCTGCCCGGCGCAGTCGGCTACCTCTGGCTGGGCCTGGTCGGCGGTTTGGCCGCCTACGTCCTGTGGTTCCGCGGCATCAAGACGTTGCCGGTCACCTCGGTCGCCGTCCTCGGCCTGTTCTCCCCGATCGTCGCCGCGCTCCTCGGCGCGGTGCTGCTCGGCCAGACGCTCGGCCCGATACAGCTGCTCGGCTTCGCGCTCTCGTTGGCCGCGATCGTCGCGGGCCAGTTCTCCCCGCGACTCACTCCGAACCCCACCGCAGGAAGGACCGCACGATGAAGATCGCCGTCATCGGAGCCGCCGGCATGGTCGGCTCCCGAGTCACCTCCGAAGCCGCCGACCGAGGACACGAGGTCACCGCCGTGTTCCGCCGAGAAGTACCCGCATCCCTGCCCGGCGGCGTGAGCGCCGTTCGAGGCGATGCCACCGACCGGGACCGGATGAGCAAGCTGTTCACCGAAGCCGACGCGATCGTGGCGGCGACCCGCCCCCGCCCGGGGCGGGAAGGCACGGTCACCGCGACGATCACGGCATTGCTCGACGCGGCCGCGGAAACCCGAACCCGCATCGTCGTCATCGGCGGCGCCGGACCGCTGCGAACCCCGGGACGCCCCGAGCAGCTCGTGGTCGACAACCCCGACTACGTGGCCCCGGAGTGGCGCGTCATCGCCGCGGCCAGCGTCGCGCAACTGGACGCCTGCCGCGAGCACCCGGCCGACTGGGTGTACCTGTCGCCGCCCGCGGTCCTCGAACCGGGCCGCCGCACCGGAACCTACCGGCGCGGCGGAACCACGCTCCTCACCGACGTGGCGGGTGCGTCCCGGATCTCGGCGGAAGACCTCGCGGTGGCGGTCCTCGACGAACTGGAGAACCCACGCGGGGAGAAGCACTTCACCGTCGGCTACTGACCAGCACCGGTTCCGCTGGTTGATCTGGGTGAACGGTCCGTTCGCATCGATAGATGCCGCGAACGGACCGTTCACTTCACTTGCGAGGCCGAAGGACCCGCGGCACCACGTGGAACCGCTTGCCGTCCACCGGAAGTTTCACCGGCTCGGTCGCCACGCCGCCAGGCCGGCACCACTCGGAACCGGCACGGTCAGCGGCAGGAATCAGTCGTGTACGAGTCTGGCGGTGTAGCCCGCTTCGACGAGGTGCGCGTACGCCTCGTTCACCTCGGGTGGGACTGCTTGGGGGATGGCGAAGCCCTTCTCGGCGTAGAGCTCCACTCGCTGCGTGTCCCCCACGAGCATGTTGATCACTCGGTCCACGTCGCCGATCGACCGCACGTACTCGTCCAGGGGCAGGCGCTGCGAGCTGCACACGATCTCCACCTCCGGCCAGATCTTCCTGGCCGTCGCGAACGCTCGTCGCTGTTGGTACGGGCGCGACACCAGCAGCATCGATTCGCACCGGATTCCCTTGGCCGTCAGGAATTCTCGCGTGTACTCGATGTTCTCGGCCGTGTTCGTCGCTCGCGGCTCCACCGCGATCGCGGTGTCCGGCACTCCGCGTTCCAGCGCGCGTTCGCGGTAGTGCACGGCCTCTCCCCTCGGGAAGCGCCCCACCGTTGTCGGAGCGTTCGCTCCGGTGAACACGATCAGCGGGAAGAAGCCGCGCCGGTAGAGGTCGACGACGTGGTCCGCCACGCCGAGGTCGTGGCCGCCCAGACCGACGCCCACGTCGCAGGGCCGGAGCTCGTGGTGGAGGTCGTGGTAGTCCCAGAGCCGCTGCACGTCCGCTCGGATGCGTTCGGGGATGGCCGGCGTTGGTGCGTTCATGGCAGCCTTTCGCGCCTTCGGCTCGGTCAGCGATCTCGCCTTCAGGATGCTCGCCGCTGGGCGGCGATCTCGCACGGCATTGCCGACCGCCCCGGGAGCGCAAGATCGCGGATCAGCACGGTTCGCAAGAGCACGGGTCTGGAGATGATCTCCCCCGCTGGCCCTGCGGTGTTCCACCAGGTGTTTTGTGGGGCAGGTGGGACTTGAACCCACGACCTGACGGATTATGAGTCCGCTGCTCTGACCTGCTGAGCTACTGCCCCAGGATTGCTTTCGCAATACCGGCGATCGTAGCGATGTCGCGAGGGGTCGGAGCTGGCGGGTGGACCCGCCAACCGGCCTACGGCCCGATTGGTCAGACCGGTCGAATGCGCTGCGCACGGCGTTACGCCGAGCGGACTACCGGGGGCTTCGGGCCGACGAAAACGGGGCCGGCGCACCCGTGCGATGCGCCGGCCCCGATCGGTCTGCTGCTCAGCCGATGAAGCCGAACACGTCGAAGGCTCCGGTCAGCTGGCCGATGACCGCGATCGTGGCCATCAGCGCGCCGATCCCGGCCACCGTCAGCACCGAGAGCATGATCAAGTAGACGAGCGCCTTGATCGGCTTCGGCAGCTTGGTGACCGAGGCGAAATCCGGCAGCGAGATGTGCGATTCCTTGCCGATACCTGGTGCGGACATACTGACTTCCCCCGTCCTCTGTCAGTCCCCTTGGACGAACCACCACTGCTCAAGAGACGAAGCGCAACGGGATTCCGTTGCGCGCAACGCATCACGAGTTCATTTCGGTCAGCAATCGAGCAGATCAACCAGCACAGTCGGTCTTTCCGGCCCGCGGCTCACGGGCTCGGACAAATCATCCGTGCTCCAACCGACCGCCGCGAGCCGGGCATGGACGACATCGTGCGGTGATCCCGGATCGTTATCCGACCCGCCGTCCAAATCGCTCGGACAGGTGACGCGAACGCGGAACCGCCCCACTACCAGAAGATCCAGTCGCGGGACTCTCCCCGGCTCATGCGCTGCTCGCACCCGCCACCGGCCGAATGCCTGCCGTCGCGGTTGCGCTCCTGCTCAAAGCTTACCTTGTCGGGTGAACTCCGGTACCACCGACCGCGTGCGTCCACAGAGGCCGGTCACGGGCAGCGGCGACGGCGGGGCAAGCCGAGCGCGGACGTTCCACTCCTGTGTGGTGAAGCCGGGACCGACTGCGGCGCAGGCCGCCTCGGTCGCGCGGGCCACGACATCCGGCAGGTCTCCCACGTTCGACAGCACGGCCGTCGTGATCGTGGTCTCGTTGCTCGCGGTCGGCAGGGCCCCGCCGACAGGGTCCGGGGTGTGTTCGGCCGGGGCGGACCGGAGGCGTCCCACCGCGCTGGCGGAGGCGTCCGCAGCGGTGGGCCAGTTTCAATTGAAACTGGCGGTTGCGCCGCGCTCGGGCTTCCGGAGAGACGACGCCGCCCCGGGCGTCGAGACGACCGGGGCGGGATCGCTGCGGGACGCAGGCGATCAGGTGCCGACGCGCCAGTCGGTCAGGTATCGCTTCTGCTGGTCGGACAGCTGCTCGATCTCGACGCCGTAGGCGTCCAGCTTCGCCTTCGCCACGCGGTTCTCGATGTCCTTCGGGATGCCGTGCACGCCCGCGGGCAGCGACTCCGCGTTGGCCACCAGGTGTTCCAGCGCCAGCGCCTGGGTCGCGAAGGTCATGTCCATCACCTCGGCCGGGTGCGCCTCCGCGGCCGACTGGCCGACCAGCCGGCCCTCGGCCAGCAGCAGCACCCGGTTGCCCGCCGGGAGCCGGTACTCGACGCAGTTCGGGCGGAGCTCGGTGACCTCTTCGGCCTCCTTGCGCAGGTCCTCGACGCCGATCTCGATGTCGAAGTGGCCGGAGTTCGCGACGACCGCGCCGTCCTTCATCTTGCGCATGTGCTCGATCGTGATGACGTCCCGGTTCCCGGTGACCGTCACGAAGATGTCGCCGTGCTCGGCGGCGCGCGACATCGGCATCACGGTCAGGCCGTCGAGGACGGCCTCCAGCGCCCGCACCGGGTCCACCTCGACGACGATGACGTTGGCGCCCATGCCCCTGGCGCGCATCGCGACACCGCGGCCGCACCAGCCGTAGCCGACGACGACGAAGGTCGAGCCGGCGAGCAGCATGTTGGTCGCCCGCAGGATGCCGTCGATGGTGTTCTGGCCGGTGCCGTAGCGGTTGTCGAACAGGTGCTTGGTGGCCGCGTCGTTCGTCGGGAACACCGGGTAGCGCAGCGCGCCGTCGTCGGCCATGTTCTTGATCCGGAGGACGCCCGTGGACGTCACCTCGGTGCCGCCGATCACGTCGGTGAGGAGCTCGGCGTGGTCGTTGTGGATCGTGGTGGTGAGGTCCGCGCCGTCGTCGACGACGATGGTCGGACGGGTCTTGAGCACCGCCTGGACGTGCTCGTAGAACGTGTCGCGGTCGGCGCCGTACACCGCGAAGACCTCGGCGCCGAGGTCCCGCTGGATCGAGGCGGCGACGTCGTCCTTGGTGGACAGCGGGTTGGATCCGCACAGCGCGACCTCGGCCCCGCCCGCGACCAGCGCGCGCACCATGTTCGCCGTCTCCGTGGTGACGTGCAGGCAAGCTGCGATGCGGTGACCGGTGAACGGCTTCGTCTCCGCGAACTGCTCGGTCAGCGTGCGCAGAACCGGCATGCGCCGGGACGCGAAATCTATCTTGCGTTGTCCTTGATCGGCCAGCGCCAGATCGTGCACCATACCCATCGAAAAGCCCTGCTCTCCTCAGTCACGTCAGCTTGGAGCGCACTCCGGAAAGATCGGGGTGCGCTCATCCTCGAAAGGCCGCCACGTCATTTTCACGGGGCGCCGGTGTTGGAGAGGACTCCCGAGATATTGAGTGGGTGAATTCACATTTCTCCAACACTGGAACCGACCCTACAGCAGCCCTGCAATGAAGTCGAGCGCTCCATTCGCCCGACCGATGAGAACGCGTTGCCGAACAAAACCGGCATCTGCTGGTTCTGCCACCTGCGCCACGCTGGGCGGTTAGCGGGACCGAACTCCATGTTCACCCATTCGCTGCAACGCATTACGCGGACCGCCGTCGGCGCGAGCGGAATTTTCGGACGACCCGCACCGAAGCCGAAAGGGCGCACACCGATGTGCGTCAATCGCCAGAACGAGTGGCGCGAAAGGTTGAATCGACGTATACCGCCGCTTTGGAATATTCCCGGTAAAGACCAATGTAACAGAAATACTCGCAGGTCATCGAGGCTGCATCGGCCAGCGGAACGCCCCGGCCAGCGATGAGCACATTTCGCGAAAGACCGCAGGAAACCCGTCCCGCGCACGCGCGCGGGACTAGGATCTCCACCGGGTCGCCAACGTCGGCGAAATCACCGCCGGTACGCTCGCCCACGGCTGATCCATCACCTAGGCAGGAACGGGCGAGAACACGACAAGGCCACCGCCCGGACCGCCGGTCGTTTCCCGCCGCCGATCTCGCAGGAGGTAGAAACAGTGCAGTACGTGGCCATGCTTCGGCAGAAGTATGTCGCTCACCTGCTCGGATCAAGCATTGTCGGCAGATTGCCGAACGGAATGGCTCCGATCGCGATCGCCATCCATCTCCGGCAGCAGCAGGCCGGTTACGAGGTCGCCGGCCTTTTCACCGCGATTTACGCCTTGAGCACCGCGGGCGGTTCCCCGCTGCTCGGCAGACTCGTCGACCGGTTCGGTCAACCGATTGTCATGCTCATTTCCGCCGCCGGCTCGGCGATCGGTTTCTTCGGGGCCGCGTTCCTCCCCGTCGACGACTATTTGTTGCTCGGCGCCTCGGTGGTGCTGGCGGGCGCCCTCACCCCGCCGCTGGAGGCGTGCCTGCGCAGCCTGTGGGCGGACATCCTGCCCAAGGAACAGCTCGAAGCCGGCTACGCGCTGGACTCCTCCACCCAGCAGGTCATCTTCATCAGCGGCCCCCTGCTGGTGGCCGGCGGCATCGCCATCGCCCCCTCCGCCTACGTCGTGCTGGCGACCGGGATGTTCGGGCTGATCGGCGTGGTGGTCTTCTGCCTCGCCCCGCCGGTCTGGCGCTGGCGGCCGGTGCACGCCGAACGGCACTGGCTCGGGCCGCTCCGCTCGCCGCTGCTGACCGTCGTGCTGGTGTGCAACTGCGGCGTCGGCGCGGCCATGGGGGCGTTCAGCATCCTCGCCGTGGCCTACTCCGAGCACGTGTCCCTGCCCAGCATGAACGGCGTGCTGCTGAGCGCGAACGCGGTCGGCGCCATGATCGGCGGCATCGTCTACGGGGCCCGGGTGTGGAAGAGCCGGGACAGCAAGCGACTCCTGGTGCTGCTCGGCACGCTGGCCGCGCTGTACCTGCCGCTGATGCTGACGCCCGGCGCCATCGCGATGACCGTCCTCGCGTTCATCGGTGGGCTCTTCCTCGCCCCGGCCCTCACCTGTTCGTACGTGCTGGTGGGCCGGATCTGCCCGCCGGGCACCGTCACGGAAGCGTTCGCCTGGCTGGTGACGATCTTCCTGGTCGGCAACGCGGCGGGCGCGGCGACAGCGGGCGCGGCGGTGAGCGCGCTGCCGATCAACCTCGCCTTCGGTGCCATGGCGCTGTTCGCGCTGATCGGGTTCGTGATCTACGTCGTCGGCCTGCGGCTGATCGGCTCCGGTGCGGAATCCTCCGATGCCCGAACGGAATCCGAGCAGTCGCCGTCCCGCTGAAGCTCCTTCGGGCACTGGTCGCGCTTGGCGTCCCCCTTCGGGAGTCGCCCGCGGGGTCCGCAGTTTCCCCTTGAACCCCGGACCCCCCCGGAGGACCCCCCCCTTTCTACCCCCCCACCCAACCGAGTCGCTACCCCCCGCTCCCCCTTTGTTCGGGTGGA
>NZ_JBWKKH010000042.1:34615-74054 GCF_056431645.1 Saccharopolyspora sp. NPDC045839
CAACGAGGTCTCTGCCCCCTGGAATTCCTTTTGGGCGTTTTTCTCTTTTGTCCCCCCCTTTGGGAGTCCTCCCGTGGGGTTCGCCTTTCCACTGGAACCCGCCCCCCCCGCGGGCGGCCCTCCGCTGTTCGACCACCGCGTCCAGCAGCGTCGCGACTCCGTGCTCCTCGTTGGTCGGGATGACGAGATCGGCCGCCGCGAGCACGGAATCCGCCGCGTTGGCCACCGCGACCGCGAGGCCGCCGCGGCCCAGCATCGGCAGGTCGTTGGGCATGTCGCCGACGCACGCGACGCGGCTGAGCTCCACCTGCAGCGCGTCGGCGATCAGCTCGACCGCCACGCCCTTGTCCGCCGACCGGTGCGAGACCTCCAGGAAGCGCGTCGTCGAGTAGGTGACGGCGAAACCGCCGCCCAGCAGCTCGGCCGTCGCGGCCGCCAGCTCACCCGCCGACCGGTGCGGGTGGGCGACCAGCAGCTTGAGCACCCGCCCGCCGCGCACCAGGTCCGGCACGGACCCGGCCCCCAGCTGATCGCGCCAGTCGCTCGCGAGGTCCGCCGGGAAGTCCGGATCCAGCGCCAGTTCCTCGGCGCTGACCGCGCCGATGGAGACCGACCCGATCCCCGCCCGCAGCCGTTCGACGGCCCAGGCCGCACTTGTCGCGGTCAGCACCTGCTCGTACCGGATCTCCCCGCGCTCGTCGCTGATCAGGGCGCCGTTGCTCGCGGCGGTGAAGCCGCGCAGCCCCGCCCGCGCCAGCATCGAGATCGTCTCGCGGAAGGGACGGCCGGTGATGAAGGCGACGTGGACGCCGTGCTCCTGAGCGCGCCGGACGGCCGCCCGGACGCGGTCGCCGAGCTCGCCGTCGCCGGTGAGCAGCGTGCCGTCCAGGTCGGTCGCGACCAGATCGATGGGCACCGGCAGCTGCGCCGAACCCGCCTTCACCAGTCGCTCACGATCAGCGGTTCCCGCGGGTAGACGTGCAGGGCCGTGAGGTGGAACCCGTCGAGCAGCGCGTCCACGTCGGCGACCCCGGTGCGGCGCGCCGTCGCCGTCTCCGCCGCGACCGTGATCCACAGCCAGCCGGAGTCGTAATCCGCCTTGGCAGGCCCCGATCCCGGCACCGTCACCGTCGCGAGGAGGTCCGGCGTGTCGAGCAGGTCCAGCGCCACCACGCCGCCCGCCGCCACGTCGAGCCGCACCGGGCTGGTGAAGCTGACGACGGTGTTCCGGGTGGAGCTCGCCGGGGCGAACCGGACCGAGACGTACTCCCCGTCGTCGTGCACGAGCGGTTCGCCGCCTTCCGGGAGGTGCGGTTCCTCGTCGGAAAGCCTGCGCAGCTCCTTGGTGAGGCGCTGAACCACCTGCCGCTTGCCGGCGATCGCGCTGCGCACGGCCGGCCTGCTCGCACAGCGCTCCAGCACGGCGAGTTCCGCGTCCACCTCCGCGCGGAACCGCCGGCCCGCGTACTCGCAGCAGATCGCGTCGAGCACGTCGGCGGCCAGTGCGTCGGCCGCGCTGCCGAGGGGACCGCTCGGGTAGGGCGACGGCGCGATCGCCAGCCCGGACAGGACCGCGCGCCCGGCCCGCATGCTCAGCGCCACGGACTCCTGGTCGACCGCGGCTCCGCGGCTGCGGAGCGCGTCGATGGCGTCGCCCTCCCACGGCCGGTGGCGGCCTCCCGACCGCCCCCACCTGGCCGCGAGCTCGACGACCGCGCCGATCAGCGCGGGGTCCGCCTCGGTCAGCAGCGCGGCGCGGCGGGAGATCGCGTCGATGTCCTCGCGGGCCCAGGTCCGGGGATCCGGGCCCACGCCCGTCCCGGGGCGGCGCACGTCACCGCCTCCGCTCGATCCAATGTCCACTGTGGTCACACCGCCTGGAGTCGGTCGATGCCGCTGACGGTGGGCGCGGCCAATGCGGACGGACGGCACTCCAGCTCGCCGATCACCGTGTCCGACGGCACGCAGGCGGCCTGCCAGACCACTTCCGCCACGGACTCCACCGTCATCTTCAGCTTCGAGCGGTCGTCGTCCTCGTTGGCGATCGCACCCGGGCTGATCAGCGTGGTGCGCACGCCGTTCGGCCGCTCCTCCAGCAGCAGCGACTCGCACACCGCCTTCATCGCCGCCTTCGCCGCGCTGTAGGAGACGCCGCCCTCGAAGTACCGCGTGCCCGCGTGGCTGCCCATCAGCACGATGCTGCCGTTCGTGCGGCGCAGCGCAGGCAGCGCCGCCTGCACGAGGGCGAGCACGGAGGTGAGGTTCACCGTGAGCGCCTGCGACCAGCGGGCGAGGTCGAGCTCGGCGACCGCGGCGAAGTAGCGGTCCACGGCGTTGGCGACCACCAGGTCCAGGTCGCCTTCCGCCTCGACCACCTCGGCGACGCGGTCCCGCACCGCGTCGACGTCCGCCAGGTCGCACGGCAGCGACCGCGGGCCCGGGTCCGGACGCCTGCTCAGCGTCCACACCCGCACGCCGGCCCGCGTCAGGCGCTCCGCGATCGCCTTGCCCGTGCCGCGGTTGGCGCCGGTCACCAGCGCGACGCGGGGCAGGCGGTCAGCGCGCGTCTCGGACATGCGCGATCAACTCCTGCCACCGTTGCGTGATCACGTCGGCGCCGTCGCCCGCGCGGAAGAGGTCCTTGTCCAGCGCGTTGCCGTGCTGGTCGCGAACCCGCATGCAGTCCGGCGAAACCTCGGAGATCACCGTGGGTTCGCCGTCGGTGTCGACCGCGACCACGAGGCAGAAGTCCCAGAGGTCCAGCGGCGCCATCCAGTGCCGCAGCGCGGCGTTGGTCCGCAGGGCCAGGTCGTGGAAGGCCGCGACGGGAACCCCGGCCGCCCGCAGGTAGTCCTCGCCGATGGGCTGGTCCTCCGGGTCGATGCGGAAGTCGAACTTCACCACCGGCGGCTCGAACCGGTGCCCCTCGGCGAACAGGCCGGGGTACTTCCTGGTGGTCGATCCAGTGGCCACGTTCTTGACGATGACCTCGAACGGCGGCGCCGGGCGGTAGTCCGCCAGGTAGCTGATGGGGCCGGTGCGGCGCCGGAAAGCGGTCCGCACGCCGGCTTTCGCCAACTGCTGCGCCGCCAGCTCGTAGAAGTCCATCCGCAGCGAACCGGTGGACTCGATCAGCTCGTCCCGGTCGTAGGTGAAGCTGCGCAGGCTCGGCACCAGCTCGATGAGGCAGGCGTCCTCGCCGATCCGCCATACCCGCTTGCTGCGCCCGACGACGTCCGGCTCCCGGGCCTGGATCTCCGCGAGGTCCTCGACTGCCACGTCATGCACTGAGTCGCCCATTCGTACCCTCCTCGTCGATCGCGCCGTGCCGGGCTCAGGCACGCACCCAGCAGCCGTCCAGAGCCGAGCGGCATCCGCAGGAGGGGTCGTCCCGGAGCGCTTGCGTCACGGTGCGGACCACTGGCTCGACGCGGTGGAGGTTGCGCTGGAACTGCGCGACGACGTCGACGTGCTTCACCGGCGCATCGCCGCTTTCCGGGGCCAGGTCTTCGGAGATGACGCCGTAGTCGGTGCAGTAGGAGAGGTTGACGTAGCAGAGCTCCAGCTCGCGTGCGAGCGACGCCTCGGTGGACTGCGTCATGTTGATGACGTCGGCTCCCCAGTTGCGGTACATGCGGCTCTCGGCCTTGGTCTGGAACCGGGGGCCGTTGATGACCGCGGCCGTGGCGCGCGGGTGCACGACCTCGTCGGTGTCCTTCAGCGCCTCGATGGCCTGCCGGCGCAGCCGCTCGCAGTACGGGTGCGCGGCGTCGGCGTGGGCGCCGCCGGGCTCGTCGAAGATCGTCCAGTTGCGGCCCCAGGTGAGGTCGATGAGCTGGTCGATCAGCACGAAGTGGCCCTTGCCCACCTCCGGCGAGAGGCTGCCGATGACGTTGAAGCCGAGGATCTGCTGCGCGCCGAGGTCGTGCAGCGCGGCGAGGTTCGCCGGGTACGGGACCCGGTGCGGCAGGTACTCGTGGTTGCGCCCGTGCCGGGGCAGGAAGCCGATCGTCTTCCCGGCCCATTCGGTGATGGTGATGGGGGCGCTCGGGTCGCCGTACTTCGTCGTCGCGGTCACCTGCTCCGACTGGTCGAAGAACTTGTAGAACCCGGTCCCACCGATGATTCCGATGTCAATCACATTCACTCCTGTCTCGAATGGGAAGGGCGGCGCAGGCCATCGGCGCACGCCGCCGAACCGAACATCACGCGTATTTCCGGGAAGCCGGGCACGGCTCCACGCGGTGGAGCGAAAACTCGTGGACCGATGGGCGCAGTTGGTCCAGTCCAGCATCTTTTTCAAATGCTACCGACACCGCATCCGATGTCAAGAAACTGTCCGTTCGCCACCGCTGAGCCCGTTTAGCACAAATTATCCGGCCATCCAGCAGAAGGCGGGCGAACGCCCGCTCGAAAGCCTGGCAGGATACCAACCGAGGTCAAAAATCGCAGAGTGTCCCACATCATATTCAAGTGGACGAGTGGTGACCCTGCGGCACCGGAAGGCCCCCGGCACGCGGCCGAACAGGGCCGTCGCTACCGGAATGGCCGCACGCCGCGACCGCGAAGGGTGTTCGCCGAATTCGCGTCGCGGGTGTGTACGCCGCGTTAACCCCGCGGTCGGGCACGCCCCGCACGACGGCAAACGGCGTCCCGTTCGACCGAACTGGACGATCGCGAATGCCGCCATCACCAGTTCCGGGAAGTGCGGGAAAAACACCACTCCATCGGCGGGGCCGAGCACCGCATTTACCCGGACCTGGTAGGACCCCTGCTCCCTTGCGGCCAGTGGGGGCCGGTGATAACTTCAAACAAAAGTGCGGAAATGTGCACTGGTTGTCGTTCTCAAATCGGAAACAATCATTCTTGCAGTTCGACCGCGCGGGCTCGCGGCGCCTTTTCGCATCGCCGCAGCCCATTTCTCATGCGGCCGCTGCGCCGGCGTTGCAGAAGGAGAGTTCACGTGCGTTTCCTCGTGGCCGGAGCAGGATTCGGGCAGCAGCACCTCGAATGGCTCGACAGATGCGCCGCCGATGTGCGCGTGCTCGGCTACCACTCCAACCGCGCACGTGCCGAGGAATTGGCCGCCCGGTACGGGATCGGCACGGTCACGACCGACGTGGTGGGCGCGATCGCCGACGGCGGGGTGGACGCCGCGGTGATCTCGTCGCCGCCGGACACGCACGAGGAGCTGGCGGCCGCCGCGCTCGACAACGGTTTGGCGGTGATCACGGACAAGCCGCTCGCCCACGACGTCGCCGCGGCCGCCCGGCTGGCCGGCCACCCGAGCGCGCAGCGGGCCGCCGTCGTCTTCCAGTGGCGCATCAACCCCGCGCTGCGGGAACTGCGACGCCTCCTGCAGGCCGGCGAGTTCGGCGAGGTGCACCACGTGGAACTCACCTTCCACCACGACTTCCTGGCCGGCCCGGAGACCGCCTTCCCGTGGCGCCACCGGCGCGAGCACGCGGGCGCGGGCGCACTGGCCGACCAGGGCGTGCACCTCTTCGACGTCCTCCGCTGGATCGCGCCGGGAGACTGGCAGGTCACCGGAGCGCGGACGGCGGTGGCGTGCAAGGAGCGCCGCGGGCCGACCGGGCCGGTGCGGTGCGAGACGGAGGACGTCGCCGACGTCTGGCTCGCCGACGCGGGCGACCGGCACGCGCGGGTGTTCGTCTCCCGGATCGCCGCCGGGCGCCGGTGCTTCCAGGTGATCGTGCAGGCCGCGCGCGCCGTCCTGGTGGTCGAGGCCTCCCCCGACGACGGCAGCGCACGGCTGCTGGTGAGCACCCTGGGCACGGCCGGTCCCGTCGTCACGGCGTTCCCGGCGCACGACATGAACCCGTACCCGGCCATCCTCGACCGGCTGTCCGAAGTGGATGGACAGCACGCCGGGCTGATCGCCGGATTCGACGATGCCCTTGTCGCCCAACAGCTCCTGCACCAGGCGCTAGCGCACGACGAGCGGTGAAACGAATGGCCGCCGGCCGACCGGGTGCACCGCGCCCGGCGGCCGGTGGCAGGCAATCGCACGACCGTTGAAGATAGGAGAGAAATGACCGCCAAGCTACGACTGGCCGTGGCAGGTGTCGGCAACAACATCTCCGCGCTGTTCCAGGGCGCCCAGCTCTACGCGAAGCTGGCCGCCCAGGGCGTGCCGGAGTCGGAGTTCCCGGGGATCAAGCGCGCCCGCATCGGCGGCCTCGGGGTGAGCGACATCGAGTTCGTGGCCGCGTTCGACCTGCACCCCAACAAGGTCGGCAAGCCGTTCGCCGAGGCCGTCCTGGCCGAGCCGAACAACTACCCGCGCCTCGAAGTCGACCTGCCCGACCCGAAGTTCGAGGTCACCGCGGGCCTCGCGGAGGCGGACGCGGACCCGGAGTCCGAGGCGTTCCGGCGGATCGTCACCGAGCTGCGCGAGAGCGACGCCGAGGTGCTGCTGTACTCGCTGCCGACCGGGCTGCAGTGGGCGGCCGACGCGTACGCGAAGGCGGCGCTGGAGGCCAAGGTCGCGTTCGTCAACTGCACGCCGGAGATCGTCGCGCGGTCGCCCGAGATGCTCACCGCCTTCGAGTCCGCCGGCGTCCCGCTCGTCGGCGACGACCTCGCCAGCCACTTCGGCACGTCGGTGGTGCACCGGGCGCTGCTCGGGCTGATCGCCGAGCGCGGCCTCACCCTGGCCAGCTCCTACCAGCTCAACTTCGGCGGCAACGAGGACTTCCGCAACCTGCGCGACCACGGCGCGAGCAAGCGGGATTCCAAGATCAACGCGCTGGCGCAGGACAACATCAGCCCGGACAAGATCGAGGTCATCCCGTCCGCCGGGTACATCGGGCACCTCAAGGACCACAAGGTGGCCGTGCTGAACATCGAGGGCCTCGGGTGGGCGGGCACGCCGATCTCGCTGGACCTGAAGCTGCAGGTGCAGGACTCCAGCAACGCGGCCGGGGTGATCATCGACCTGATCCGCGTCGCCGCCGCGAGCCGCCGCGCCGAGCTGCCCGGGTTCCCGGTGGCCGCGGTGCGGGTGCTGAAGTCCCCGGCCGGTGGGCACCCGAGCTACACGCCGGACATGGTCGAGGAGGGCTTCCGCAAGCTCGAAGCCGCCGACGTGGCGACCGGTCGGTGATGCGGTCCGCCGACGGAGCGCACCCGGCCCGGATCGCGGTTCTGGCCTATCCCGGCGTGAACGAGCTGGACCTGTTCGGCGCGTACGCGGTGCTGGCCAAGGCCGCGAGCATCGCGCCGGGCGAGCTGGAGGTGCGGCTGGCCGGCCCGGTCCCGCACCTCAGCACGTCCGGCGGCGTGCCGATCGGGGTTTCAGCGGATCTGCGCTACTTCACCGCTGCCGACGCGGTCGTGATCCCGGGCGGACGCGGGGCCGCCGACGCGGCGCTGGACGAGGAACTGCTGGCCGCGGTCCGCGATGCGAGCGCCGCCGGAACGCCGGTCTACGGCGTGTGTTCCGGCTCGCTGCTGATCGCCGCGGCCGGCACCGCCCGGGGCCGCACGATCGCCGTGCACCACGCGAAGCGCGGGGCCCTCGCCCCCGGCTCGGTGGGCGTGGTGGCGGCCGGGCTGGTCCGGGACGGGCGGTTGTGCACCGTCGGCGGCGACCACCGCACCTCGGTGAAGTCCGTCGACCTCGCCTTCCAGCTGATCGAGGACCTCGCGCCGCACCTGGTGGCGACGGTGTCGGAAGGAATGGAGATCGTGCCGGGACGCATCGCACGGCCGGAGCTGCGGGGTTCGTCATGAGCGGCCGGGGGCGGGTGCTCGTCACCGGCGCGAGCCGCGGGATCGGCCGCGAGATCGCGATCGCCCTGGCCCGCACCGGCCACGACCTGGTGCTGTGGGCGCGCAGCCGGGACGACCTCGGCGAGACCGCGGAGCTGGCGCGCGGCCACGGCGCGGCCGTGGTGGAGCAGGCGGTCGACGTCGGCGACCGGGATCAGGTCGAGGCGGGGATCCGTTCCCGCGCAACGGGTTCCGAGGCGCTGACCGGCTTGGTGCTCAACGCCGGCGCCGGGGTGTGGCGGCCGCTGGCGGAGGTCCCGGCGCCGGAGTGGTCCGCCGCGCTGCGCACCAACCTCGACGGCGCCTTCCACGTCCTGCAGGCCGCGCTCCCGGCGTTGCGCCGGGCGGCGCACCCGCTGGTGGTGGGCGTGCTCTCGGACTCCGCCGTGCACCCGTTCCCCGACCGCGCGGCGTACTCGGCCGCGAAGGCGGGCACCCTCGCCCTGCTGGAGGTCGTCCGGCGGGAGCACCGCGCGGCCGGGCTGCGGATCAGCCTGGTTCTGCCGAGCCGGGTGGACACCCACTTCAGCGGGTCGCACGCGGACGCGCGGCCGGGCACCAGAACGGGCGCGCTCTCCGCGCGGGACGTCGCGCAGGTCGTCGACGGCCTGTTCGCGCTGCCCCCGCACGTCGAAGTCCGCGAAATCCGCTTGGCCGCAACGACATCCACGTACGGGCCCTACCCAGAAAGAGTTCCCGCATGACGCTGCAGAAGGACTTCCTGGTGCCCGAGGGGCACTCCAAGCCGATCGGCAACTACTCGCCGGGCATCGCCGTGCGCGTGCCCGCGGACGCCCGGTGGGTGTTCGTGACCGGGCAGGTGGCGACCGACGCGGACGGCGGGGTCGTCGCGCCGGACGACGCGGGCAAGCAGACCGAGGTGGTCTTCGACCGGATCCGGGCGGTGCTGGCCGCCGCCGGCGGGGAGCTCGCCGACGTGGTCAGCCTGACCGTCTACCTCTCCGACCTGGCCGGAGACTTCGACCGCGTTTCCGCGGTCCGCAACGAGGTCCTCGCCGGGCTCTCCCCCACCAGCACGCTCGTCGAGGTCGCGCGGCTGGCCGAAACCGGGTGCCGCGTGGAGATCAGCGCCATCGCGATCGTGCCCGCGGGGAGGGGGTGAACCCGCGATGTCCAGCCCGCTCGGCCCCGGAGCACCGGCCGGGGTGACCTCCCCGGCGGCGGAGCTCGCCGACGTGGCGGGGCGCTCGCGGGTGCTGCTCGTCGGATCGCTGAACGTCGACACGATCCTGCTCGCCCAGAAGGAACCCGACGACGAGGGCGCCGTCCTCGTCACCGAGTCGATCACCTCCGTCGGCGGGCACGCCGGGAACTGCGCTTCGGCGTTCGCCGCGCTCGGCGTGCGGGCCGGCCTGGCCGCGGCCGTCGGAGCGGACGAGCACGGCGACTGGATCGTGGCCGACCTGGCCGAGCGGGGCGTGGACACCTCGCTCATCGTCCGGCACCCGGGCGCATCAACGGGGCACGCGGTGATCCCGGTCTTCGACGAGAAGCACTACATGCTGCTGGTGCGCGGTGCGAACGAGCTGCTCACCGAGGCCCATCTCGGCGCGATCGACTTCGCCGGCTACGACGCCGTGGTGCTGTTCGACCCCAGCCGCGCGGCGTTGCAGGAGGCGGTGCGGCTCGCGCGCGCCGCGCCGCGCCGGCCGCTGCTGTGCTGGAACCCGGGCGGCATCTACTCGCGGGATCCGGTCATCGCGGACCTGCTGCCCGAGTGCGACGTGGTGCTGGCCAACCGGGACGAGTTCGGGCACCTCCAGCGGGCGCTGGAGGCCGCCGGCCGGCGGCGGGACGACCAGGACTTCGTCATCACCCTCGGCGACGGCGGCTCCCGGCTGGTGCGCTCGGGCCGTCGCTGGGACTGCCCCTCGGTGCCGGTCGAGGTGGTGGACCCGACCGGCGCGGGCGACGCCTTCGCCGCGAGCTACGTGCTGGCGGCGCTGGCCGGGTTCGAGCCGGGAATCCGCCTCCGGCTGGGAAACCGGGCAGGCGCGCTGGCGGTGACCGCACCGGGCGCCCGCGGTCACCTCGCCGCACTGTCCGAAGTGGTCGATGCACTGACTTAGAAGAAATTTCAGAATGGGCTTGCGTGGCGGTGCAGGGGGACATGGCCGCGTGGGGCGCCGTTTTCGCGCGAAACCGGCGTTCCCCACGCCTGCGGGCGCCGTTTTCGCGCGAAAACGTCACCTGCGCCGGGCCTCGGGCACCTTCGGGATCAACCAGGCGGAGCCGTTCTGAAACGAGTTGTCAAGCCAGGCAACCACCTCCCCGTAGGAGAGAACCAGGTGAACCCCCCACTCGGACCGCGCCCCAGCGCCGACGGCTGGCGGGGCGTGATCGGCGACGAGTTCACCGCCGCGAACGCCGCCACCGTCGCCGCCTGCATCCTGCGGGTCGTCCGGCAGGACCAGCCCTGCGACGACCTGCTGATCGGATTCGACGGCCGCGAACAGGGCGAAGCCGCGGCGAACGCGGTCGCCGCGGCCGCCCAAGCGCTCGGCGTGCGGCGCAACACCGTGGTGCCGCACCTGCCGACGCCCACCGCGACGCACGCGGTGCGCACCGGTGCCTCGGACGCCGCCCTGCTGATCACGGCCAGCCACAACCCGCCGAACTGGAACGGCGTCAAGGCGAAGGTCGCCCCGGGCGCGCCGCTGACCAGCGAGGCCGAGCGCCGCGTGGTCGAGCTGCTCAGCGGGCCCGCGGACCCGAGCCCACCGCCCGGCGACGCGCGCGCGACGACGACGTGGAAACCGGCCGCCGACCTCACCGATCCGCACGTGGCGGCCGCGGCTGCCCTGACGCGCGAGCCGGCCCGCCGACGGCTGCGCGTCGTCGTGGACGGCCTGCACGGCGTCGCGGGCACTCCGATGGCGAAGCTGTGCACGGCGCTCGGCTGGCAGCCGATTCCCGTTGGCTGCCAACCGATGCCGGACTTCGGCGGGCTGATCCCGGACCCGTCCTCACCCGCCAGCCGGACCCGCGCGGCGCGGGAAGTCCTCGCCACGGGCGTGGATCTCGGGATCGTCCTGGACGGCGACGGCGACCGGATGTACGTGCTGGACGAGCGCGGCGATTCGGTGCTGCCGCACGAATTGTTCGCGCTGCTGCTGGAACATCGCGGCTCAGACGAGCCGACCGGTGCGGCGCGCCGGGTCGCGATCACCGTCGCCACCGGCACGATCGTGCACCGGGTGGCCGAGCGCCTCGGCTACGAGATCGACGAACACCCGATCGGCTTCAAACACCTCTCGCCGCTGCTCGCGCAGGGGCTCGCCGCGGCGGCCTGCGGCGGCGTCGGCGACCTGGGCTTCGCCGAGCATGGCCTCGACCGCGATCCGTTCGCCGCCGTCGCCGCGCTCGCCGACGTCCTGCACCGCACCCGGGCGCCGCTGTCCGTGCTGGTCGACGACGTGCGCACGCGCAACGGCGCGCTGCGCTGGTTCGAGACCCGCGTGCCGGGATCGGCCGGCCCGGACCGGCTGCGGGCGATCGGCGTCCGGGCGCTCGCCGAGGTACTCGGGGCCCGGCCGCAGCGGATCACCGAGGTGGACGGCATCAAGTGCTGGCTCGGGGACGGGCAGTGGTTCCTGCTGCGCCCGTCCTCGACCGAAGGGGGGATCCGGCTCTACGGCGAGCTGGCCGACACCCCGCATGTCGCCGCACAACTCGACAAGCTCACCGGGATGGTCCGCGCCGACATCGGCGCCGGCCCCCACCGCAAGTGAACGTGCCGCCAGTGAGGAGACACATCATGGACAACGCATCGATCGCCCTCATCGGTGGAACCGGCTTCTACCGGTTCCTGGACGACAGCACGGACGTCGAAGTCGACACGCCCTACGGCAAGCCGAGCGCGCCGATCAGCATCGCCGAGGTCGCCGGGCGGCGCGTGGCGTTCCTCCCCAGGCACGGCCGCAACCACGACTTCCTGCCCTCCGAGCTGCCGTACCGCGCCAACCTGTGGGCGCTCAAGCAGCTCGGCGTCCGCCAGGTCGTCGCCTTCAACACCGTCGGCAGCCTGCAGCGCGAGTACCGCAAGGGCGACTTCGTGCTGGTCGACCAGTTCGTCGACCGCACCTGGGGCCGGCCGGACAGCTACTTCAGCGGCGGCGACACCTCCGCGCACATCAGCTCCGCCTACCCGTACTGCGAGCGGATGCGCGGCCTGGCCTACGAAACCCTCACCGGGCTGGGCACCCGGGTGCACCGCACCGGGACGGTGGTGGTGATCCAGGGGCCGAGGTTCTCCACCGCCGCCGAGAGCAAGTGGTTCAGCGGCCAGGGCTGGCACCTCGTGAACATGACCCAGTTCCCGGAGGTCGTGCTGGCCCGCGAGCTGGAGCTCTGCTACTCCAACGTCTCCTACATCACCGACTACGACGTCGCCGCCAAGGAAGTGGCCGGCGACGAGGAGTCCGAGGTCGTCTCGCACGCGGGCGTGCTCAAGGCGTTCAGCGCCAACTCCGAGCACGTCCTGGACATGGTCCGCGGCCTCGTGGGCGCCCTGCCGGAGGACGTCGACTGCGCGTGCAGGCACGCGCTGGACGGAGCGATCGTATGACCTGGGCGGTATCGCCGACCGATGCCGAGCTCGTCGCGCAGGGCGAGGAGGCGCTGCGCGCGGCGCGCTCGCAGATGCCCGTGCTCGACGGGCTGCAAGCCGACCTGCGCACCTCCCAGCCGCTGCGCGGGCACCGGATCAGCGGATGCGCGCACCTCACCAAGCAGACCGGCGTGCTGGTCGAGCTCCTCGCGGCCGCCGGCGCGGAGGTCGCCTGGACCGGCGGGAACGAGGTCTCCACCCAGGACGACGTAGCCGCCGCCCTCGCGAAGACGGGGGTGCGGGTGTTCGGCCGCCGCGGGATGACGCCGGAGGCGGTGCAGGAGGCCGTCGTCGAATGCGCCCGGGCGTTCGACGGCGGCCCCACCCTGGCGCTCGACAGCGGCGGGGCGATGCTGCGGACCATCGTGCAGGACCCCGAGTCGTTCCCGAACCTGGTCGCCGCGACCGAGAAGACCGCCGAGGGAAGCCGGCTCCTGCGCGAGGAGCTGCGCCCGCGGCTGACCTTCCCGGTGGTGCTCGTCAACGATGTCGTGACCAAGTGGGAGGTGGACAACACCCACGGCACCGGGCAGTCCACACTGGACGGAATCCTGCGCGCGACCGGCACCTTCCTCGCCGGGAAGCGGTTCGTGGTGTGCGGGTACGGGCACGTCGGCCGCGGGCTGGCGCGGCGCGCCCGCGGCATGGGCGCCCGCGTGACGATCACCTGCCGCAGCGAGCTGACCGCGATCCGGGCCCGGCTCGACGGCTTCGACGTGCAACCGATGGCCGTGGCCGCCCGGTCCGCCGACCTGGTGTGCACCGCGACCGGCCAACCCGACGTGGTCACCGGCGAGCACCTCGACCTGCTGCCCGCCGGCGCGATCCTGTGCAACACCGGCCACTCGGTCGTCGAGATCAACCTGGCGGACCTGGCGAGGCGGACCGACTACGTGGCGGACGTCGGGCCGCACGTCCAGCGGCACTTCCTCACCAACGGCAGGCACGTGGACCTGCTCTCCGGCGGCGGGTTGGTCAACCTCGACGCCGCCGAGGGCAACCCGAGCGAGGCGATGGACCTGACCTTCACCAACCAGGCGCTCGCGGTCCTGCACCTGGCCGCCGAGGCCGGCGAACTCGCCCCCGGCGTGCACGAGGTCGACCAGGAGCAGGACGAGGAGGTGGCGCGCCGGAAGCTCCGCCACCTCAGCGTCGGCTGGGACGCCGAGGTCGCCGCGCGACCGCGCCCGCCGTACGGCTCGGCCCTGCGCTCGCCGCTGGACCACCAGAGCGGCAGCTCGCGCGGCGGCTACATCGGCGGCACGACGGCGTTCGCCCGGCTCGACCTCGCGGAGGGCTCGATGCCGGCGCTCGCCGCGCTGCGCCGGGACTTCAGCTCGTCGAAGCCGCTGTCGGGCCGGCGCCTGCTGATCGCGGGCCTGGTGACGGCCGGTTCGGCGGTCGCCGCGCACACCGCCCGGGCGATGGGCGCGAGCGTCGTGTGGTGCGCGACGAGCGCCCGGCACTTCGACCGGGAGGTCGCCGACCACCTGCGCGAATCCGGTTGCGTGGTGCACGATCCGACCAGGCCCGGCGGCGTCCGGTCGGCGATCCGGAGCTCGCTGGCGGCGTGGCGGGAAGGGCCGACGGCGCTGCTCGACGACGACGCGGTGCTGACCACCGCCATGCACGACGAGTTCGCCGAGTTCCCCGGGCCGCAGTTCGCCGTCGAGCGGACCACCCGCGGCGCGCAGCTGATCAAGAAGCGGCCCTACCTGCGCTTCCCGGTGATCACCGCGGACCGGTCGACGGCCGAGGTGGTCGCCTCCGACTCGCACGCGAAGGGCCTGATCGACGTCATCGGTGTGGTCGGCGGCGAGCCCATCGCCGGGCAGGTGGTGGCGGTCGCCGGCTACGGCGCGGTGGGTTCCCGGGTCGCGGCCCGCGCCGGCGGGATCGGCGCGCGGGTGGTGGTGACCGAGGTCCGGCCGACCAGGGCGCTGATGGCGGTCCTCGACGGCTTCGACGTGCTCCCGCTGGAGGAAGCGGCCGGGATCGCCGACATCATCTGCACCACCACCGGTCACGCCGACACGCTCCGCGAGGCGCACCTGGCGAAGATGCGCACGGGGGCGCTGGTGGTCGCCTCGGTCGCCCAGGAGATCGACGCCGGCGCGCTGCACCGGACCGCCGCGAAGTGGCGGACCGGGGTGGCCGGCCTGCGGGTGGCGCACCTGACGCACGAGCGCGTCGTCCGGATCGCCTTGCCCGACAAGGAGTTGTCGCACCCGCACGGCGAACCGACCCCGTACGCGGCGCAGGACATCTCGTTCGCCACGCAACTCCACACGACCTGCGAGGCGCTGCGCGAGTCGGCGGCCGCGCGCCCGTCCGTCGGCGCTATGCCCGGCCAGTCCGGGAATTACGCCCTGTCGGCGATCGCCTCGGCGATGCGGCTGCGCCTGCGCGGCGACAACCCGCCCCGATGACCCCTACCGATGCGGAAGAAACCATGATCCCCCAACGCACTTCGCCGCCCGCTCCCGGCCGCCTCCTGCTCATCCGGCACGCCCAGACGCAATGCACCGTCGAGGGCAGGTTCTGCGGCGCGCACGATGCGACGCTGACCGCCACCGGCGAGACCATGGCGCGGCACCTGGCCGGCCACCCCGCGCTCGACGGCATCGACCTCGTCCTGAGCAGCCCCGCCACCCGGGCCAGGGCGACCGCCGAGCGGCTGACGCGCGGCACGGGAAAGTACGAAGTGGACGATCGACTGCGCGAATTGTCCTTCGGCGCTTGGGAGAGCAAGAGACCGTCCGATCTGCACGGCGACGAGCGCTACGAATCCTGGAAGCGCAATCCGGCGCTGCACTGCCCGCCGGGCGGCGAATCCGGCCTGGAGGTGGCGGCGCGAGTGGTCGCGGCCGTCCGCGACGCGCTCGAACGGAGCCGCGAGGTGGCCGTGGTGACGCACAAGGCCCCGGTCCGGCTGGCCGCCTGCTTCCTGCTGGGCATCCCGCTGTCCCGCTACCGCGACCTGGCCGCGGCACCGGTCGGTTCGGTCACCGAGCTCACCTTCGACCAGGACCACGTGCGGCTGCGCGGACTGGGCGACGTGTCCCACCTCCCACCCGAATGGCGTAGGAATCCGGACGGATCCGGCCCGGGACCGGCACCTTCTGGTAGTAGCTCTCCCCGTGAACACCCCGCGCCAGAACACGTCCGCTGATTCCTCCGATGCCGCGCGTGGAAAGGAGAACGACTTGACGCGCTTCGCCGAGATCGACCACATCGTGTGGGACTGGAACGGCACGCTATTCGCCGACACCGCCGCGCTGATCGACGCGACGATCGACATCTTCGCCCGGGCGGGGCTACCGGCCGTCACGCGAACCCGGTACCAAGAGCACCACACCCAGCCCATCCCGCTGTTCTACGACCGGCTCGCCGAGCGCGACCTCAGCGACGAAGAGCAGCAGTGGCTGGCCGAGGCGTTCCAGGAGACCTACGTCCGCTACCGCCAGAACGCGGGCCTGCACCCGCAGGCCCGCGACGTCCTGCGGCAGTGCGCCGACGCGGGCTTCGCCCAGTCGCTGCTTTCGATGTACCCGCACGAAAAACTGCTGCCGCTGGTGGAAACCGCGGAGATCACCGCGTTCTTCCGCCGGATCGACGGGCTGCACACCGACGAGGCCGCGAAGAAGGCCCCGCACCTCCAGCGGCACCTGACCGAGATCGGTGCGCGCCCGGATCGCGTGCTCCTCGTCGGCGACAGCGTGGACGACGCGCTGGCCGCGCGGGAATGCGGCGCGCACTGCGTGCTGTACCACGCGGGCCGAGACGCGCTCCACTCCCGGGAGCACTTCGAGGCGCTGGACGTGCCGATCGCCGAAAACCTGCACGACGCCGTGACCGCGCTGCTGGGCCACCGGCAGCCGGACCAAGACACCGGGAGGCCGACGTGGACCACCACGACACCGTGACCGTTCCCGACTCCGGCGGCGTCGCCGGCGAAATGGCGTGGATCCAGCGGAACTCCCCGCTGCTGGACTCCTACGTCCGGGGGCTGGTCGGCGACGGCTCCTTCCAGGGCCTGCGGGTGGCGGTCGCCCTGCATCTCGACCCGAAGACGGGATTCCTGGCGACCGTCCTGCAGGACGCCGGGGCCGAGGTCGTGGTGGGCGGCAGCAACCCGCGCACCACCCGGGACGACGTGGTGGAGCACCTCCGGCGGCGCGGGATCGAGACCGTGGGGCGGCGCGGTGAGCCGGTCGAGGACTGGCGCGCGGGCCTGCTGTCCATCGGTGACTCGGAACCGGACCTCATCCTCGACGACGGCGTCGAACTCGTGGTGCTGATGGCGGAACACCAGCCGGAGAAGCTCGCCAAGGTGCGGGGCATCTGCGAGAAAACCACGACCGGAACCGTGCGGATGCGCGAGCTGGCGGAGGCCGGCACCGTCCGGCTCCCGCCTTCCCTGACCGTCGACGAAGCGCGCTGCAAGCACCTCTTCGACAACCGCCACTCCACGGGCCAGACCACCCTGCTGGCGATCTCCCGGCTCACCGGGATGCTCTTGACCGGCAAGCGGATCGCGATCATCGGCTACGGCTGGGTGGGCCGGGGCCTGGCGATCTACGCCCGGGCGCTGGGCGCGGCCGTGTCGGTCATCGAGATCGATCCGGTGAGCGCGCTGGAAGCGCACATGGACGGCATGGCCGTCGGCGACCACGCCACCTGCCTGCCGGGTGCGGACCTGGTGATCACGGCCACCGGCGTGGAGCACGTGCTCGCGGGCGCGGACTTCGACCTGCTCGACGACGGGGTCGTGCTGGCCAACGCCGGGCACAGCGACTTCGAGATCGACCTGCCCGGTCTCGCCGCGGCGGGCGCGGTCGGCGAGCCGGTGTCGGAACACCTCACCTGCTACCGGCTGGGGGCGAAGCGGATCAACGTGCTCTGCGAGGGGGCCTTGGTGAACATCAGCGGCGGGGCGGGCAACCAGATCGAGGTCATCGACCTGACGTTCGCGGTGCAGGCGCTGGGCGCGCGGCTGCTCGCCCGGGGCGAAATCCCTCCGGGGGTGCATTCGCTGCCGTCCGAAGTCGACGACGCCATCGCCCGCGCGCGCCTCGCGAGCCTCGGCATCGCGATGCCCGGCAATGCGGAGGCGGTGACGCTGCGATGACCGACACGGCGATGGCGGTCCACCCCGACTGGCGGATCGAGCAGATGCCCGCGCTGCGCGAACTGCTCGCGCAGTGGGGCGGCGTGCCGATGCACGACCGCAAGGCCCTCGTGCTGGTCGATCCCGGCGGCGCCGACCTCGTTCTCGCGAGGGCGCTGGGCGAGCTGGGCTGCGAGGTGCACCTCGCCCACCGCAGCACGGCAGCCGGCGACGACGAGAACCTGTTGGGGCAGGCCGAAGCGGCGGCGCTGCTGCGGGAGTTCGCACCAGACCTGCTGTTCGACCACGACGGCTTCCTGACCCGGATCGCGCACCGCGCCGCGCCCGACGTCACCGGGGCGCTGCTCGGGGTGGTCAACCGAACCGATTCGGCGCCGCTGGACATCCGGCTGGAAGTCCCGGTGCTCGAAGCCCACCCGCCGCGGATGTTCGCGCTGCTCCACCTCGCGGAGGCGCGGCAGCGGGCCCTGTGGCAGGTCATGGCGTGCGCCGACCTCCAGCCGGCGGGCCGGCGCGTCGCGGTGGTCGGGTTCGGCGCGGTGGGCCGCATGGTGGCTGGCTACTGCACGGCGATGGGGATGCGGGTGGTGGTCGTGGAGCCCGACCCGGTCGAAGCGCTCGGTGCCCACTTCCAGGGCCACGAGGTCCGCTCCCGAGACGCGGCGGTCACCGAATCCTCGGTGGTGATCTTCACCGGCCGCCCGTCGCTGGTGGACATCACCTCGCTGCCGGACGGTTCCCTGGCGGCGGTGGTGGATCCGCGACTCGCCGAGCAGATCGTGCACGGCCTGGACGGGGCCTGCGCGACGCGCACGCACGTACGCCCGGGCCTCACGGAATACGAGCTGGGCAGGGGAACCCGGATCTACTTCGCGGGAGACGGCACGGGGCCACCCGGTGTCGGAGAGCAGACGACGGAGGTGACCGAACTCCAGGTCGCGCTTGCCCTCCTGGGCGCGGACCACCTCCTCGCCGAGGGGCACGCCCCGGGCCGGCACGAACTGCCGCGAGCGCTGGGAGACCGCGTAGCGGCGATGAAGCTGATGCGGCTGGCGGAAACGCGAAGGATCTGACGACGCGGGAAAGCGCTGCGGTTCGCCGAACCGCAGCGCACCGGTTCAGACGTTCCTGCAGGTACCTCGGCCGTGAGTCCTTTGGGCGGTTATCGCAACTGGTGATGGGCCAAGCCCACGGCCTGCGCGCAGCGGTCGACCCCGGTGACCGTGCGCGTGGGCCGGGGCATCGCGTCCGGTCACCAGGGTCGGCCGGTGCGGCTGGGGGCGGGAGATCACCGCACCGGCACTGCTCGGGACGCCAGGTCTCGTGAGTGTTCTGGACTGCTATAGCACCCCAAAGCACTCACGAGGCGAAGCGCCTTCGCCTCCACCTGTGTGCTGGGCCTGTCGAGAACGCGATGGCCCGCGCGGGCAGCTGCCTGGTGAGCATCGCCAGGATCAACAGGACGAACGTGCTGAGCTGGATTCAGAACATGACAAGGGTTCCTTCCGTAGCTTGGGGTGCGCCGTTTTCGCGCGAAACCGGCGTTTCGCAGGCGTGGCGGGCGCCGGTTTCGCGCGAAAACGCCACTTTCCCCCGAACGTGTCAGGGGCGGGCGGCGAGGATGCGCCAGCAGTTCATGCAGGAGTCCTCGCGTATCCAGTCCACTTCAGATCTGCCATGCAGCTCCGGCACATCGCCTCGTCGAGCGACGATTCAACTGATCCGATCACATCGATCGCAGAGGAGATGGAAGGTTCGCCATGCCGTTAGGCCAGATGATCTGGCGGAAGTCCAGCCACAGCGGCCGATCAGGCAGCTGCGTTGAGGTGGGCTGGTCGAAGTCCAGCTACCGCAACGGGCAGGGTGGGATGTGCGTTGAGGTTGCCTCGGCTCCCGAGGTGGTCGGGGTTCGGGATACGAAGGACCGGGATGGGGCCGTGTTGGTGTTCCCCCGGGAGCAATGGGCGGCGTTCGTCTCAGGTTTGCGGGATCGCCGCTGGTGAGCGAGCTCCCCTCGTGCACTCTCTGCGTTCGTGATCACACGAATGCGTGACCGCGTGTGATCACGAACGTGAAGGGGTCCCGCCGAACTCGGCGCAGCGCTGGACGACCGGATAGCCGAACTCCGCGCCGCCGGCCGAAAGGCGCGTCCAGCAGTCGGTTCAGACCGTCTGCGGGAGTCCTCGTTCGACCGGAAAGTACGCCGACACCTCGATTCTCGCCGGATCCTCGAGCATTTCCTGCCGGAGCCGCTGCAGGCAGGCCGACGGTTCGCCGCCCAGCGCCCGGCTCAGGTCCTCGAACACCTGCAGCGCCCGGGGCAACGCGCCCGACCGCTGGAGCGCGATCATCAGCAATGCGCAGGTGTTCTCGTCGGCCGGGTGCGCCGCCACCAGCTTCCGCAGCTCCGGGATCAGCGCCGCGTGCCTGCCCAGGTGGAGATCGGCGACGATCCGCTGTTCCAGCACGCGGGCGCGGGCATCGTCGATCGTCCTGGCGGCTGCCGCCAGGACCCGGCCCATCGGCACGTCCACCAGGACCGGCCCGCGCCACAGGTCCAACGCCTGGCCCAGGTACCTCGAAGCGCTCTCCGCATCGCACTTCGCCAGGGCGGCGCTTCCGTTCGCGGCCAGTCGGTCGAACTCGGCGAGGTCGAACGAACGCGGTGCCGCCACGAGCTGGTAGCCGTTGTAGCTGCGGGCGAGCAGCTCCTTGGCCGTCCGATTGCTGCCGGCCGGCAGCGAGCCCTCGATCCGCCGCCGCAGCTGCAAGACGTACGTCTGCAGCGTGGTCGGACCGCTGCGGGGCACCGCATCTCCCCAGATCTCCGACATCAGGGTCGACGCGGAGACCGCGCGCCCGCACCGCAGGGCCAGCAGGGCGAGCACCTGCCGCGGCTTCCCGGCGGTCGGCACGATCGAACAGTTCCGCAGCCGGACCGAAACCGGCCCCAGCACGTTGATTTCCAGTAACGGCATGCCCAGCAACCATCCGCCTACGAGTTGGACGAAGTTGTCTGCCGGGACGGGTGATCGCAGCACCGATCACGCCCGCAGCGCGCGGCACGTCCCGAGGTCCCCAGTCCTCCGCCCGGGCAGGATCAGCCGTGGTGCCGGGAGGGACCGGGTGAAGCCGCGACGAAGTGCGTCACCAGGACGCGGTTCGCCGGGCACCGCGGCCGCCCGCTCGCGGCCGCGCCGATGCGCCGATACCGTTCGCGTCAGGGTCTGCCGTGCACATCCGGGCCGCAGCGGAGCACACCGCCACCGCCGGGCGCACCCGGTGAAATCCCCCAGCGGATCACAACTCCCATGCCAAAGCCCTCCCGCTCATCCCCAGGAAAACCCGCGTTACCGATCACCATACCCGGCAAAATCCCGGGCGTCGCCGAAAAATCGCGCCGGCGCGCGCTCAGGCCGGCTTCGCGGCGGTCAGCACCAGCACGAGCGGGCGCCCCACCAGCCACGACGCCCACGGAACCTCATCGACCATCTGCTCGTCGCCGGAAAGCTCGTGCCGCTGAACGTCGGCGAACCCGGCGCCCGCGACCCAGCCCGCATAATCGTCCACTGTGTACGGGTAGGCGACCATCTTGAACACCTCGCCGGCGTCCTCGAACTGCGCCGACATCCCGGTCGCCGCCATCTCGGGGTGGAAGACCGAGAACACCAGCCGCCCGCCCGGACGCAGCACCCGGTGGAATTCGGCGACCGCCCGCGCCGGCTCCTCCAGGTGCTCGCCCAGCAGGGCGCACAACACCGCGTCGAACTCGGCGTCGCCGAACGGCAGCGCCTCCTGCAGGTCGCCCTCGAAGAGCGGGACGCCCGGATGGCTGTGCCGGGCCACGTCGAGCATCCCGGCCGAGAAGTCGACGCCCTGCGGCTCCGCGCCCGCGGCGAGCATCGCGCCGAGGTTGCGCCCGGTTCCGCAGCCCGCGTCCAGGATCCGCTCCCCCGGCTTCGGGGCCAGCAATCCGACGCTGTGCCGGGAGTCCAGCGACACCACCGGATTCGGCGTTCGTTCGTACGTGCTCGCCCATCGGTCGTACCCGGCTTTGGTCGTTATCTCTTGCATCTGCATCCTGGACCGCCCGAAGGTAATGTGAAACAGTCAGCGGGGGGAACGTGATCGAGCTGGGGGGCGAAGCGCACAGAACCGGCGAAAACCCGTGGCACCCGGTCGAAAACGTTGCACCGCGATGACTGTCGGCCGATTGCGCGAACCGAGCCGGTCACGCGCAATCGCAGCCTACCGGCCGGGCATTCGGTGGGCAACCGAACGGGTTGCCGCGATCGGCGCCCGCGTCCGCTCGACGCAATCCGGGAAAATCCGGGAAATACCAGGAGGCCAGCAGGAAATGCCGGAAACATCATTAAGGGTTCTCGTCATCGGCGGCGGCATCGGCGGCCTCTGCCTGGCACAGGGATTGCGCAAGGCCGGGGTGGACGTCTCGGTCTACGAACGGGATCGCACTCGGACCGATCGCCTGGAGGGCTACCGGATCCACATCGACCCGCACGGGGCGAAGGCGCTGCACGCCTGCCTGCCGCCGGAGACCTGGGAGACGTTCGTGCGCAGCACGGTGGACCTGGGCAGTTTCCGGTTCCTCACCGAGGATCTGCAAGAACTGATGGTGATGGAGCAGGACGCCCGCGGCGCCGCGGGTTCCGGGCCGACCGAGCGCTCCCACGCGATCGACCGGGTGACCCTGCGCGAGGTGCTGCTCACCGGCCTCGACGAGGTCCTCCACTACGACAAGAAGTTCGAGCGCTACGAGCGCGGCCCGGACGGCGAGATCACCGCGCACTTCGCCGACGGCACGACCGCCACCGGCGACGTCCTGGTCGGCGCGGACGGGGTCAACTCCCCGGTGCGCAAGCAGTACCTGCCGCACGTGGAGCGGGTGGACACCGACGCCTACGGCATCGGGCTGAAACTCCCGCTCACCGAAGAGGTTCGCGCCTGGCTGCAGCCGCCGCTGTCCACCGGGCGGAGCATGATCATGGCGGCGGCGCCGTTCTTCCTGTCCATCTCGGTCTTCGACCGCACAGCCGCGATGAACGACATTCCCGAGACGCGCGGCGACGACGCCTACGTCGGCAGCGCCTTCGTGATCCGCCGCAGCGCGTGCCCGGCCAACATCGAGGCCCTCGACGGTCCCGAGCTGAAGGGCCTGATCGAACGGCTCGTCGGCGACTGGCACCCGCAACTGCGCAGGCTGATCGCCGAATCCGACCCGGAGAGCGCGCTTCTGGTGCCGTACAAGACATCGGTGCCGGTCAAGCCGTGGGAGACCACCAACGTCACGCTGCTCGGCGACGCGGTGCACAGCATGTCGCCGGTCGGCGGTATGGGCGGCAACACCGCGTTGCGCGACGCGGATCTGCTGTGCCGCCAACTCGTTTCGGCGCGCGACGGCAAGGCGGCGACCACCGAGGCGATCCGGGTCTTCGAGGCCGGGATGCTCGAATACGGCTTCGCCGCGGTGCGGAAGGCGCTGCAGTACCAGAAGCAGGGCTTGCAGAGCAACAAGGTCGCGGTGTCGCTGTCGAGGGTCTTCTTCCGCGCCATGAACGGCATGATGCAGCGGAAGCGCCAGCCGGGGCGGGAACCCGCCAGGTCAGGCACCGGCAGGTGACCTCGCTCCCGGGAGCGGCGATTCCCCCGCCGTTCCCGGGTCGAGGAGTCGTCTTGGACGTCTGGAATGTGGTAGGGCGGGTTTTGAAGCGGCGCAGCCGCTTAGCCCACCTATGCAACTCGCACCGCCGCGGGTTCTCAGCGTTCGCCTGGCGAGGACGGCCCAACCGCCGTGTATTGGCATACATAAGGTTGGGCACCCGGAGTCCAGGCGGGCGCTGTAATTCCCGCAGGGGGGCCGCCACCCGCACCGCCACGCAAAACGAGGTTGGAAACAGTCTTAATGCCAGCCCGCTTCGTAGAAGTCGCCTGGTGCTCGGCCGGAACCGATCATCACCTGGAGCAGGCTGGTGAGGCCCGTTCCGTCGATTCCGAGCAGCCGGTTGGTCTGCGGCACGTGGTAGCCGAGGCTCGCGTGGCAGCGCAGTCCGAGCGCCGCCGCCGCCAGGTAGAGCCGCTGGGTCAGGATTCCGGCTTCCATGTTCTGCATCCGGTACCAGCGGTCGCCGTGCGTTCGGAAGCCGCTCTCGTATTCGCCCACCGGGTAGATGCACAGGTTCGTGTGGGTGAGGTTGAAGAGCTTGATCAGCAACGCCTCCTGGAGTTCGCCGCCGATTCCGGGTGCTGCGCGCACGAGCTCCAGGTCCGCCCGCTCCGGCCGGTAGCGGTAGACACCGGGCTCCAGGCCGGAAACCCGGTTCACCGCGCAGAGGAGCGCGGTGTGCCGGACCGCGGGTGACGGCCCGTCGAGATCGTTCCGGTAGCCCTCGGCCGCCGCCGCGAGCAGCGCCGCGAGCGCGTCCTGTCCCAGGTCGGACAGGGTGAAGTAGCCCATCGAGGAACGCCGGACCCGCAACCCGTCGAGCGGGTCGACCCGGCGGCCGGGCAGTGCCACCGTTCCCCCGCCGGGCACGGCCGAGGCGCTGACCTCCGGTTTGGCGCCCGCCGCCGGCCGCTCCGCGGTGCGCCTGGACGCCTGGTGCACCTCGGCTTGCAGCGGCAAGGCCGCGATCGACCAGTCCCGCTCCGCCACCGAACCCGAGCCGGTCCGCGGGAGTTCCGCGCCCTCGACGGGTCGCGATCCGCCCGAGGTCCGCTCGACGGGGCCGAGAGCGATCGCGGCGTAGACGCTTTCCCGCATCGGGTCGAGCCGCAGCAGGCCGTCCAGGGTGTCGTCGGCGAACTGGTATCGCACCCGCGCCTCGGTCCGGTCGCGCGCGGCCACCGCGAGGATCTGTCCGATGAGGACACCGATGTCCAGGCCGCACAGCCGGTACGTCACGTCGCCGTACTTGAACGCGTTCTTCCAGAAGAACGCGGTCGTCAGCAGCGTCAACTCCGAGCGCTCGCCGCCGAGGCCGGCGGCGAGTTCCGGCGTCCAGTCGCCGTCCCGCAACGTCACCAGCGAGTGGTGCGCGGCGTCGTAGTGGTAGGCGCCCGGTGGAATGCCGCTGCCGGGGCCGGCCACCACGTACAGCTCGGCGGGGAACCGCGAACCGCCGGACGGCACCGGCCGCAGCGCGTTCCTGGCGAGCTTCGCGCCACCGCCGGGCTCCGCTCCCCTGGTGCCGATCAGCCGGCGCAGGGCGTCGGCCGTCGTCCACCGGTAGCGGGTCACCCCGTAGCAGTCCAGCAGGAGTTGCCCGAGCCGATCGGTGGCGGATTCCCCGGCGGTCCGGTAGCCCAGCGGGATCCGTGGCTTGTCCCGGTAGACCTTGAACTGGGTCGGCGAATCGCCCCAGTCGATCTCCTCGGGAATCGGCATGCCCTCGGCCAGCGCCAGGTACTTGCGGGCGCTCGCGGCCGACTGCTCGGTGTTCAACTCGCACTCCCGGTGATCTCGGAAACCGCCCGCCACAGCAGGTACATCAGGTAGGACTCCTCCGGGAGCGTGACGCCCAGCCGGTTGTTGTGCATGTGCGAGCAGAACAACAGCACGCTGGCGAGTTCGGCCTCCCGGTGCCGCTGCGGCGGCATCAGCACCTCCTGCACCGCGAACCGGCCGCCTTCCCGGAGCAGCCGCAGCTCGTCGCGCAGGGTCGTGGTCGCCCCGGCCCACCGTGCCACCGCGGCTCCGGCGCGCTCGGTGGCGCCGGATTCGACCGCCCGGACCAGCCCTTCGACGACGCCGAGCAGCCGGGGCCGCTGCCGCTGGTACTTCGCCTCGAAGTGGATCTCGACAGCATCCGGATCGCCGAACACCAGCCGCCGCCCCCAGTCGCGGTGACCGGTGCCGAGGTAGTCGGCCAAGCTGCCGGAGCCGCCTGCCGCCGTCATCGCGCAGACCAGCATCATCGCCAGTGCCTGCCCGGTGCGCTGGTCGCCGGTCGGGCCCTGTGCCAGCAGGTCGGCCACCAGCTCGCTGGACTCGGCGAAGTGCCGTTCGACGACGCCCATGGCCTCGGGAGTGCCGCCGTAGCGCGCGTATTCCGGTTCGTAGGGCACGTGCCGCGCGGTGTTGTTCGGCTGCAGCGGCTCTGCCTCGTGCTGGCCCCGCTCGATCCCCACCAGCGGATCGGCCACCTCGCGGTAGTCCTGCTCGGTGACGGTCGCGCGGGACGGGCGGTCGCGGAGGAACTCCCCCACCCGCCGGTCGAGGAGTTCGAGGACCTTGTCCGCGTCGCCGGGCGAACGCGGTTTCAGCCGCAGCCGCAGGTGCGGCCCCGCCTGCCAGTGCCGCACGAAGAAGTGCCCGTCGAGTCCGCCGTCCAGCTCCGCCACCAGCGGCCGGACCGCGCCGGTGACGACAGCGTCCAGCGGATCGTGGTAGTGGATGTGCACGCCGACCCACTGCGTTTCAGCCATCGCGTCCTGCCTGCGTCAGCTCGACCACCAGCTCCGTGGCTCGAGCGCCGTCCTCCTCGCCGGGGACCAGCTCCTGCGGTCCCGGCAGCATCTCCTCGAAGACCAGCAGCTGGTCGGTGCTCGCGGCGACCTCCTCGAAGACGTGGCCGAACAGTTCGCTGCCGAAGTCCAGGTACACGGGCTTGCGCGTCTTGTCGAACAGACCGTCCACACGGGACCGCTGCGAGGCGTTGCCGTGCCCGGCGACGGCGCGGACGAAGCACTGCTGCGGAATCCGGTGGCGGCGCCGCCAGCGGTTCACCTCGATCAGGTGCTCCAGCGCCGAGCCGCCGGCGGCGCGCCTGGGCAGCAGCCCGCTGGGCACCACCCACGCCGCGCGGTTGAGCACCAGATCGCCCAGCGCCAGGCGCGGGTACCGGCGGACGCCGTCCACCTCGCCGACCGGGGCGGCGGTGGACAGCTGCTTGATGAACTCGAAGCGCGGCACGGCCTGGCCGAACATCTGGATGAGGAACCGGTACGCGGGCGGCAGCAGGAACTCGACCATCACGCCCAGGTGCACGGGCATGATCTCCACGCCGTGGCCCTTCGAGACCAGCCGCAGCGCCCCGGCGCCGGGGTCGTGCACGACCAGGAGGTCGCTGAGCGCCAGCCGCCGGTCCGGCGGCCGGTCGCTGGTGCTCGCCGGGTAGCTGATCTCGTAGTGGGTCAGCGGGTGCTTGAGGTTGAGGTTCGATCCGACGGTCCCGGTGATCTCGGCGTACCGCCGGGGCGTGGTGGGGTTCTCGGGTGGTGTGAAGGCGCCGCCGGTGCGCTGCCCGAGGCGAAGCAGGCGGGCCTGGCTGCGGCCGAATCCGGTCATCAGCTCGTTCAGCACGGCGCGCGGCCGGTCCCCGGCGATCGGCTGCAGGTAGCAGGCGACCGATTCGATCGGCGACACGAATTCCGGTACCTCGTCGAGGAATTCGCCGATGGCCTGCGCCGAGAGGTTCCGGACACCGGCATCGTCGACGGGTGCTCCGGCAACCGCGGCGACCAACCGCTGCTGCAGGGTGTTCAGCCGATCCAGCCGCTCCAGCCCGATCCGCGGGACCGGGAACGCCCGCTCGTAGCAGGTCGCCAGGTCCGCCCCGCTGACCCGGCTGCCGGTGTCCGCCGGATTGCCCGTCGCCCGGCCGAAGTCGCGGTAGAAGTCCAGGAACGGGATCTGGGCGCCGGCGCCGTAGCGGTCGGCGAAGAACGCCTCGGCGGCGATGCGGCCGGGCAGGAACCGGTCGTACAGCCCGGCCATCCGCCGCACGAGTTCGAGCCGGTCGAACAGCCCGCGCCAGGATTCCAGCCGGCCGGTCACCGCGCCGCCGGTGATCAGCACGTCCTCGTAGAACGCCTGCTTCGGGAACTCCGCGCCCGAGTCGTCCCAGCCGAGCCGGGCGTAGACCTGCCGGAGCCGGTCGGTGACCACGGCCGACTGCTCGAACCGGCGCTCGGGAGCCTCGAGCCGCCCGTAGGTCTCCAGATCGTCCCGCAGCGCCAGCAGGGTGGCCCGGACGCCGGCGACGCGGTCGCCGGGGAAGCCCGCCAGTTCGGCGGCGAGCCTGCCGAGGTGGTCGGTCTCGTTGTCCGGTATCCCGAAACCGATCTCGACCAGGCCGATGTCGATGAGCTGGTCGAGGAACCCCTCGATCTGCGCGCTGCGGTCTTCCCGGTCCAGCCCGGCCAGCGCGCCCACCACGCCCCGGTAGGTCCGGTCGGCGCCGTGCCGGATCTCCCGCAGGAAGCGTTGCAGCGTCGGGGTGTTCGCCAGTTCCAGCACGGCTTCGCCGTCCTTGCGCCCGAGGAACCGCAGCACCTCGCCGTCCTCGGCCACGCTGGTGTTCACCGCCAGCTGCAGGTGCGGACGGATCTCCGGCCAGCCCGCCAGGGCGCGCGGGATCTGCTGCTGGGTGAAGGCGTTCAGCTCGACGACGCTGCGGCGCGAGCCGCCCGCGTAGTGCAGCTGCGGGCCGTCGTCGATCCACCGGCCTTCCGCGAAGCCGGTGAACGTGCTGTACGGGCTGGTCTTGGCCGCGGTGCGCGAGAGGTACTTGGCGAGCTTGCGCTCCAGCTTGCGATCCGGCTGGTCCGGCGACGCCTTGCGGAGGCTGAGGTAGAGATCGGGGCTGGCCAGCACCAGGCCGCGCTGGAACGCCGGGTCGGCGGCCAGCTCGTGCACGGCGTGCCGCTGTCGCGCCACTTCCACGGGCAGTTCCGCTTCGGCGGCGGCGATCAGCGCGCCGCGCTCGTGGACGCGGCGCTGCCAGCCGGTGAGCGCCTCGGCCAGCTCCGCGGGCAGCTCGGCGAGCAGTTCGTCGTCGACGCCGGAGCGGGGCTGCCTGCCTTGGTACACGTCGCGGCGCAGGTTGATGAGCCGCCTCCGCAGGCCGGTGTCGGTGGTGCGGCCGACGACGTCGTGCAGCGCGTCTGAAAGCGCGTCGCCGTGCTCTGAAAGCCATTGCTCCGCATCGAGGATCTGCTCGACGAGTTCGGCGGTGCGCTCGGTGCGCAGCCGCCGGAGGAAGGCCAGCGGCATCCCGGCGACGCGCGCCACGAAGGCCGGTTCGACGCGGTATGTCATCGGCTCCCGTCCCACCTCAGAAGACGACCGGGAGCCCGAGCTGGACCCCTGGCCGGTTGTGCGCGATCGCGATCTGGAAGAACGGGGTCAGCTTCGCCTCGTCCAGCCGCAGGATCGACTCGACACCGGCCGCGTCATATCCATTGTGGACACGAGCGGCCAGGCCGTGGGCGGCGCTGAGCACGCAGAGCCGCTGCGCGACGATCCCGGCTTCGAGGTTGATCAGCCGGTAGGCGCGGTTGCCGAAGGTGCGGCCGGCCTCGGCGTGGTCCGCGGCCAGGTACAGGACCGCGTTGGACGCGCACAGGTTCAGGTTCGGCACCGGCAGGGTGCCCTGCAGCGGCCGGGAGAAGTCGCCTTCGGCGACCAGGTGCAGGCCCGCGTGCTCCCGGCAGAACCGGTAGACGCCCTTCGCCAGCCCGGCCACGTCCAGCGCCACGACGTGCAGGCTCACCCCCGGCTCGGCGACCCCGTCCCGCAGGTCGCTGCGGTACGGATCGGTCGCGTACCGCACGATCTCCCAGAGATCGACCAGCGCCAGCGTCTTGGCGATCGGGTTGAACAGCACGTTGCCGGAACTGCGCGCCCGCAACGTCGCGCCGAGTTCGATCGGTTCGCGCCGCGCAGGCGGCATCGGCAGCGTCGGCGTCTCGCCTCTGTCGCAGCGACGAGACACCGCGAGCTGGCGGGCGCCTTCAGCCGCGTCGTCCAGCAGGGAGTTCTCGGCGATCGAGGTGAACAGCGCATCGTGCGGGTGCACGTCCCCCTCGGGCCGGACGTAGCGGTGCGAAACCGGCGGGACCGGAACTTCCGGCGCCGGTTCGGCGGCCGATCCGTCCCGGCGCAGCGGCAGCGCCGCGAACAGGTGCTCCTCGGAATCCACCAGGCCGAGCAGCCGCCCGGCACGACGGTCGGCGAACTGGAAGCCGACCTCGCCGCGCAGCCCCAGCGCGCCGGCGACCATCAGCAGGTTCCCGGCCACCATGCCCGCTTCCTGGGCGCACAGGCGGTAGGAGTAGCCGCGGTACTTGAAGGCGTTCTTCCAGAACAGCGACGACAGCAGCAGCACGCTGTGCACGTCGTCGACGTCCGTGCCCAGCAACCGGCCCAGCTCGGCGCGGAAGTCGCCTTCCCGGATCAGCGCCAGGCCGTGGTGCAGGGTGTCGTAGTGGTAGATCCCCGCCGGGACCTCGCCGGTGCGGGGCATCCACAGGTAGAGCTCGGTCGGGAAGTAGCACCGGGCCGACGGCACCATCCGGTGGTACGGCCAGACCGCCCCCGGGCCCTCGTCCCAGCGGGAGAATCCGTAGCCGTAGTGGAGCAATGCCGACAGCAGCTGCGCCGGCTCGCGCAGAACCGGCTCGGGCGCGGTGAAGTCGGCGAAGGCGCTGCGCGCGTCGCCGATCTCCAGCGGAAGCGCGCCGGGCAGCCGGTGCCGCGGCACGTCGCGGTAGATCTTGAACGGCAGCGGATCGGCGCCGATCGGCTCCTCGCCGAGCACCTGCGCGAAGAGTTCCTCGGCCTCGTGCACCGTGCGGCGCAGGTAGTGCTCGCCGATGTCCAGGTCCCAGTTGCCCATTGAACCTCCAGCGCCCGCGTCACGGGAAGGGATGCGGGTGCGGGTTGATGTCGGCGTCGGTCAGCGGCCGGTCCCGGTAGCCGAGCTCGTGCGGAATCCGGTGCAGGCGCTCGAAACCCCGGTCGCGGCGCCGCATGTGCCCGAAGGTCATCGGCAGGCAGCCGGGGATGATCACCTTGACGCAGGCGAAGTCGCCCGCCCGGTGCTCCGGCGTGGTCTGGTCGACCACGACGACGTCCAGCCCGGTGCGCACGTACTGCTGCAGCGTCTCCGACAGGTCGTCGCGCAGGTCCGCGTTCTTCGGCTTCTGGTAGTAGTCCTTGAACGCCTCGGCGAAGGTCTGCCGGACCGGCGAACCGTGCAGCAGGAAGTCGAACCGGTCGAAGACCTCCGGCGCGCCGTTGAGCGCGGCGTGGTCCTCCATCGACAGCACCGCGTAGGGATCGGCCAGCATCTCCTCCACCCGCGGCCGGTTCTGCCGGTGGAACTCCGGCGGCCTGCTCACCAGCGGCCCCAGCTCCATCAACGCGCTGATCAGCGCCTTCTCCGGGTTCAGGTTCGAGCCGGAGGCGCACAGCACCTTGGGCATGTCGGGCATGCCCCGGCGGTCCACCGCCAGCACCCAGAAGCACGGCACGCCCTGCTCCATGGTGATGTTGAAGACCTCGATCGAGTAGCCGGAGAAGCTCTCGATGTGCTCGATGATCAGCGGCACCTCGGGGTTCGGGGCGGATCGCGGATCGATCCTCGGCACCGACAGCTGCGCGTACCAGGTCATCAGGAACGCGTCCCGCTCGGCGACCTCCAGGATGCCGTGCAGGATCGCCTCCTCCAGGCAGCCGCCCAGCGCGCAGCCGTTGGAGATCTCGTAGACGAACGGGTGATCCCGGGTGTTGCGGTAGACGGTGCCGTAGTAGGCGTAGTTCTCCGGCACCAGGATCGGCCGCTGCCGGGCGAAGGAATGGCCCCACACCCAGTTGAAGGTCAGGTCGTGGTGGTAGCGCGGGTACGGGAAGCCCGGCCGGCTGTAGAGCTCGTCGGTGTGCAGCCCCAGCGTGGTGGGGTCCAGCGCGTCCGGCCCCAGCTCGCGGTAGCTCGCGCGGACCGCCGTCCGCTTGCCGCCCGGCTCGATGCCGCCGTAGCGCTCGATGCCCTCGGCGATGGCGGTCAGCTGGCTGGCGGAGAAGTCGAGCTGGTGCCCGTAGCCGACCTCGGTGCGGGTGGTGGCCCGCAGCCCCATCGGCGCGCTCGAACTCGGGAAGACGCTGCGCCCTTCCTTGTAGACGGCGCGCAGCAGCCCGGCCTCGGAGTCGACGTAGACATCGCGCAGCCGGTCCTGCTCACCCGCCAGGGAGCGAACCCGGTAGCCGTCGACGGAGGCCTTCGGCCGGTGCTGCAGCTCGATCTCCGCGCCCTCCCGGGTGTCCAGCGGCAGCCGGCCGCACCGGTCGCACAGCGGATCGGGCAGCCAGCGGTGCGTGCTGGTGCGCAGGTCGTCCAGGGAGAGGCGGATGAGACTGCCGCGGGTGCTCGGCGTCGCCGGGTCGGCGGCGAACCGGTCGACCTCCCGAACGATCAACGCGCTGAGCAGGTCCACGGCGAACCCGGTCAGCCACTGCCCGCCGATCGATGCCATTCGCTCGGGGTGCGCTTCCAGGACCTTGGCGTAGTCGGTGCCGTCGTTGCGGGCGCGCAGGCGGCGCTGCTCCACGCACTCCAGGCAGCCCTCGTCCAGAGTGGACAGGAACGGGCCGATGAGCGCCGCACCGGGCGTGACGTAGGCCGGCAGCAGCGGAATCCCGCTGGCACGCGACCGGTCGCTCCACCGCCGGTGCCGCTGCCGGTCCCAACCGTCCTCGACGAGCAGCACGATGTCCACTCCGGATTCGGTCTCGGCGTCCACCACCGGGTACCGCCGGGACACCTCGCGCCACGTCGCCGCGTGGAGCTCGCCCTCGCCCGCGATGCCGACCCGGATGGTCGCGCCGGTTGCCTTGTGCACGTCTTCGGCCACTAGTTCTCTTCTCCGAGCACGACGTTGACGATGTAGGGCAGCACCCGGTTCAGCGCCGGGTCGTGGTCCAGCGGCACCGCGACGGGCCGGTGCCCGGCGGCGCCCAGGCGGCTCAGCAGGAGCTCCTGGACCTCGGGCCAGCCGTCCGGCTGCGCTGCGGCGGCGATGGCCGCCTGCGGGCCGCGCAGCTCCGGCGGCAGCTCGGGCAGGTTCGCGGTCGGGGCGGCCGCGTAGCGGGGCCACTCGCCGGCCTGCGCCTGGTGGTGCCGCAGCGCCTGCTCCAACACCTCTTCGAGCGCCTGCCCGATGTCGAATCCCGAAGCGAAGCCGACGGTTTCCGGTCCGGCGCAGGCCACGAAGGTCGGCACGCCGAGCGAGCCGGTGATGTCGTGAATCGCGACCTCGACGCCGACGATGTCGAGCATCTTCCAGTAGCGTTCCGCGCGCTCGGTGCGCGGCACGGCGGCGGGGTCGACGGCCGGGCGCACCGACTCGGCGACTTCCGCCACGGTGATCCGGTCGGCCAGCGCCAGCAGGCCGCGGCCGACGGCCTCGGCCCAGGTGGAGCCGGAGGCGAGGCCTGGCAGGTCCGCCGCGTGCGGCAGCACCCCGCGCAGCGCGGGGAAGACGTCGGCGGCGGGCAGCGAACGGGCCGCGCCGCTGATCAGGTCCAGGCCCCAGGTGCGCGGCTCGTCCGAACCGCTCAACCGGCGCCGGTCGACCGCGCTGGCCGCGTAGAGCTCGCAGGCGCGGCGCGTAGCGCGCTCGCGGGCTTCGGTGAAGTCGGTGGCCACCTCGACGGCCGCCGCGCTCTCCCGCTCGAAGTCCGGCAGCAGCAGCACGTTCGCGTACTCGGCGCGCGACACCTTCAACGGCAGCTGCCCGAAGTCCCCCTCGTCCAGGCTGGCCAGCAGGCCCGTCGACGGCTCGAAGCAGGCGGCCGCGGCGGCCGAGAACTCCTCCCCGGTGATCTCCGGCCCGGCTGCGAGATCGCGCACTGCGGCCAGGAATTCCGCTTCACCGCGCGGCTGCGGATCCTCGTGTGCGGTGCACAGCGGGTGCCGGGTGACCGGGTGGTTCGAGCTCTGCAGGGTCTCCAGGTCCAGCCGCACCAGCGCGCCCGCGGTCTCCACCGGCCCGGCCTCGGTGCGGTGCTTGAACACCTCGAACGACAGCTGGTTGGCCACGATCGCGGCGGTCGGCCCGGCCAGGAACTCGCTGGGCGCCGCGTCGGGCCGGTCGGCGAACTCGGCGTCGGCGCCTTCGCGCCTGCCCAGCACCCGCAGCCGCGCGCATTCCCAGCACGCGCCGTCGCCCGGCCCCACCAGCGGCCCGACCCACGCCTCGTCACCGTCCACAATGGCCTGGATGAACAGCGTGCCGAGCTCGGCGCAGGCCCGGTTCAGCCGCCGCGCGCGGTCGAGCATCGGCTTGTCGGAAACGTGGATGACGGCGTCGAACGATCCCAGCGCGTCCTTGCACTCCTCGACCGAACCGTCGATGGCGGCACGGTGCTCGACGATCGACTGCGCCGAGTCGCGCTCGCGGGCGTGGTCCAGGTAAGTGTCGAGGCGCGACCGGTCGGTGGCGGCCTCGCCGGTGATCGTGACGTGCACTTCGAGCAGACCGGCGTGCAGGCAGGCCTGCGCGAGCGCGACCGCGGTCTGACCGGCGCCGACCAGCAGCACCTTGCTCTCCCGGAACCGCTGGAAGCGGTGCGCGGCCGAGTCCCGGTAGTAGTCGATGAACGCGATCTCGGACTCGTACGCGGCGAGCACGCCGTCATCGAGCCCGTGCGGCCGGTCGTCGCCGACGTCCTTGATGAAGCCCTTCTGGACCAGTCCGCCGATCAGCCCGACAACCATGCGCTTGCGGTCCTCGGACAGGCTCGCGGTGATCTCGTCGAGCGTGTGCGCGCCGGTGAGGAACGGGGCGAGCTTGTCCACCCACTGGTAGATGTGCTTGCCGTCCAGCGTCAACGTTCCGTGGTTGCTCACGAAGTAGACCCCCTCCGCGGAGGGGAGGTACAACGTGTCGTTCTTGAGCTTCGGCTTCACTTGTCCATCCAGGGCAGCAGCAAACAGGATCACGGCGGACGCACGACGAGCACGGGGCCCGCCGAGCATTTCGCTCGACGAAACCCCGCGCCCGCCTATGCGGAAGACGAGCGAACTCGCCAGTCGGGATCAGCGCAGGGCGCTAGCTCCCGGCTCTCCGCAGGTGGCGCCAATCAGCCACACGGGCAGCAGCAGCAGCTGCAGGTGCAGCAGCAGCAACCGGCGGAAGCGCCGACCTCGGTCATCCCGTGGCCCATGCCCAGGGACTGGAGGTCGCGGTCCGCGTCAGCGCCGAAGGCGAGGCTCTCCACCTGCAGGCTTTCCAGGTCCAACTTCAGATCTTCCATGCCATACCCCACATTCGGGTCGACGGAATAGTTGATTTGTCAACGCAATTCCCGGGATCCCGGCGCCGACGTGCCCAGTTCTAGCACGAGATCCGTTGGCATGCCACGAAAAAGTCCAGCGCAACGGACCTGCGAGTCCGTCCCGGACCGACAATCCCAGGTAGGGATCGAATAACTAGAGAATCGCTAGAACCCTCGCCCAGCAGATATTAACGGGAGGTTACGCCGAATAGAGCAGGGAAGGTGAACCGGCGCTCGGCTAGACTTCCGCGCCACACCTGACACGGCGGCTTCCTGAGATATTTCTGAGAACAGGCAACGGTTTTCGGGGCGCAGGCGTAGCTAGGAGATGGACAGGAACTCGAGCACGTGCGGCCAGCTGTCGCGACTCGCCGCCTCATCCGCCACCGGGTCGCCGCCCATCAGCAGCCGGTTGAAGCCGGCGCCTCGCGGCCGCGCCGCCGTCCCGGGAGCACCGAGCAGGTGACCGGCGTCCGGATAGCACACGTGCCGGTGCGGGAACGCGTGCCCGCGTGCGTCGAGCCGAGCGATGATCCGCTCGCCGAACAGCTCAGATGGCCACAGCGCGTCCTGGCCGCCGCTGAGCACGAGCACCGGCCCGTTGATCCGCTCCACCTCGATGCTCGCGGCCGCGACGGCCTCGTCCTGCCCCATGGCGCGCTCGAAGGACGACCGGAACGACACCGGACGACCACTCAAGAAACCCTGGAACTCGGCCATTTCCGCGGCGCTCGGTGGCAGCATGGGCACGAACGGGACAGGCTCGCCGCCCCGGCTCCACGACGATCGCGGACCGGCCATCATGGCCCGGGGATCCGACGGCACGGCCTGCCACGCCACGCTGCTGGGCACGTGGGCGACCACCGCCCGCACCAGCTCCGGATGGGCCGCTGCCAGCAACAACGCGAGCTCGCCGCCACGCGAGCGGCCGAGCACCGCGAGACGGTCGGCGTCGGCCTCGGGGCGTCCGGCGAGCCAGCGAAGCGCGCCGGTGAAGTACTCCACCGGGATCTCGACGAGATCCCGCGGCAGCCCCGCCCCGCCGAAGTACGCCACGGCGAGCGCGGCGAAGCCCTGCTCGGCGAGCAGTCGGGCAGCGAGCTCGGGCACCGCCCCGGACGAGCCGCCGACCACGAGCACGGCCGGGTGCGGCCCCGGCGACTTCGGCCTGCACAGCACCCCGACCAGGTCGGAGTGCGAAACCTGAACCGACACAACGCTAGCGTTCTCCACGGCGCCAGCCTAGCCACTCGCGCCGGGCGAGCTTGTCCACATTGGATCGATCAGGAGGCGACGAAGTCGTTGGCCGAGATGCCGTAGTGCTCCTCCACGGCGTCGGCGATGAGGTGGCAGAGCAGGAACCGCTCCACCGGCAGCACTCCGATCCGGTTGAGGTGCAGGTAGAGGTAGTTGAGCGCGAACCGGAACGCGAGGAACCCCGGATCCCGCTGCAGATCGGCCATCCGGCCGCCATCACCCTGCAGCAATCGGTGGAAAGTGCTGTGCTCCAGCATGCCCGGGTCCCAGCTCTGCACCGCGTCCGGCGCGACCGCGCCCGCGAACGACAGCTCGCCGGAGCCGATCAACGGCTCGGCGGTCGAGCGGAACCGGCCCAGCAGCCGGACCCACTCGGCGACGAACGGCACGTCGGTGCCGCCGCGCTCCACGCAGTCGAGCACGCCGACCAACCGTTCCCGCAGCACAGCGGCCTGCGACTGATACTGCTGAACGCAGAACTCGCGCCGCGCGGCGGGGTCGGGGGCCCGCACGATGAAGCCCTCGGCGTGCGACCGGTAGGAGATGAAGCCGCGGTCGATCCCCGGCCACATCGCGTGCGCGGTGGCGATCATGAGGTCGGCGGCGAGGCCGACCCGGCTGCGCCCGGCGCGCACCTGGTCGAGCATCTCGAAGACCAGCTCGTTGGTCTCGTGGTAGAAGTCCTCGAGCAGCGCGGCGGCCGCCTCGCCGCCCAGCACGTGGATGCGCCGGTCGTGCGGCGCGTGCTGGACCGAGTTGTCCGGGTGGAACGGCGCCAGCGGGTCCGATTCCCGCTCCTGGCGGGCGACTTCGCGATGGGTGGCCAGCAGTTCCCGTTCGTCGACCCGCGCGGTGGAGGGGTGCTCGGCGAGATAGCGGTTCACCGCGCTCTCCACCTCGGGCCGGATCACCTCCCGGAACACCGGCTCGGGCGCACGGAAGCACAGCCGCAGATGCGGGCCGCGGAGCCAGTGGCGGACGAAGAACATCCGCTCGGCCTCGGCCGGCATCCGGGCGAACAACGGCCGCAGGCAATCCAGGATGAGGTCTTCCTTCTCCGCCGCATAGTAGATCTGGACGCCGTGCCAGGCTCCGGATTCCGGTGGCGCAGACAGGTTCTCGTTCATCGCACTCCCCTGATTCGCGGCTCGGCCCGCATTCAACCAAGAATCTTCCGATGCTGTCCAAGAATCGCCGCAGCCGCGCGGAAGTTCGGGTAGGCTCCGCGGCGTCGACCGCCTCGGATCCGGCGCGGTCCGCCGGCTTTCCGGCCACTGCGGGGAGTTCGCCGCGCACGACGAGCGCGGGCGATGGGGAGGATCATGGGCAAGCACTTCGCGTTCGTCTCGCTCGCCGCGCACGGTCATGTGAACCCGACGCTGCCGCTGGTGGAGGAGCTGGTTGCCCGCGGCCACCGGATCAGCTACGCGACCGGTGGCGATCAGGCCGCGGCGGTCCGGCGGGCGGGCGCGACGCCGGTGGAGATGCCGTGGCACGTCGAGCTGGCCGGGTTGGCGGGTCGCGGCTACACCGCGGAGAACATGATCAAGATGATGGACGCGGGCATCGAAGAGCTGATCACGACGTACGACGAGCTGGCGAGCCCGTTCCGGGCCGACCGCCCGGACTGCGTGTGCTTCGACATCATGGGACTGCCCGGCCGTGCCCTGGCCGCCGAGCTCGGGGTGCCGGGCGTGGGCCTGGCGCCGAACATGGTCGGCAACGAGCACTTCTCGCTGCAGCAGCAGATGTGGCCGGCCGACCTCGACCACACCGATCCGAGGCTGTTCGCGAGCGGCCAGAAGCTCGCCGGATTCGCGCACCGGCGGGGCCTGCCGCTGCAGGCGCTGCTGCCGACCGCGGCCCGAGCCGGGCTGAACCTGGTCTTCCTGCCGCGGAAGTTCCAGATCGCGGGCGAGACGTTCGGCCCGGAGTTCCGCTTCCTCGGCCCGGCCCTGCCCGGACGAGCCCGCCCGGACGACTGGTCACCGCCGGCAGCGGACGCGCCGATCCTGCTCATCTCCCTGGGAACGGTGTTCAACGACCGACCGGACCTGCTGCGGTTGTGCGTCGAAGCGTTCGCCGACACGCCCTGGCACGTGGTCATGGCGACCGGCCGCGCCGACCCGCCGGATCCGGTACCGGCGAACTTCGAGGTGCACCAACAGGTCCCGCAGCTAGCCGTCCTGCGGCACGCATCGGCGTTCGTGTCGCACACCGGCATGGGGTCCACAATGGAATCCCTGCTGCACGGCGTCCCACTCGTGTCGCTCCCCCAAACGCCCGAACAGGCCTTCAACGGCAGGCGCGCCGCCGAACTGGGCCTGGGAAGCGCGGTGGACCCGGAAGCGGTGACCGCGGCGGAGCTGCGCGCAGCGGTCGAAGAGCTCGCGGCGGATCGGGCGGTGCGGGACAACTTGGCGAGCTGGCGGGAAGAACTGCGCAGCACCGATTCGGCGCTGCGAGGTGCCGACGCGTTGACCGAGTTCCTGGCCGGCGACCCCGGCTCGGTGGCGAAGGGTGGAGTGGATGTCTGACCTGGACCTCGTCGAGGTGGCCGAGGGATTCGAGTGCTACACCCCGGCGACCGGGAACCCGGTGCTGACCGAGGCGAAGCTGATCTACGAGGAGATCTTCGGCCGGAACACGTACCTGAGCGGCCTGGCCCCGATCAACCCGAAGGGCCTGGTGGTCGACGCGGGAGCGAACATCGGCCTGTTCACGCTGTTCATCAAGAGCCGCTACCCGGAAGCCTCGGTACTGGCGGTGGAACCGATCCCGAACAACGCCGAAGCCCTGCGAGCGAACATCGACCACCACAGCGCCTCGGGTGTCACGGTCCACGAGACGGCCCTGTCGGACGAACCGGGAACGGCGGAGTTCTACTTCTTCCCATCGATGCCGGGAAACTCAACGGCCCACCTGGCGGAAAAGCTCAAGGACAAACAAACGGTAGCGAAGTACGCGAACCCGACGATAGCGGAACAGCTCTACCGGAACGAAGCGCTCCAGGTCCCCACCACGCCGCTGTCGGACCTCCTACCCCCGAACGTCGAGATAGACCTGATCAAGATGGACATCGAGGGAAGCGAAGAAGCGGCCCTAGCAGGGATCACGGACCAAGACTGGAAACGGATCAAGCAACTGGCGATCGAGGTCCACGAAACAAGGTCCACACTAGACAGAATCCTGAAAACCCTGAAGGCCAGAGGCTTCGAAGCAAGAGCCCAGACCCCCGAAGAAGCCCCAAAGGGAATAGACAACAGAATAGTCTACGCAACCCGCCCCTGACAGCAGACCACCGACCACACCCTGACGGATCGCATCACAGTGTCCGGAACTCCAAGCTGCTGAAGGGCAACTCCCACCGCGACCGTGCGCGCGAGCCGAGTCACTGCTGCGAGTCAACGCTCATCGGTTGTTTCTCGGACTCGTGCGCGAGACGTTTGCGCACCGCGCCTAGTAGTACTTCGTTAGGTGTTGATCTTGTTGGTGGTTTGCTTCATGATCTTGGTGTGGATCTTGGTGCGGTGGAACGTCTTCGGGGCGAGTT